>JANNTD010000352.1:0-16926 GCA_031403315.1 Planctomycetota bacterium
CTCCCCGCTCCCTGCTCGATCGTCTCGCCAAAGTGCGACTTCCAAACCGCATAATCTTCCTGTCCAACGGAACCGTTGCCGCTGCCGTCGGCTCCGCTGAATGGCGCGACTCCGGTTTGCCCCAGCGAATCGCGCCAGACCGTGTAATCCGCTGCGTCAACGACATTGTTCTTATTGTAGTCGCCGATCAGGTTGGGCAAGTTTCCAACGAACTCGATCCTCACCAGCTGCGCGTCCGGATTATTGCCGTTGAATGGACCGTTGAGCTCGCCCCACTCCAGCACGTAGAGCGCCCCGTCCGGTCCCAGCTCCGCATCGATCGGCCGCGCGAACGTCAGGTCGGCGAACATTCGATTGATCTTGAGCACTTGCCCGTTCTGGTCGAGCTTGACCTCCCAAAACGCGTTCCGCGACCAATCGTACATGATCAGCGTGTCGTCGAAATACTCGGGCAGCTTGGTATCGGAATCCACCGTGGGATCAAAATGATAGACCGGTCCCGCCATGGCCGTCCGGCTCGTTGTGCCGGTCGTGGAAATCCTCAGTTCCGGGAATGGATTAAGCGCGAGGTCATTTGAGTACGGGTACCAGATCAGGGCCGGTTTGGCGTTTGGCAGATTCAAGGCCCCGGTGTTGTTCGGTGAGTTGTTCTGCAGGTTGTTCGGGTTAAATAGCGGCGGCTGCGGAGGCGGCAGATCGGCGAAGTCGACGTCGCGGTAGGCTTTGTTGTCGGCGATGATGTAAGGCCAACCGTAGTTGCCCGCCTCGCGGGCCTGATTGATTTCGTCGTACCCGCGCGGACCGCGGTTCGAACTATCGTTGCTCGCGTCCGGCCCAATGTCGCCCCAGTACAGCCAGCCCGTCTCCGAATCGACCGAGATGCGGTACGGGTTGCGGTTGCCCATGATATAGATTTCAGGCCGATGCGTGGCGTCGGCGGGGAAGAGGTTTCCGCTGGGGATGGTGTACGTCCCATTGTCTTCCGGCTTGATCCGCAAGATCTTGCCGCGCAAATCGTTGGTGTTGGCCGAAGCCCGTTGCGCGTCGAACCGTTCGCGTCCCGGCCGCTCGTCGATGGGGGCGTAGCCGCTCGACTCGAAGGGCACCGTGTCGTCGCCGGTCGAGACATAGAGCAAGCCGTCCGGCCCAAACGCCAGCGACCCGGCCGAATGACCGTCCGACTGAGTGGGCTGTACCCGCGTCACAGGGATCTCAAGCAGGACCTGCTCCGAGTCGAGATCGAGCGTGTTGCCGTCCATGGTGAACCGCGTTAGATGCTGCACCTGGTCCGGCCCGGCGGGCGAGTAATACAGATAGACCCAGCGGTTTGTCTCGAAATTCGGATCGAGTGCGACGCCCAACAATCCGTCTTCCCCTTGATTGAAAACAGAGAGCGCGCCGGCGATGGCCGTCGTTCCCGTCGTCGGATCGTAAATCTTCAAATTGCCGCCCGACTCGACGAAATACACCTCGCCGCTCGGCGCGACCGCCAGGCTGACGGCGTTGGTGACGTCCGGCTCCAGCACGACCTTTCGCCAATTCGCGTCGACGGTCGCGCCGAGGTCGGTTGGGGCCTGACCCGCGGCGAACAGAATGCCGCCCAACAAGTGGTCCCGAAACAGCGGCTCCGAATAGGAGGTGGCCGTGTGGCCGAGTCCGGTGTACCACGAGCGGCCTCCGTCGAAGTACTGATACCAGCTGATCGGGTGATCGAAGCCCTGCGTGCCGCCCGTGTAGGTCGATTCGTCGAGCGTCGCCAGCACATGCACGTCGCCGCGCGGGTTCACGGTGTAGTTGTACCATTCATCGGTCCGCACCCAGCGCTCGGGCAGGTTCGCCGTCGACGCGTGAACATGGTCGGCCACCTTGATCGTCGCTTGTTGAATGGCCGGATGACTCGAGAAGTACGCACCGAGCAACTCGCCGTACCAAGACCAACCGTATTCGGTGTCGGCGGCGGAATGGACGCCCGCATAGCCCCCGCCGGCGCGGACATAGTTTTCGAACGCGGTTTGCTGGGCGGCGTCGAGCACGTCGCCGGTGGTGCTCAGGAAGATGACAGCTTCGAATTGCCCCAGATTTGTCGCGTTAAAGTCGGCAGCATTCTCGCTGTGCACGACCGAAAAATCGTGGGCGGCCCCCAGCGCCTGAATCGCCGCCACGCCTTCGTCGATCGAATCGTGCCGGAAGCCGGCGGTCTTCGAGAAGACCAGCACGTCGAACGCAGCCATCATCCGCCGCGACTCGAGCCGCTCGAAATTCAATCGCCGCCGATCACGACGTTGAGCCACGTGACCGTCGAAGCGCAAACGTCGAGACATGTATGATCTCCGCCCTCCACCTCGCGCATAGAACAAGCGCCAGTATACCACTCTCGCCGGCATGTGCCAAAGTACTTCTGCGCGGCGGCAATCTCGCGTCTAGCAACAGAGTTTCCAAGTCGGCTGGACCGTCGTGAAAACGGCATCAAGCACATCCGTCGGCATCTCTGCTTCGTCGTCCACAGCCGACTCGCGCGAGATCGTGTTTCGAATTTCGGTTCCCGATCGTCCACTTGCCGCGAACCACGCTAACAGCGCGTCATCGGTCGTTCGCGCGGGGCGTCCGGTTTCGGAATGGGTCGGGAGTTGCAACCTACCACGCCCCTTCTTCGCCGACTGCAAATCAACCGCCCACTCGTCGAAAGCCATTCCCCGCGCACCAATCGCCGGCAGAGCCGGGGGCTGATTACCCGGTTCAACGACTCGACCATCCACGTGCGCATATCCGCCAGCCCCCGGCTCCGCCAGTGTGGCGTACACCGCCTCTCCCTCCGGGAGAGGCCGCGAGTTATCGAGCGGGTGAGGGAGCAGCGCAGCTGCGAGCGGGTGAGGGTCTTCTGCCTTCACTCCCTGCACCGAGCTCCCTGCTCCCTGCTCAATCGTCTCCCCAAAATGCGACTTCCACACGCCGTAATCGTCCTCATCAATCATCCCATCCCCATCGCCGTCGGCACCGCTGAACAGCGTCAGGCCCATCTACCCGAGTGTGTTGTGCCACACCGTGTAGTCCGCCGCGTCGACGACGCCGTTTTGGTTGTAGTCGCCCTGCACGCCTTTGGGCTGCGACTCAAATGCGCCGATGTCGATCCGCGCGCCGCCGTCGGTGTTGCCGTCGAACACGCGGGTGAATGGCGCGCCGCGCTGGTCATAGGGCACCGCATCGTCGGTCATCGGATCGCCGTCCGGATCGGCCGGATCGAAATTCGGATCGCCCGCGTCAATCGCCGGGCTGCCGAACGGCAGTGCGTGCGTCATCGTCGGCCCGCCGTTATCGGCCAGCGGACCCAAAAACTGCTGGCCAAGGCCGATCATGCTATAAATGGCGAATGCGGGTCCGGAGAGGTCGTCGGGAAAGAATATTCCAAATTCTCTCCTGGTGTTGCCGGCGACGATCGAATGATCGAGCGTTAGCGCGCTAGTGCTTAATATCCCGCCGCCGTCCACTTCCGCAAAATTGCCTGTGATTGTGCAATGCCGCACCACGCCCCCAGAGGTAAAGATGCCCCCACCGAGGCCATTTGCGGCAGAATTCGAACAGCTGTTGCCACTGATCGTACTGTTGGTGACCATCAAACCGCCGGTGCTGGCGATGCCGCCGCCACGTTCCGCGGTCGCATTGCCACTAATCGTGCTGTTCGCAATTGTCAAAGTGCCACCATTGTTGAAGATGCCGCCGCCTTGCACGAACAAGAGGAAGGACACAGGAGTAGCGCTGTTATTACTGATTGTGCTGCCGCTGATCACCACGTTGCCGTTTGAATTGGCGATGCCCCCGCCGTTGAGGCCAGCATGATTTCCGCTGATCGTGCTGTTGGTTATGATCAGGTTCTCCGCGTTGAAAATCCCTCCACCGTCAGCACTCTCGTCGCCACCCGTGACCGTCAGTCCCGCAAGTTCAATCTCCAGCATCGTTGCCGCCGATCCGTCATCGATGTTAAACACGCGGCTGCCATTGCCAGGAGCACCGGATGGATCATTGCCGGAGGCATCGATGGTCAACAAGCTAGCGGCGGGCCCCTCTATTGTCATCGAATCGTGGATGGCCAGCTCGCCGCGCGTCAGCAGGACTGTGACCGGTCCGCCGCTGGTCAGCGCGGGCGCAAACGTGATCGTCTCAGCTCCAGCATTAAAATGCGCCAGAAGGATCGCCTCGCGGAGCGATAAATCGCCCGGCGAATAATTGTCATCGTCTTCGTCGACCAGAATATCCACGACGAAATTCGATGATTCCAACGACTGCCGCTCGATCGCGCCGATGTCAACCCGCGACGTGCCGTCGCCGTCCCTGTCGGCAACCCGCGCAAAGGGCGCGCCGCGCTGATCAAATAGTGGGACGTTGCCCACGCCTGCCACTGCCGCCGGGTCGCCGGCCTCGATCGCCGGGCTTCCTGTCAGCAACTGGTGCGTCATCGTTGGCCCGCCATTGTCGGCCAGTGGACTCAACAGCGGATCGATCGGCGACGCGCCCGTACCGATCTGGTTGCCGTTCGTCCCATTGCTGATACCCGTCAAACCCGTATCCACGCCGACCAGGTTGAAAGCACTCGATGCGACGATCGCGCCGAAGACATCATCACGCGCGGAAACCTGGCGGAGGTTGCCGGCCACGATCGTGTGGTCAATCGTCGCGTTGCTGAGGGTCGAAGTCACATACACGCCGCCGCCGTTGCCTGTGCCATTGTTGTCCGAGTCGGCCCGGTTGCCGGTGATCGTGCTGTGCCGCACGATCACGTCGCTGTAGAAGGCCCCCACGCCGCCGCCGTCTCTCCGCGCCGAGTTGCCGCTGATCGTGCTATTGGTGATCGTCGTGAGGATGCCCACGCCAATGTGATTGACGCCGCCGCCGTAGTTCGCGGAGTTGCCCGAGATCGTGCTGGAATCGATCGTCGCGGTGGACGAGCTAAAGATGCCGCCGCCGGAGCCGCCCGATGGACTCGTGTTGCCACTAATGGTGCTCTGGGCAACGCTCAAGGTGCCGCCTGAGGATTCGATCCCCGCGCCGTTCGACAGGACCGTGTTCCCGCTGATCGTGCTGCCGGTGACCGACAGATGGCCGGCACTGTTGCGGACGCCGCCGCCGGACACAGCGTGATTGCCGCTGATCGTACAGGCGTAAATGCTCAAATTCTCCGCGACGTTGTGGATCGCCCCACCGGCGCTGTTCACATCGCCGCCGCTGAGCGTCAGGCCGCTGATCGAAACGTCTTTGAAGGTCGCCAGGTTGCCGTCGTCGACGTTGAAGACCCGTCTGCCGTCGCGGACTGCGGCGCTGGGATCGAACGCCCGGATCGTGAGCAAACTCGCCCCCGGCCCGTCGATCGTCAGATTCTTGTTGATGACGAGATCGCCAAGGCCCGTCAGATTGATCGTGCCGGTGACCAAGAAGTCGATCGTCTCGCCCGACGCCGCAACCGCGATCGCATCGCGGAGCGACACGTCGCCATCGACGATGCTGCCGTCCGCTTCGTCCACGAGCGTGTTGACCGTGATCGACAGCAGCCGCCGATCCTCCAAGGGCTCGATCCGCAATCGGCGAACTAAGGGCCAGACCGCCCGTGGACGTGTCGTCGACCGGCGGTGATGCCACGCTGACGCTCTACACCAGTCCCATTTCGTGAGACGAGACATGCGCGTTGTGCTCCCAAACGTATCGTGCCGCGCGCCAATCTATCACCCCCTGCTGGAATCCACAAGAAATTTGCATTATTGTCGAGGAATTTACGCTACCCCGCTGGCTGCATTACCTACCTCGAGCGCACGGCTTGCGGCACATTGGGCAATACTCTGGCGTGACTTCGCCAAAGTCCTCTTGTGGAAACTGCGCCGACGCGGGTGCTGAGTGGAGCGACGTTGCAAACCGCAACGGATGGCGGATCACGCCCCATCGCGGCGAACTCCATCCGTCAAACACCGGTTTGACGAACAGCGAACGCCAATCTCCACGGATCGCCGCTAAACCCGATTAGCGCAGATCAGCGAAGATTAGAGTTCCTAACTTCTTCTCCGTGCCCTCGTGTCTCCGTGGTGAGCTCTGTCCTTCCGTCAAACACCAGTTTGAGCCTCTCTGTTCTCCTGCTCCACTGGGGGGTGGCCAAAAATAGGGACTATACATACAGCCACTACTCTGTAGAATGAACGTCGACCGACTGCGTGCGAGGCCATCCACCGCGGGCGTGAGGCAATTTCCTCCGCCAGCGGTTCCTCCGCCATAGATACAGCGTGAGGCCAAAAATTCCTCCGCACTCGGCCGAAGCAGCTCTTTGACATCGAAAAGCTTGAAGCTATCGGCCACGCGCTGTTAGCCGGCGCTCACTTTGCGCCTTTGCGTGAGAACTTCCGGCGAAGAGCGAGACGCAAAGCGTGGGAACGTGCCAGGCGACTCTATCGGACAATTGGAGGCGCTATTTTGTCGAACACCGGATACGTTCTGCTTGAGTTTTTACGTCGTTTCCGTGACCGACAGGCGACAATTCGGGCGCTAATTGTCGCCTCGCAGCGAGTTCGCCTGCGGACGACAACTGGCAATCCGAAAGCCGGCAACGATTTGCGAGACGGACAAAAAGGAGTGCTGACAAAACGCGAAAAACCTCGAGCCCTAGCAACAATTGTCGCCTCGGCCCGGATCAGCAGGCGACAAATCGTCGATTGACAGGAGCCTCGAGCATGACGACCGAAGGAGCAAGACAAGCAAACTGGGAGACAAGGAGAGTGGCATTCCGCACCTCCAGTCTTCAGCCTCCCTGACCTCCGACCTCCGAATCCTGTATCCTGATTCCCATGGCCACCTTCGCAGCGATCATCACCGCCGCCGGCAAGAGCACCCGCTTCGACGACCGGAACTATAAGAAGCCGTTCGCGATCCTCGGCGGCCGCGCGGTCTGGCTGCATTCGGTGGACCGGTTTCAAAACCGCAGCGACGTCAAGCAGACGATCATCACCGTCGCTCCGGAAGATCGCGAAGATTTCGATCGCAAGTTCGGCGCGAATGTGGCGATCATGGACATTCAGATTGTCGAGGGCGGTGAGCATCGCGCCGACTCGGTCCAGCGGGCGCTCGAACGCGTGAAGAGCGACATCGATTTCGTCGCGGTTCACGACGCGGCTCGGCCCTGCGTCGCCGACAAGTGGATCGAGCAGGTGTTCGAGGCGGCCGAGCGAACTGGAGCCGCGATCCTCGCCGCACCGGTGGCCGAGACGCTCAAGCGCGTCGATGGCAAAAAGCAAATCACCGCCACGGTCGACCGGCAATCGCTCTGGATGGCTCAGACGCCGCAAGTCTTCCGCCGCGAGCTCTTGATCGAAGCCTACGCCAAGCGCGGAAAAGATTCGGTTACCGACGATGCCCAACTCGTCGAACGCCTCGGTCGCGCGGTCACCATCGTGCCCTGTTCGGCGATGAACCTCAAGATCACCACCCGCGACGACCTGAAGCTGGCCGAGCAAGTCCTGAAAGTGCTGCCGAAACCGAAACCGGACGGTTTCAACCATCCCTTCGCGGGCGACGATCTGTTTCGCTGACCAAATTGCGGATTGCGGATTTTGGACCGCGGACTGTAAATTGCCGGTTTCCATTCACATTCCACGACCGACAATCTGCAATGTTCTTCGACGATCTCCGCTGGCGTGGTTTGATTCACCAAACCACCGACGATGCCGGGCTCTCCGCGTGGCTGGAGGCGAAACCGCGCGTAGTTTATGCCGGCTTTGATCCGACGGCCGACAGTCTGCACGTCGGCAGCTTGTTGCCGCTCATGCTGCTGCGGAGGTTTCAGCGGGCCGGGCACAAGCCGATCGCTGTTGTCGGCGGCGCGACGGGCATGATTGGCGACCCGAGCGGCAAGAGTCAGGAGCGCAACCTGCTTTCGAAGGAAGTCCTCGACGCGAACGTCGCCGCGCTCCGCGAGCAGATGCGGCAATTTCTCGACTTCGACGGCCGCAGCGCCGCCATGCTCTTGAATAATCACGATTGGATCGGACCGTGGAACTATCTCGAATTCTTGCGCGACGTCGGCAAGAATTTTCCCGTCAACATGATGCTTGCTAAAGACTCGGTGAAAGGCCGGCTCGGCCGCGATGACGGTCATTCGGGCGACGATCAAGCTAGCGACCGTGCGGGCCTGAGCTACACCGAGTTCAGCTACATGCTGCTGCAGGCCTATGACTTCGTGCATCTTTACGACACGGTCGGCTGCGAACTGCAAATCGGCGGCAGCGATCAATGGGGCAACATCACGGCCGGCATCGACCTCGCACGACGGATGCGGAGCGTGCAACTCTACGGAATGACTTGCCCACTGCTGACGAAATCCGACGGCACGAAGATGGGCAAGACCGAAAAAGGCGCCGTCTGGCTCGCCGCCGCACGAACCAGCCCGTACCAGTTCTACCAATGCTGGATCAACATCGACGACGCCGACGTGGGCCCGTGTTTGCGGATGCTCACCGAGCTGCCGCGCGAAGAAATCGAAGCGCTCGACGCCACCCGCGCGGAAGACGCCGCCGCCCGCGCGAGCCAGACATGTCTCGCCGAAGAGCTAACCCGCTTGGTCCACGGCGACGCCGGCCTCGCCGCCGCCCGCCGCGCCACCGAGATTTTTTTCGGCGCCGAGATCGCCGATATCGATGATGCGCAATTGGGGCAGATCTTCGCCGACGTTCCCAGCCAGACGGTTTCGAAAGAATTACTGACGAAGGATGGCGGCCTGCCGATCGTCGATGCCCTGGTCCTCGCCGGCCTTGCCAAGAGCAAAGGTGAAGCCCGGAGGACCGGCGAGCAGGGCGGGGTGTATGTGAATAACCACCGCGTGGAAGGCGTCGAAACGCGACTTACGGCTGCCGATCTGGCCAGTGAAACCGTGATCGTCCTGCGAACTGGCAAGAAAAAGTACGCCTTGCTGCGGTTTGAGTAGGCAATTGGGCAACTTGCGACCCCCGGGCGCGCCATCTATAGTGACATGTTTACCCCCGCAAGCCGGCGAACCAACGAGTCGAACCATCGGGAACGCGGCCGCGTAGCGAACGTGTGGCGGGGTAAGTATTTAGGGAATCTGAAGCCGGCTTTTGCGGGCTGCAAATCAATTGGATCGGGCCTGAGCGAGGATTTTCTGTATGGCAGGCGAAACAGTCATTGAAACCCGGGCCCTCTCGAAGGTGTACCGCGATTTCTGGGGCCGGCAAAAAGTGCGGGCCCTCAAGGCGCTCGACCTTGAGATCAAGCAAGGCGAAGTCTTCGGCCTGTTGGGTCCCAACGGCTCCGGCAAGACCACCACGATCAAGCTGCTCTTGGGCCTCCTGTTTCCAACCGAAGGCCAGGCGCTGGTCTTCGGCAAAGACGCGACCGACGTCAGCAAGAACCATCGCATCGGCTATCTGCCGGAAGAGTCCTATCTATATCGCTTTCTCAACGCCGACGAGACGCTCGATTTCTACGGCCGGCTGTTCGACATCCCGCACAAAGAGCTCAAGCGACGAATCGACAGCCTGATCGCGATGGTCGGCCTCGAACGCGCCCGCAAACGGCAACTCAAAGAATACTCGAAGGGCATGACCCGCCGCATCGGCTTGGCCCAGGCGCTCATCAACGAGCCGGAGTTGATTCTGTTGGACGAGCCCACCAGCGGCCTCGACCCCATCGGCACCCGCGAGATGAAGGACCTGATCCTCAAGCTCAAGAGTGAGGGCAAGACGGTCGTGATGTGCAGCCATTTGCTCGCCGACGTGCAAGACGTGTGCGATCGAATCGCGATCCTGCACCAAGGCGAATTGAAAGAGCTCGGCCGCGTCGACGCCTTGCTGACGGTCGCCGACGTGACCCAAATCCGCGGACGCAATTTGAGCCCGCAATGCCAGGACGAAATTCGTCAGGCGATCGAGCGGAACCACGGCGAGCTCGTCAGCATCGAACATCCCACGACCACGCTCGAGGAGCTGTTCTTGTCCATCGTCCGCGACAGCGAAGCCCGCCCGGGCCGACGCGTCGTGACCGCCGACGGCCAACCGGCCGCCGCATCACCCAACTAATTCCGCCAGGCGTTTCCGCCTGATATTTCGCATTCATACGTCGGGCTAGGAAGCCTGAGTTCATAGATCGACCGAAGATGGTACTCGAAAACGCACCGCTTGATTTTCTGGTCTGGTTGCTGGGCGGTTCCGGCGAGATCGGAGCGCTGCCGCGGTTCCTGATCACGGCGCTGTTGCTCGCGATCCTCGCGCTCGCAGTCGGCTTCGTGGTGGCGCTGGTGCGTTACGGACCGATGAAGGCCGGCGACCTCACGTATCGCGTGGTCACCAACGGCATCTCAGAGTTGGCGCTCACGTCTCCGCGCCGGGTGTGGGCCATCGCCCGGTTGGCGGTCAAGGAATCTTTCCGCCGTCGCGTCGTCGTGGCGCTGGTTGTGTTTTTCCTGATCCTGCTCTTCGCGGGCTGGTTCCTCAAGACCGACTATCCGCAGCCGGCCAAGCTGCTCTTTAGCTTCGTGCTCACGGCAACGACCTATTTAATCCTGTTGATCGCGCTCTTGTTGAGCACGTTTAGCCTGCCGAACGACTTCAAGACAAAAACGATCTACACGATCGTCACCAAGCCGGTCCGTGCCGGCGACATCGTGCTCGGCCGCATTCTGGGTTTCACGATCGTCGGCACGATTCTGCTAGCGATCATGGGCTTTTTCGGATACTTGTTCGTCGTGCGGACGCTCTACCACACGCACGAAGTCGACGTCGCGCGACTGGAAGAAGTCGTCGACTCCGACGGCAAAGTCATCGGCAAAGTCGGCCGCACAACGCTCGACGATTACCATCGTCACGAAGTCGATTTGGATGCCGCCGGCAACGGCAATGCCCTTTCGACCAACGGGCACGAACACACGGTGACGAACAGCGGCACGCCGGAACAACCAAAGTACGCCGTCTCCGGCCCGGAAGGCTACTTGCGGGCCCGCGTGCCGCAATATGGCCGGCTGCGATTCCTCGATCGTCGCGGGGCGCCGGCGCCGCGCGGCATCAGCGTCGGCAGCGAATGGACCTATCGCAGCTTCATCGAAGGCGGTAGCGCCGCGGCCGCGGTCTGGACGCTCGACGGCATCAACGAGTCGGTCCTCCGCACCGATGAAGATGGTAAGAAGTATCTGCCGCTCGAGCTGATCGTCCGCGTCTTCCGCACCTACAAGGGCGACATCGAGCAAGGCATTCAGGGCAGCATCCGGCTCCGCAATCCGGACAATCCGGATGTGAAGAGCAACGAAGACATCTTCACCGCCAAGGACGCGTCGATCAACACGTTCGATATACCGGTGAAGCTCTACAACGGCCAAAAAGAGATCGATCTCTTGAAAGATCTCGTGACCAAGGACGGCCGGCTCGAAGTGGTCGTCCAATGTCTCGACGGGGCCCAATATTACGGCTTTGCCCAGCCGGACTTGTACCTCCGGCTGCCCGACGCTTCGCCGCTCTGGAACTACATCAAGGCCCAACTCGGCATCTGGGTGCAGATGGTGCTGGTGATCTCGATCGGCGTCACCGCGAGCACGCTGCTCAATGGCCCGGTGGCAGTGCTCTTCACGGTGTCGTTCATCCTGCTAGGATTCTTCAAAGAGTTCTTCGTCAACGTGGCCACCGGCAAGCAGGTCGGCGGCGGACCGATCGAATCGCTCGTGCGCCTGGTAACGCAGAAGAATCAGACCACGGGGCTCGAAGACGGCGGCTTCTCCGTGCAATTGATGCAGTGGGTTGATTGGGTGTTCAAGCAAGCGATGCTGAGTCTGGCCCAAGTGCTGCCCGACTTCAGCTCGTACAGCACGGTCGACTACGTCGCCTACGGGTTCAACATTCCGACGAATCAGATCGCACAAGACCTCGCGGTTACGGCGGCTTACATTCTCGGACTCTTCGTGATCGGCTATTTCTGCCTGCGGACGCGTGAGGTGGCCAAATGAACGAACGTCGTTCTTTCTATCGCAAAGTTGCCTACGGCATGGCCATCGCCGTGCTGCTGTTTCCGCTCGCACTGTTGAGCTCACCGGCCTCGATGAACGACGAAGGCGGCAAACTGGCCCGCTTGCGCAACGATCCCGAGAATCCCCTCAGCCAGGCCAGCCTCGGCCAAATCGACCCGGCCAGCGAAACGATGAAGCTCGCCACGCTCGGATTGCGCGGCGTGGCCGTAAATCTTTTGTGGGGTCAAGCGAACAAATTCAAGATGAAAGAGGATTGGACCAACCTCACCGCCACGCTCGAACAGCTCGCCAAGTTGCAGCCGAATTTCATCACCTTCTGGAAATTCCAGGCTTGGAACCTCACTTACAATGTGTCGGTCGAATTCGACGACTATCGCGATCGCTATTCCTTCGTTCGCCGCGGCATCCAGTTCCTCAAGGAAGGCGAAAAGTATAACCGCGACAATCCCCATTTGCTGTGGGACCTGGGCTGGTTCATCGGCCAGAAGATCGGCCGCGCGGACGAGCACGTACAATATCGTCGGTTGTTCGTGAAGGACGATGACTTTCATCCCGCCGACCTGCCGCCCGATCAACGCGACAACTGGCTGGCGGGCAAAGAATACTATCTCAAGGGCGTCGACGCGGTCGACAACAAGGGCAAGAGCATGGGCCGCAAGAGCCCGCGGATCTTCTATTCCAGCCCGGCCATGTCGCAGATGAATTATTCCGAAGCGATCGAAGAAGACGGGAACTTCGACAAGGCCCGACGCGGCTGGATCAAGGCTCAGGAGGAATGGGAAGAGTTCGGCCGCCTGCCTATCGAACATTCGACCGGCGTTGTCCTGCACTTGGGTGACGAGGAGAAGCTGGCAGCCGAAGTCAAGGAAATGCAAGCGGAGCTCGACGCCTTCGTGCCCGGACTGCGCGAAAAGGTCGCTGCCGAAAAGCGAGCCGCGCTCGCTCCTGCCGAGCAGGCCGCTTTGGACACGCCGCCCGAGAAGCGCACGACGGCCCAAATGGAATTGGCCTATCTGGCCCAGGGAAAGATCGAAGTCACCGATCGCCAGTTGGCGGAGCGCATCGCCAAGGACGATCCGGCCAAGAAGAAGCAGGCGCTGCAACTGGCCAGCGAGATTGATCGCGAGTCGCTGCGGCTGCGGTACACGGTCAACTACAAGGCCGACAGCAATTACGACTACTGGCACACGCGTGCCAAGTTGGAACAAACGCCCAATGCGCTCGCCGCGCGCGAAGCGATGTTCAAGGCGTCGCGCACCTTTCGCCAGGGCGATCCGTTCGGCGCCCGCACGCTTTACGAGGAGGGCTTCGCCAAGTGGCGTCAGGTGTTCGACGAGTTCCCAATGGCCATCGAAAGCGAGTCGTCGACCGGTGACGACCTGATTCAATACATCCTGCAGTATCGCAACGTGTTGGATCAGATGGACGAGGAGTTGAGCGAGGCCTTCCCGCTGTGGGACGTCATCGAGCGATTCGATAACGAACAAAAACTGCAGGAAGAACTCGCCGCCCACAAGCAGCGCATCGGCGAGACGCAGCCAGCAGTCACTCCGGAAACGACGCCAGATGTCACGCCGGCCGCGGAACAAACGCCGCCTGCGACCCCCGCCGACGATGCCCAGAAATAGTGCCCAGAAATAGCGGGCCCGATTCGTTCGCCCTCGGGCTCCGTCGCTCTCTCCCCAATCCGACGTTGCTAGCACGCCAAATCATCGCGGCTGCGACGCGGACTTCCGCTTCGGTCTCGCCGTCGTCCCGGTCGATACAACCCGAAGAGACGGATTGTGCCGTCGCTATTGCCGGGTCGCGCGCCGCACTTCGATGTTTTCGGGCGGTTGCGGTGAATCGGCGTCTGCTAGCGGGCGAGACGACAATGAAAGCAAGCCGAACTGCGAGCATGGGAAGATCGATAGCGTGCGCCGCGATGATCGTGGCCGGTTGCACTGCGGTTGCGACCACGTCCCTTGCCGCGGAAGCGGTCCGTGTCATCGAATGCGGCATCGACGACGAACGCTGCCCGTCAGTCGTGACCGGCGTGGCGATGTCGGCCGACGGTCATTCGATCGCGGCGGCCAGTGACGATCATACGGTGCGAATTTGGGAAGTCGCGACCGGCGAACTGCGCACGCGGCTCGCGGGCCACGCCGATTGGGTCCGTACGGTGGCTTTTTCTCCCGACGGCCTGACGCTCGCCTCTGGCGCGAACGACCGCACGGTCTGCTTGTGGAACACGGCGACCGGCCAGCGACAGTTTGAATCGCCCGCCTTGGAAAACTCGGTGGCGGCCGTTTCGTTTCATCCCAACGGCCAGCAGCTCGCCGTCGTCGGCTTCTCGAGCGTGCTCGAAATCATCAACACTTCGTCCGGCCAGATCACACAGCGACTCAACTGCCCGACGGGCGACGTGCGGGCGGTCGCCTTTTCGCGCGACGGCCAGCGGATGGCGGTGGCCGGGCGCAACGGACAAATTCGGCTCTGGAACGTCACGACCGGCACGCTCGAGCGCGACATTGCAACCAGCCGCCAACGGATTCGCGCGCTGGCCTTTTCGCCCGACGGCAAGCGGCTCGCCTCGGCCGGTGAAGACGTGATGATCCACCTGGTCGATCTCACAGGTGGCGGACAGGACATGTCGCTCGCCGCACGGCCGAGCAAAGTGTATGCCGTTGTATTCCTCAACAATGATTCGCTCGCCACCGCCGGCAGCGACAATCGGATTTGCATCTGGGATCTCAATAGCCGCGCGGTCACCAAGGAGCTGGTCGGGCACACCGGCTCGGTGGCGGCACTAGCGTGCGACGGCACGGGCACAATGCTCGTGTCCGGAGGGTACGACACCACGCTGCGGATTTGGGATCTAAAGGAAGACGGCCCACAGCCGTCGGTCGCACGTTCGCTGGACATACATTCGCCGGACGCTCATTCGCCGGGCGAAGCGGTGCGATAGCAGTGTACGTCAGGCTTTCCAGCCTGACACCTAGAGACTTCGATCGTGTTTGTCAGCTTGGAAAAGCTGACGTACGGCGCGCAGGAGGCAGCTCGTGGGAATTCTCACTTCGCTAGGCAACATCTGTTTCGGGAAGCGGCACGACGGGACGTTGTCGGCCACGAATGTCGCGTCGCGAGCACTTCTCCCCGCGTCGCGCCGCGGCCGCCGTTGCTATCTCGAATCACTCGAAGAACGTCGCTTGATGGCGGGAGACGTTTCGCCGCAGGTGCTCCTGGGCTCGGTTTACTTCGAAGAGGCGACCGGCGACGACAGTCAGCCCGACGTGATTCAAGTTTCCTTCGAGGGCGGTGCCGCCGGCACGACCCTCAATCGGCTGGTGATCGACGGCGACAAGCTGGGCGACGGGCTCTCCACCGGCGACGTGTTTTTCGACACGGTAGCGGGCGG
The DNA here is from genome assembly GCA_031403315.1 of Planctomycetota bacterium. Classification (GTDB taxonomy): domain Bacteria; phylum Planctomycetota; class Planctomycetia; order Pirellulales; family Lacipirellulaceae; genus DASYDU01. Next base: position 15,393 of record JANNTD010000352.1, read on the forward strand.
GCTCGGCGCGTTCGGCGACGTAGGTTTCTCGATCCTTAGCACGAACGGCTTCACCGTCAACAGCGTGGCGGTCGTCGACGGCGGCACGCAAGTCGTGTTCACGTTCAGCGGTTTCGACGCGGGTGAAATCTTCGAGTTTTCGCTCGACGTCGACGAAGCCCAGTTTGTCGGCGGTGGCGAAGTCGATGCCAACGCGCTCGTGGAAGGCGCCGAATTCCAGCGTTCGAAGATGACCGGCACCTTCTCGGCGGCCCACTATGTCGACCTGACGCTCACCGGTCAATACTGGGACGCCTTCAACGGCAATTTCGCGGCCGCTCAAACCGCCACCGGCTTGACGCTCGATCTGCCGAACGATCGGTACGCAACGTGCCACGACTTCACCGACCGCACCGCCGGCGCGGTCGCCTACGCCGCACAAATTCCGCTCGCCACGATCTCCGGCTGGGTCTACCACGACCGCAGCGATGACGGCAGCTTCGACACGCCGAGCGAACAAGGCATCGGCGGCGTCACGCTCGAACTGCTCAGGAACGGCGTCGGCACGGGAATCACGACCACCACGTCGAACAATCCGGGCACGGTCGGTTATTACGAATTCATCGATCTCCTGCCCGGCAGCTACGGCGTCCGCGAAGTGCAGCCCGCCAACTGGCTCGACGGAAAGGACACGCCAGGTAGCCACGGAGGCACCGCGGGTGCCGGCACCACGGTTACGTTCAACAACGGTGGAAGTTTGGCGGTGATTACCGTTGAGTTGCTCGATGCCGATTGGTTTGCCAGCGGCACTACTGTTACGATCGTCGAATCTACGTGGGTCACCGCTGCATCTCCGACGGCCAGTGTCGACGCGAACGGCAATATGGTCGTGATGATCAACAACGCCGGCACGACGGACCTCGAAGCGGTGGTCAGTGCCATTGATGCCTTGAGCGACTATTCCGCGTCGTTGGCGGTCATTACGGGTGACGGCAAGTACAACGCAGCGACGCAGGCTCCTCCGACGGTAGCCGACATTGTAGGCGGAGCCGCGGACACTGATCGCATCATCGGCGCCGTGCTCAACTACGGCGACGATGGCATCAATTACAACTTCGGCGAGCTGCTGCCCGGCTCGATCCGCGGCCACGTCCAAGCAACTCGCGGTAAAGACTGCGACTTCGACAACCCGGAAATCTTGCTGGCGGGAATTCGCATCGATTTGTTTGACGACGAAAACAATTTGGTTGCCACCACATTGACGGACGTGAACGGCCGGTACGAATTCACCGGATTGGCGCCCGGCGAGTACGAAGTTCGCGAGCACCAGCCGACAAACTACTTTGACGGCGAGGAGCGCGTCGGTACGGCAGGCGGTTTCGGATACGATGTCGCCAACCTCGAAAGCGTCATCACCGGAATCAACATCACGTCGGGTATTCACGCCATAAATTACGACTTCTGCGAACACATCGGACCGAGCTTGTCGGGCTGGGTCTATCACGACCGCAGCAATGAAGGCAACTTCGATCGGCCGGGCGAAGAAGGCATCGGT
>JANNTD010000353.1:0-7251 GCA_031403315.1 Planctomycetota bacterium
GCTCATCGTTTACAGCTAGGACTACCGGGGTATCTAATCCCGTTCGCTCCCCTAGCTTTCGTATCTCAGCGTCAGAAGAGACCCAGTAAGCCGCTTTCGCCACTGGTGTTCCTGATGATATCAACGCATTTCACCGCTCCACCATCAGTTCCGCTTACCTCTGTCTCCCTCAAGCGCTGCAGTATCGGGCGCAGTTCCTCGGTTGAGCCGAGGGATTTCACACCCGACTGACAGCGCCGCCTACATACCCTTTAAGCCCAATAAATCCGAATAACGTTTGGACGGTTCGTATTACCGCGGCTGCTGGCACGAACTTAGCCCGTCCTTCTTCCGAAGATAGGTCAATACCAGGGGAGAACCCCTGGCAATTTCCTCCCTACCGAAAGCGGTTTACAACCCGAAGGCCTTCATCCCGCACGCGGCGTCGCTCGGTCAAGCTTGCGCTCATTGCCGAAGATTCTCGACTGCAGCCACCCGTAGGTGTCTGGGCAGTGTCTCAGTCCCAGTGAGCCGGGCCACGCTCTCACGCCCGGTATGCATCATCGCCTTGGTAGGCCATTACCCTACCAACAAGCTAGTACAACGCAGCCCGCTCCCAAAGCGGAATCACACCCTTTAGTCCAGAGACATCATCCGGCATTACCCAGCCTTTCGGCTGGCTATTCCGGTCTCCGGGGTACGTAGCTACGCGTTACTCTCCCTTTCGCCGCTGATATATTGCTATACCCGCTCGACTTGCATGCCTAATCCACGCCGCCAACGTTCATTCTGAGCCAGGATCAAACCCTTCAATTGGTTATTGCATAAACTGAACAAGCCCGCGTGCTAAAGCACGCTCGCCTGTCAGCTAATTAACGAGCCATCTGAAGTTATTGTAGTTGGAAGTTCGACGACCGAAGCACGCGTGTTTGCACACCCGTGTCCGTCCGTAAAACCTCCGCCTGTACAGTCTTTAGCTGACAAAAAAATTGGAGGTCACTTACCAAATTGTCAAAGAGCAAGCCTCGTATTCTAGCCTGTTCACCGAGGTGGACAAGGCCAGAAACAAAAAACTCACCCGGAATCTTCTCGGCCCGAGGGCCGAACTACATCCCGGCTGAGCAGGTTGTAATTCTACGCATCGGCCGCTGGCTGTCAACGGCTTGAAATTCTGCGGCAAAATGTCCTTTAATAGGGGCCGGCTCAAGGGGCTGACTCCTCCACCTATTCGTCGTCTTCGGCAGAAACTCCATGGCATGTCGCGGCGTCCGCGGGGCGACCACCGTCGAACGAAACGACCGTGAGGAAATCCTCACGGCCACCCGCCAACTGTTGGCCCTGATGGTTCGCCGCAACGGCATCGACAAGCTTGATGTCGCTAGCGCCATCTTCACCACCACGCCCGATCTCGATGCCGAGTTTCCTGCGCTCGCAGCGCGGCAGCTCGGCTGGCTCGATGTGCCGCTCCTCTGCGGCCATGAGCTCAGCGTGCCGGGCTCGTTGCCGCGTTGCATTCGCGTGCTCGTGCATTGGAATACGGACCGCGCACAGAGCGAGATCGAGCACATCTATATCCGCGACGCCGTGCGACTGCGGCCCGATTTGTCGAAGCTCCCGCCCGTGAATTGGGACGAGCTCGAAGCGTGGATCAGCAAACAGATGGGCGAGCAATCATAGGTCTGGCGAATCTCCGCCCTTAGGTCGTGCTGGACCAGCGTTCAAGTAGCAGCATTGGAACGAGCAGCGCAAGGACGGCCCAGCCCCAGGCCGCGCCGCAGAAGCCCAACACGATCGCGGCGTCGATCACGATCAGCGAACGCAGCGCGCTGCGGACGGCGATTTGCACTAGCGGTGGTTCCGGATTTGCCACCGCGAGTGCACAGCGCCTGAGAATCACCCCGGCAATCGCCAGCCACAGAACCGCCCAACCAAATTCGTGTACCGACAAGAGAGTCGTCCTCGAATGCAATAGAAACGGCGAGATGGCGTAAGCCGCCAGTCCGACCAGCATGGTGATCATGGCGCCGATGAGCTGCCAACGATTGCTGGTGCCGGCTTCGGCGCGCGCGAACCAAGTGATTCCAGCAATGTAGAATGCCACCCCCACGCATCCGATCATCCTTTCTGATTCCGTGAGTGGCGGATCACCGTCCAGCGCCGCGACAAATTTGGCCACGCACATCGCAAGGAGCACGTTGAGGGAGCGGCACATCGCCATTACGATTGGTGCAAGTGAAGCGTGCTTGGCTGCGACAGAATCGTATACCCAAATCCCGCCAGCGAGAAGAATGCCGACGACACCGGGTACCCAAGCACTAACGAGCAAGCTCGCAAGCCAAACGAGCCCGACGCCGCCGGCTAGCAAGCTCCAGCCGAGGCGGGACGCCGCCGCGAGCGTTATTCGTCCCGACGGAATTGGCCGCTCGGGTCGCTCGCTCGCGTCGACGGCGGCGTCATAAACGTCATTGAGCACCATCCCCGACAGATACAGACACGACGACGCGATAACGAGCAGCGCAAACACCGGCAGCGGATCGAGGTCACCGCGAACGACGAGGTAGCCCATCATCACGTCAGCCACGGCGGTGAATACCGCCGGGAACCGCAAGAGCTCAAAACAGGCCCGCCACTTACTGCCCACGCATCGACCCTCCGCTTGCGGTTTAGCTGACCAATTGGGCAAGGCGGTCCTGCAGAAAAGAGCGCGCCTCCCGTGCCGCCCCATCCGGATCGTCCAAGTACGGATAAAGTTCGACGGTCAGCCAACCGTCGTACCCCGTCTGCTTGATCGCAGCGAGCGTCGCCGCAAATTCGATCGCCCCGCGGCCGGGCACCAAGTGCTGGTGCACGCGCGTCGCGGCGATGTCCTCCAAATGGTAGTGCTTGGTATGCGGCGCCATCCGTGAAATCCAGTCCTGCGGGTCCTCGCCGACGCAATACGCGTGGCCAACGTCGAAGTTGAGGCCGATCAGCGACGAATCGATGCGGTCGACGAATTCCCGATACTGATCGAATCGCTCGATCAAGAGGCCCGGTTCCGGCTCGATCAGGAGTGGCATTTTCAGCGACTCCGCGAGCTCGATGCACGGCATCAGCTCTTCGTAGAAAATCGCCGCCGCGGATTGCCACGTCTGCCCGTCGGCCAGCGGCCCGCCTGGTTCCGTCGTAACGTGCGGAGCCCCTAAATCGACCGCCAACTGCAGCGCCCGCTTGGTGTGCTCGCGGCGTATCGCCCGGTAATGTGGATCGGGATCGATCCAGCTAGGGTGCCAATATGGCTGCCGCGGATCGGCGATCGCGTTCATCATGAAGGCGTTGATGTTCGAGATCGCCAGGTCGTGTTTCGCCAGAGAGTCGCGGATCGCCTGTTTCTGCGACTCCAAGAGTCCCGCGGGCCAGGCGTGCGGCACGTCGGCCAGCAGTTCGATGCCACGATAGCCGAGCGCCGCGATGCGGGCGATCGTCTCTTCGATCGAAAATCGCAGGTAAGCGTTGGAACTAAAAGCAAGTTGCATGGGCCTTCGTTTCGCTTTGTAGCATTCGGCAGGCAACGATCGCGACATGCTTGCCGTTTAGCTTGGTCAAAAACAACGTCGCCGCTTCATCGCCCACCAGATTGAGCTGCTTACGCACCGTTGCCGGATCATGTTCGACGCCGCGTTTTTTAATCTCGAGCCGTCCAATCCGTCGCTCTCGCAATACGCCAGCAACCTGTCGCAAATCAAGCGGCAACACCACTTCCAACTCGAAACACGCTAGCGCCGGATCGTCGATTGCGGCTGGGCCGGTGAGATACGCGATGCCGGCCGAGATGGCCGACAAGCCATGTTCTGCGGCGAGCACACCCGCGAGGTGGGCAGCCAACACGGCGGGGTCGGGCTCAAATAGAAATCGGTCCAATTCGGGCGCGCAGGACTTCGGCAGGTCCGGCTTACCGGTGACGCTTCGCAGCACGACGCCGTCGTTCGACAAAATGGTGGCGAGGCTTCGGCCCGTTGCGTCGGCCAGCGCTCCGTGCCATGCAACGAGCTGTCGACATTGCCGGTCGCGGCTGATCCACTCTAATTCGCAGCGATCCGACCAATTGGCCGGTGCGTCGGCCGCCGGCGCGAGTTTGATCGCCGCGTTGCGAGAGACGGCGAGCAGTCTCTCAATCGCCTCCACACTTGGACTGCTCCATTCGAGGGCGGTCGTGCGTTTTCCCGTGGGGCGGCGATCTGGATCGATGTGCCAAGCCGCAAAGTCGCCAGCGTCGAGGCTTTCAATGTCGCTGATTTGGAGCGATGCGAGGTCACTCACACCGACGGCCCGAGCATTGGCGGCCGCCAAACACGTTGCGATCGGATCGCGGTCGATGCCAGTCGCCTGACAGACGGCGGCCAACGCGACGAGGTCGCCGCCAATGCCGCAGCATAGATCGGCTGCCGGCCCGCGCTCGGCGAAGCGCCGCGCCTTGTAGGCTGCGACCCATTGATCCGTGGCCTGCTCGAGGCCGAGCCGCGTGAAGAACATTTCGGCGGCGCGTGCAAATTTCGCCACTCCCCGCCCCCGCAGTTCCGTCTGTTCCAACAGCAAATGCGCCCGTGCGGTTGAGTGGAGTTTCCGCAACCGTGTCGTGGCAATATGAAGCGGTTCTTCCCGACCCGCAAGTTCGATGAGCTGGTCCGCCGCTTCCGCGCCGGTCAACCATTCGTAGTCGGCAAGTTCGGCGCAATAGGTCATCTTGAATTGATCGGGAAAGGGCAGCTTGTGGCGCTTGTCGCAACCGCGTCGCGATTGGCAAAGCCGACCCTGTCGGCCGGTCGAAATGGAGAATAGTTCAATGTGGAGAATGGTCTCATGGCCGGCCGCCCTCTTATGTTAGCGACTTTGCTCGGCGCCTCGATAGGTGTGCCGTACTTCGTTTCGAATTCGACGCAGGCGCCAAGTGCGGGGAATGTGCCGCCGGCGGCCCAAAAATCGGCTTGGCCCTCGTTCGGAACCAATGCCGGCAGCACCACTTCGCCGCCGCCTTTGTTGTCACCGTCGATCGCCATGCAGTCGACCGCACCACCTTACCCCTCGACCGCCACTCCCGCCGCGATGACCGGTTTGCCATCCAACGGGGCGGTACGATTTCACAGCATCCGCGACGTGCTGCGTTTCGACATCTCGAAGGAATGGGTCTACCAGAATTGGGACCGCAAATCGACTGGCCTCAGCGATCCGGAGCTGTTCGGTATTCGCGTGGCACTGATTACAGGAACCCAGCGGACCGACTTGGCGGGGTCGTTGACGTACCTCTTCGACGGCCAAGGCCAGGTCCAGCACATTTCCATCCGCGGCCGGACGGCCGACACCACGCCGCTGGTCCAATTCTTGACGCAGACCTACCAGTTTCAGCGGATGGAAGCCCCCGCTGGCGAACAGTTGTATCAGGTCCGTAGCGGCAAGAGCGTGTATAGCGAGCTGCGGACGCGGCCGGAGTCGGTACTGTTGGAGGCGTCGCCCCAGGCCAGTTTCGGCGTCGTGCTCGAGCTCGGGCGACCGGGGTCGAATCGCGTGCTGCAGCCACCGGTGCCCCATTTGGAGATTCCCGATGTCGCCACGAAGACGCCGCCACCCGGCGCGAACGCGACGGGCGATGCGAAAGCGGAAGCTCCCGCGGAACCGGCCCTGGTTGGCAAATTGCGGCCCGCCACCCAAGCCGAGCACAATCAGGTGTTCAACCGCCGCTGGCCGAACTGACGCCAGGCACTCCTGATCTGCCGGCCATTGCGGCAATCCGCTATTCTGCTGAACATGGCCAGCCGCCCCGTCGAAATTGTCCCCTGCCCTGCCGCGATGAGTCTCGATGCCCTGACGCTCGCGCTTTCGGACCTCACGCCGGAGCAGCGGCGAGAATTTGCCCCGACGACTCCTGGCAAACCGGTGGAAGCCCTGCTCGTCGCGCTCGAAGTTGGCAAGCTGTGTGGCGCGGCGTGGGGTCAACGGCAACCGGGAAGTACGGCCATTTTCTGGTCTCCCCGCATGACGACCGGCGATGCGGACGACGAGACCCCATGTCGCCTAGTTTACGCCGTTGCTGCGGCACTCGACGCCGCCGGCATCCGCATGACGCAGGTTCTGCTGCCGGATCGCAACGCCGCGAATATTCCAATGCTTGAAGCCGCCGGATTCGGTTTTCTCGCCGACCTCCTGTATTTGAGTTGGGAAGCCGCCGAGATGCCAATCTCGCGCAATGCGTCGCTTGAGTTTCAACCCTATCACGATTCGCAGCGCAACCGGCTTGTTGCACTGATCGAAAAAACGTACGAAGCCACACAAGATTGCGCGGCGCTGGGCGGCAAGCGACCGATGGACGAAGTGCTCGACGGCTACCGCGCAACCGGTGCATTTTGTGCGGAGAATTGGCAGTTTGTCCGGGCGGCAGGACAGGACGTCGGCGTGCTGTTGCTCGCCGAACATCGCGCCGCGAAGCACTGGGAGTTGATGTACATGGGGTTGGTGCCCAGTGTGCGCGGTAGCCGCTTCGGTCGCGCGGTGGTCGATCACGCGCAACGCATGGCGCGGGCCGCCGGAGTGGATCGCATCGTGCTCGCCGTCGACGCCGAAAATTTTCCCGCGATCAAGATGTACAACGAAACAGGTTTTACCGCTTGGGACCGGCGGACTGTGTTCGTGCGGTTTGCAAGTTGAACATTTGCGCTGCCGTCGGCGCGCGAACAATTTTTCCACGCCGCGCAAAATCGCGTGCCGAAAAATTTTTATTCCGCGCGAGCGTCGACAAATACAACGATTTCCGCGGTTCCTCCGCTGGGAACGCGCGGCGTCGACAACTTTTTCCACGCGGCTTCGGGCACCCCTTTGACATCGCTGCTAGCAGGCGTAGAATCGTCGACTCGGATGATTCGTGGTTCACGCCTGAGAGTCATTCGAGCGAATGAATTGGCACGCAGGGCCCGGCGGTGGCGCCGGCCTTTTCTCTGGGTCGCGCAAGTTTCTCCGGTCGTTGGGTGACGCGCCGCGTCACCCGGGTTTTGTCACGACGGCAATGCCCGAGCGCTCGGGGTACGCGCCGACACCAGCGCAAAGGAAGACTCAGCACACAGGAAGTGGTCATGGAAGATAATCTGATCGCGGCGGACATGCGGGCTCGCTTGATCGATTCGATCGGCCAAGAACGCTTTGAGTTGTGGTTCGGCCGGCAGACGCTATTTCGTCTCGACGCCGGCTGCCTGACCGTTGTCGCTCCATGCACGTTCAACTGCGATTGGCTGCGGCGAAACTTCG
>JANNTD010000354.1:0-16980 GCA_031403315.1 Planctomycetota bacterium
AGATTCGACGGCGAACTCCTCAATCTGCGATTCGTCAATTCGCGTCGGGTCGTCTCCGATTCCCAGCGCTGGAAAGGATACCAACGGAAAATTGATGTACCGACGGAGAAAGAAGACTATCTCCCGCAGCCAATCGTGCCGTCGGCCAGCGCGAACCCTCGCCGCTTTCGTTGCAGAATTCATGCAACGCCAGAACCGCATTGCGGGTTCTTTGGGCACGAGCGGCCGCAAAAAGAAGTGTACGGGCAGATTGAGCGTACGGCTGATCTGTGACATCGTTTGCGGTGCTGGCGACTGCCGATCGGTTTCGTATTGTGAAACTGCACCTCGCGTGACTCCGATCAAGTCAGCCAGTGCCACAGCAGTTAGTCCTCTCGCTTCGCGCGCTTCCCGCAATCTCAATCCATTGAAGCCGGGCGTGCCTGCTTTCATCCAATGTCCTCTTGTTCGTTGAGTTCTGGGTTCGGACCGTCGTCTTCGCCGGCACTTTGCTGAGGCATGTTGGCCGCCACAATTTGAGGAAATTCCGAAAATAGGTCAATTCGAGGTGTGTAGTATTCCTCAAGATCGGGCCGTGGGAAAACAAAGTGCGCGAATCCCAAGCCATGCGGTATTTGGGGTGATCTGCCGTGGATCAGTATGGAATACAGCAGCCAATCGTCAGGCAGGTCATCAGGCGCGAGGTCTTTGGACAGATACTTCTGCCTGTTCGTGACTGCATACGCCTGTCGGAAATAGGCTGGCCGGACGACTTCCTGGGGATGCGTGACAGCATTCTGTGTGAAGGTGGTCTGCCCCGACACAATTCGCGTGTGATACCACCACGTGACCGAAGGATCGCGCACGGCCGCCGCAGTCATGCCGCGAAACTGCTTAGCCAATGTCCGCATCTCTTGTTCGATGACTTCGCGCCGGTAGAACGGCCAGAGATTGGCCGCTTCTTGCGGTTCGAAGCGACTATGGCATTCTGCGCGGGAGATTCGATATGCATTGAATAGCAGCCGAAGTACGCCTTCCTTAAACCTACGCGGGATGCTCTCATTGAAGATCTCCAACACACCGTCACTTGAACTCCGCATTGTCGCTCCCTCAGGGGGTAAGGTGCTTCTAACCGCGCTTCGGCTATGTTAGTTAAACGTCGAGTTCAGGCCAATTTGTATAGTTATAGCCGCGCGAGGGAGATTTCACAACCCTTTTCTTGGCCCCATCGCCCCTAAAGGATGCCGCGCGGCGGGCTGCTGCAAGGGTCCGCCGGCAGATAGAGTTCCAACCCGTCGACGTTCTTCCATCCTCTATTTTGAAGGCAGCGTCGGGCTTCGCGCGGATATTCGCGTGGCTTGTTCCACCTGCTGTAGAGTTTGGTAGACTCGGGCGTCATCATTTCACTTCTTCCGAGATGGATGTCGCTCCATGACCAAGCTGAACGAGTACGTCAAGGTGGCGGAAGCTGCGGAAATACTCGGTGTCTCGCAAGGGACCGTGCGCGCGTGGGCCGAGGATGGCAAGCTCCCCGTGTCGCGGAACCCGGCGAATGGGTATCGGCTCTTTCGCCGAGAGGACCTCGACGACTTCCTCAAGCAAGCCGCCCGCCGCATCAATAACCGCAAGCCACGGTAGTCAAGAAAGCTAATGAAATGAGCACCAGTATCAAAAGCCAGATTAGGCCCGGCAGCGTGGTGAGCGGCCCCACACTGCCTGAGCCGATCGAGGTTCTGGCGACGGTGCCGATGGGCGCATCGCTCAAGATAATCGGCCGCGGGCGATCGACGGGCCTCACGCACGATCCAGTGCTCACGCCCGCTCAGCTCGCTCAACTCACAATCTCGGCGGATCGTGAACCGTTCGATGGCGACGCCCGCATGTTTCGGCTGGGAATCGAGGCGCAACGGTTAGGACTGGCATACGAATACGATCCTTTCTTCTCGCTCTCGATCGCTCGCGTCGATCCGCTGCCGCATCAGCTTGAGGCAGTCTACAGCTATTTCATGAAGCTTCCCCAAATTCGCTTTCTTCTAGCCGACGATCCGGGCGCCGGCAAGACGATTATGGCGGGGCTGCTCTTGAAAGAACTCAAGGCGCGTGGCCTTGTCCGCCGCGTGCTGATCGTCACACCAGCAAATCTCACTTTTCAGTGGCAACGTGAAATGGCGGACAAGTTCCGCGAGAAGTTTGAAGTCATTCGCGGGGACGTGCTGCGGGCCAACTACGGCCAGAACCCTTGGCAGGAACGAGACCAGGTCATCACTTCCATTTCCTGGGTGTCGCTCGTCGACGACGCCCGCGAAAGCTTGCTCAGGTCACGCTGGGATCTGGTAATCGTCGACGAGGCGCACAAGATGAGCGCTCGGTCCGAGGACCACAAGACCTATGCGTATCGGTTGGGCGAGTCGCTGTCGAAGATGACCGACCATTACCTCTTGATGACCGCCACTCCTCACAAGGGCGATCCAGAGCACTTTCGGCGGTTTCTGTCCTTGCTCGATCCCGATGTCTACGGCAGCATCCAAAGCCTGGAACAAGCCATGCGGGAGCACGAAGCCCCGTTCTATCTACGTCGCACTAAGGAGGCCCTTGTTAGCTTCCCTGATCCCGAAACGGGCGAGGTTCGCAAGCTATTCACCAAGCGCGAAGTGCGCAGCGCTGCCTTCGACCTCGACGGAGAAGAACTTGATTTCTACGACGAACTGACACGTTTCGTCGAGGACCAATCGATCATGGCGGCGGCGGACGATTCCGCTCGCGGCCGGGCCGTCGGCTTTACGATGGCCATGCTCCAGCGTCGCATGGCGTCGTCGATCTATGCCGTTCGCCGGAGCCTGGAGCGAATGCGAACGCGCCGCGAAAAAATCCTCGCCGACCCCGAAGCCCATCGCCAGGAACAGATTCAGCGTCGCGTGCCTGACGACTTCGACGATTTGGACGAAGAGGAACAACAGCAAATCATCGGCCAGCTTGAGGGCCAGGTGCTTTCGGTCGATCCCACGGTCCTACGCGAGGAAATCGCACAGCTCACCCGTCTCATCGATCTGGGACGCCCACTCGAAGCCCGCGACATTCAGACCAAGCTCATCAAGCTGCGGTCTGTCCTAAACGAAGAAGGCATTTTTGACGACCCCAGCATGAAGCTGCTGATCTTCACCGAGCACAAAGACACGCTCGATTATTTGGCGGGCGACGGCAAAGACGAGCGGCCGCTCGGCAAGCTGATTGAATGGGGCCTCACGGTCACGCAAATTCACGGCGGGATGAAGATTGGCGATCGCGACATGCCGGGCAGTCGCATCAATGCAGAACGCGAATTTAAGGAAAGCTGTCAGGTGCTCGTCGCCACCGAAGCAGCCGGCGAGGGCATCAACCTTCAATTCTGCTGGTTGATGATCAATTTCGACATCCCCTGGAATCCGGTCCGACTGGAGCAACGCATCGGTCGTATCCACCGCTACGGTCAGGAGAAAGACTGCCTTATCTTTAACTTTGTCGCGCAGAACACCCGAGAAGGCCGTGTGCTGCGAAAACTGCTGGACCGCCTGGCCGAGATTCGCAACGACCTGGGCTCCGATCAGGTATTCGACGTCGTTGGCGAGGTCTTTCCCGCGAATCAGCTCGAACGGTTGCTGCGCGAGATGTATGCCCGACAGACCGATGTGCATCGGATCGAAGACCGCATCGTTCGCGACGTTAGCCCCGAGAAGTTTCGGGCCATCACGGAATCGACCCTGGAAGGCCTTGCCAAGAAGGAATTGAATCTGTCGGCGATGATCGGCAAGAGTGCCGAGGCGAAGGAACGCCGGCTCGTGCCCGAGGTCATCGAACAGTTCTTTGTCGATGCGTCGCCCGAATGTGGTTTACGACCCAAGGCGATCGCCACCGGCGGCCACATCTACCGCATCGGCAAGGTGCCTCGGAACTTGCTGCCGATCGGCGATGCCCAGGAAGACCGCTTCGGCCGCCTGGGGCGAGAATACAAGCAGATCGCCTTCGACAAAGCCTACCTGCGCGACGACCCGACGCTCGATTGGGTGACGCCTGGGCATCCGCTGTTTGAATCAGTCCGCGCGGACATGCTTCGCCGCACCGAGCAGCATCTTGGCAAGGGAGCGGTGTTTTTCGATCTGCACCACAATAAGCCTGTGCTGCTCGATCTTTTTGCCGCCTCGATCAAAGACGGCCGCGCCCGCACGCTTCATCGACGATTGTTTGCTGTTGCAACCCAGCTATCTGGCGAAATGACCCTGCACGAGCCGACCGTGCTGCTCGACATCGCTCCGGCACCCGCGGGCACTCGGGGCCCGACCGACGAAACGGTATTGCCTAGTCGGCAATCGGTGGAGGAATTCTTGTACGAACGCACGCTGCGGCCCTGGGGCGCGGAGATAGCCGAGGATCGGTTGGAAGAAGTATCACGAATCCGTCGGCACGTGGAAATCAGTCTGAACGCGCTGATCGATCGCGGGCAGTGCCAACTGGCGGATTACCTCAACCGCCAGGTCGCGGGTCAGACGGTGGCAGGCCTGGATGGTTTGATCAAGACCGCCGAGATGCACCTTGATGATCTCAACACTCGCCGTGAAACTCGTCTGGCCGAGCTGGAACTGGAACGGCACTCGGCCGTGTCGGACATCACGCACCTGGGGCGCGCCTGGGTCGTTCCGCACCCAGAGCGTTCCAGCCCGAACATCGCACCAATGGTCCGCGACGACGAGATCGAGCGGATCGCCGTCGACGTTGCCCGTCGCCACGAGGAGGCCCGTGGCTGGGCAGTCGAAAGCGTTGAGGCGCTGAACAAGGGCTTCGACTTGATCTCGCGGAAGCCCCACCCCGAGGATTCCATGACATTCATCGAGATCCGTTTCATCGAGGTGAAGGGCCGTGCCGGCGTGGGCATCGTCGCCCTGAGCGAAAACGAATACCGCACCGCCGAACGGCTCAAGAATGATTTTTGGCTCTACGCCGTATTCAATTGCGCCGGCACGCCGGAACTGCACACGGTTCAAAACCCGTTCCGGCTTGGCTGGCAGCCAGTGATGGCGGTCGAGCATTACCAGATCGGCGCGGCCGCAATCCAAGGATCAGGCGCGCCGTGAACAAACTGCCACAGTTTGTGAAATGATGGCTGCCGATTCGCTCAGCGCAGCGACCGCGGCCACAGCACGATGTTCTGATCCTGGCTTGCCATCGTAGCCAAACTCAACAACACCGACGTGAAGATCCCCTTTGCGGCCGCGTAATCGTTGGCATTGAGCCCAGGAATTAGGACGTGTCCCTTAATCCGCGCGTCCGGCTTGGACTGAACGCCCAGCTGCAGCTCGAGAAATGCTCTTACGGGCAGTCGGACGATGCCTTGATCCGGCCGTTTGTCCTCAGCGACGATGCTGAGAATCTCTTCGGCTGAGTTCAAGCATTCTTCGCGATAAAGGCTGATTCCGTTGATGTCTGGATCGCGGCCATCGATCCGTGGTTCAAACGCTCGCAGAGAAATGATGGGAACCCGCTCGTTCTTAAACCACATCGTGTGAACACGCCGGAGCAGCCATTCATCATCCGTGATCGGGTCCGACTCGTTCTTCATCGTGACGGCGTCCGGTCGCGATCATCGAGAGTTTCAGGCGGCTGGTAACCGCGACCAGCGTGCGACGGAGACCTCGTCAGAGTCGTGCCGAAAGAATCGCACTTCGGCTTCAATTGGAGAAAGAACTTCGAGTTCGTGATATTCCTCAGGGCGATGCCACTCGAAATAGATGGTGCCATTCACGCTCACAACAACCCGATCTGGCGGGTCCATGCCATCGAGCTGAACTGATTGGGCAAACGCAATCGCGCCGTCCACCAATTCAGGGCCAGGCGCGAGCGATCCGTCACCGTCCCAATCGCCTTCCAACGATCGGAACGATTTCAATGTCTGAATAACTGCGTCCCATTCAGGTGTGTTCCGCCGCCTTGCGAAAAAAGCGGCACTTCGTTCGGCAGTCTCTGGAACAGCGTATTGCTCAATCCTAAATCTTGCCGCTCCCTGAGCCTTTCCGACTTCTTCCAGCACGCTGCTCATGCTTTACCCTCCCAGCGCTGTGTTGCCTCCGGAGAGGCAGTCTTCAAGAAGCTCTGCACAGCGACCTCGTGACCTAGATCCAGCCCCTCTCGCAACGACGCGTTCCCCGACTTACCAATCGGTCCGCGGGCTGTGGTATTGACTAACAGTGAAACGCCTTCGTCATCGCCCCAACGTCCTGGATGAGCTGCGATGTGCAGTCGCCCTCGTTTAGGTTGAATCTCGAAGCTCCACTGCGCTGCGCGGTGCTCCAATATCAATCCATCGGCCGCAGACAGCGTTCCAAACAAACCGGGTAGAATCTTCGACCAGTCCGCAGGAGTTTCCCAGTAGTCTTTCTGTGGATATGAGTCGACGTAGGTAATTTCCCATTGATTGAATTCCAGGTCACCCAGGCCAGTCGAACTGGTGAAATCCTGAAACTTCTTCAGCGTTGTTTCGAATTCGGTGATCAACGTTGAATAGCCTGGCTTGAGCTCACCTGTCTTTCGCCAGTTCAGGTGAAAGCGGGTTTGCTGCACTTGTACCAGCCGATCCTCCCTCGTGTTCTTCAAAACAAACCGCCCGACAGGCATGGTCTTCTCCATGCGCAATTGGACGCTCGGCCGGTGACTCCACTTCGGCCGCTCAAACCGCTCGAACTGGTCCTCAATTGCCGGGGCGTCTTCGGGAATCGTCCAATCGTCCCCCAGCACCTTCCACAATAGCCCGAAGTGACCGGTCGTCAGCTTCGTGAGCGGCGAAAACTGGACTCCCAGCACGAACTCCACAATGGGTGGGTTCTGAAATCGTGGGGAATCACTCATCCAGGGCTCTCGTTGCTGGAAAACCGATGGCCATACTACCTATACGAGCAGGAAAACGACTAAGATTAGTTCCCCGACAGCCGATTTCCAAGCGAAACCAGGCCCAGTCGTGACACAAGTCGTTCTGCTCCTTAAATTTACACGGGGTCGGCTATCTGAGCTAGCCCGGTAGACTTGGTCTTTTTCGCCACCGGATGTGCTAGCAAGCATGAATTCGCCGTATCCCAAGCGATTGATTGAGGTTGATCTCCCCATTGCACGGATCTCGGCGCATGCGCGGCGGGAGAAGTCGATTCGGCATGGGCATATTTCGACGCTGCACATTTGGTGGGCGCGACGGCCATTGGCGGCTTGTCGGGCGGTGATTTGCGCAGCGCTGTGGCCCGATCCGGCGGACCCGCTTTGTCCGCAGGCGTTTCGTGATGCTGCGGCCGAACACCTGGTGGCTTTCGCTCGACGGGTCTATTCCGAGAGAATTTCGACCGAGGGCAGGCAGCTTCAGGAGACCGGTTCGCCGGAAAGCTTGGCGCGCTGGGAGACGTTCGCGAAGTCTGGCATCCGGTTGGACGCGACCGATGCCGACCATCAGAACGTATTGCGGTTTGCGCTCTTGGACTTCATCGCCGACTTCGCCAACTGGGACAATTCGACAGTGCCGGCCTATCTGGAGACGTCCCGGGCATTGACGCAGGCGGCGCACGAGGCGCTCGGCGGCGCCCCGGGCACGCGGCCCTTGGTAGTCGATCCCTTCGCCGGCGGCGGCTCGATTCCGCTGGAAGCACTTCGCGTGGGGGCCGATGCGTTCGCCAGTGACCTGAATCCAGTGCCGGTGCTGCTCAACAAGGTGATGCTGGAATACATCCCCAAATATGGGCGGCGGCTGGCCGACGAAGTGCATAAGTGGGCCAAATGGATCTACACCCAACTAGAAAACGAACTTCAAGAGTATTACCCGGCCACGAGCGAAGGCGACTCGATGGGGGCTTTTCTGTGGGCACGCACCATTCTGTCAGAGTCTCCAAATGAGGACGAGCATCCTGTTGAAGTGCCGTTGCTGCGCTCATTACTCCTTCTCAAGAAGCCGTCGCGCTATCGTGCTCTACGTTGGGTGAGAGATAAGGATAATCGCGTTCGAACAGAAGTTGTCACCGTTAACTATGCGGACGGCAGAGCCCTAAAGGTGCGCAGGCCGCTTCTTGAGGTTTTCGAACCCAGTTCACCCTCGGAGGTTGAGAGGGGAACGTCCACAGGGGGTGCAGCAACCTGTCCGGTCACTGGTCATACGACCTCGGTCGAGAGTGTTCGTCGGCAACTGAGCGCACGTCGTGGTGGTGCGCAGGACGCGCGGCTTGTCTGCGCTATTGCTTCGCCAGAAAAAATGCCAGGTCGTCTCTATATTAATCCGCGGTCCGTTGATATTGAGGCTGCAGTCCACGCTGCCGCGGAGCTGAAACGTCAAATTTCAGAACATGTCGACGGGGTGCCGTTGCTGCCTGACGGCCAACTGAACCACCTGAGAGGGTTCTTCAACGTTGTTCTCTACGGCATGACAACATGGGGTGACCTGTTTTCGCCGCGTCAGGCACTGGGACTGGTGGCCATCGTCAAACTCATCCAGCAGGTCGCCCCCAACGAACCGGATCCGTCGTTTCGGAGTGCGATTCAAACGTGCCTCGCCCTAGCAATGGATAGATGCGCGGATAAATGCGCAAGTCTGGTTGTTTGGGACAACACTCGCGACATGGCGACACATGTTTTCGGACGACAGGCGTTGCCGATGATTTGGGATTACGCAGAGGTCAATCTTCTCTCCGACAACGGTTGGAATGGTGCTGCGGCATGGGTGTTGCGAGTAATCGAATCGATTGCGGATGCGAAGTTACCCGAAGGTGCGACAGGGCTTGCTTCTGCGACAAGTCATCCCTTACCCGATGACGCCGTTGACGCGGTCGTGACCGATCCGCCGTATTACGCCGCTATTCCATACGCTGACTTATCCGATTTTTTCTATTCATGGCTAAAGCGGAGTATTGGTCATTTGCATCCCGAGTTGTTTAAGGGAGAGCTCAGCCCGAAGGACGATGAGTGCGTCTCGCTTTCACATCGCGCTGCGATGTACCGCCATAAAGACAGCCAGTGGTTCGAGCAGACTATGGCGCAAGCTTGTGCTGAAAGTCGGCGAATTGCCAAACCGTCGGGAATCAGCGTCTTCGTTTTCGCGAACAAGGAGACGGCGGGGTGGGAGGCTATGCTTGGAGCGCTTATAAGCTCTGGTTGGATCATCACAGCCTCGTGGCCAGTCGACACTGAAATGGGGAATCGCCTTCGGGCACAAAACTCCGCAGCCCTTGCGTCCTCGGTCCACATCGTTTGTCGCCCGCGCGAGAACGAAATTGGTAATGTGCGCAACGAAGTCGGGGAATGGCGTGACGTCCTCGGATCGCTTCCGACGCGAATTCACGAGTGGATGCCGCGACTCGCACAAGAAGGAGTCGTCGGCGCCGATGCCATATTTGCCTGTCTGGGGCCAGCGCTCGAAATCTTCAGTCGATACAGCCGCGTCGAAAAGGCCAGCGGCGAGGCTGTTCCTCTGCGGGAATACCTGGAGCAGGTTTGGGCAGCTGTTTCGACGGAAGCCCTGTCACTGATCTTCCAAGACGCCGACGCCGTTGGACTAGAGCCCGATGCTCGGCTGACCGCAATGTGGCTGTGGACGCTCGGCGGTGGATCGCCGACTACCAATGGGAAGGTCTCTCCATCCGAATCATCGCCCAATGACGGCGCGGAGGCGGACGTCTCCGGCGACGAGGAAGGATCGACGAAGTCCAAAACAACTGGAGGCTTTACGCTGGAGTTCGATGCGGCCAGAAAAATTGCCCAAGGGTTGGGCATTCATCTGGAACGCAGTGAGTCGATCGTCGAGGTCAAAGGAGACAAGGCCCGTCTACTGCCGGTGAGCGAGCGGACGAGGTATCTATTCGGCAAGAGCGACGAAACGACGGCGCCCGCGCGTGGCAAGAAAACGGCGGCCAAGCAGCGCTCGCTTTTCGAGGAGCTCGACACCATCGTGGCCGAAACAGACGGGAAGAGAGGAAATGCTGGGCTTAAGCCATCGCCAGGCGAAACGGTGCTCGACCGCGTGCATCAGTCCATGATCCTGTTCGCCGCCGGCCGAGGTGATGCGCTGCGTCGATTTCTCGTCGAAGACGGCGCCGGCACCGACGCCCGCTTCTGGAAACTGGCCCAATCCCTATCCGCCCTCTACCCCACCGGCACTGACGAAAAGCGCTGGGTCGACGGCGTGCTGGCCCGAAAGAAGGGGCTGGGACTCTGATAAATGACAACCGGCCGTTTTCAACCGTGGCGTGATATGTTCCTGAGCGTCGTTCAGGACCAGGCGACCGCCGCGCCGCTCAAGAGCGCATCGCTCGCGGAGGACCTGAAGAGCTGGACAACCTGTCTGACGTCGGCCGTTGCGACCTCGTGCAGATTGCTCGGTTGGCGCCCAGCGGCCAAGGGCCATCGATTCGAGGACCATCCGCAGTCGGGACAGGAGTATCTCGGGATCGACGTCATGGCCTTTGACTCGCCGGCCCCCTCGGGTCGATGGCGGTTGCCTCTGGCCGTGTTCGAACTGGAGAATCAGCGCTCAGACGATCGCGTAGCCTATTCGCTTTGGAAAGTGCTTTGCTTGCGTGCCGACCTGCGTGTCGTATTCGCATTTCGGCGCGACTGGGAGGAAAGCCGCAACTCTGTCGATGCTGTCTGTCGTGACGTGGTTGGCAGTTTGTCGCCCTCGGAGCGCATGGCGCTGGCTGGAGAAACCGCGATAGTGATTGGCAACCGAGGTGACGGCGAAACGTTTCCCTGGGGCTATTTCAAGTGGTGGCTGCTCGACACCAATCTCGGGCGATTCGATAAAGTGTGAGCCGGCCGTCTGCGGCTTCGAGGAAAGATCAATGTCCAAACTCAAACCTTGGTATCAGGTCGTTACGCCGCGCGAGGATTTGCGCGAGAACCGTCCGATGGATGCGTCGGAGTTTGCCGTCCATTTGGATCATATTCGCCTGAAACGGGAGAATGTATCGGCGGACTACGTCGACCCGGCGAGGTTCTTCGAGCGGACCTATCTGACGGAAAGCCTGTTGGAGCTGGGTTCACAGGCGGTGCGGCGACTGTCGGGCATGCAGGTCGAGACCTCGGCCGTGTTCAACATGGCCACGCAGTTCGGCGGCGGCAAAACGCATGCCCTGGCCACGCTCTATCACCTGGCGACGAGCGGCGAGAAGGCCAAGGCCTGGAAGGGCGTCGATCGCATTTTGCAGAAAGCGGAGGTTTCCAGCATACCCAAAGCCGATGTGGCCGTTTTCGTCGGCACCGAGTTCGATGTGTTTCAAGGTCGTGGCGGCAGCGATGGCACGCCGCAGCGAAAGACGCCGTGGGCCGAGATCGCCTGGCAACTGTGTGGCGAGAAGGGGCTGGCGGCAGTCGCCGAGCACGATGCCAAAGCCGTGGCCCCGGCCGGCGACACCCTGAGAGCGATGCTGCCCACTGGGCCGACGCTCATCCTGATGGATGAGCTGCTGAACTACGTCAGCCGCGGCCGCAGCATCGGCCTGCGCGATCAGTTCTTCAACTTTCTCCAGAATCTCTCGGAAGAGGCTCGGGCTCGGAACAACATGGTGCTGTGTGTTTCGATACCGGCCTCCGAGTTGGAGATGAACCCGGACGACCAGCGTGATCACGACGCACTCAAGAAAATGCTCGACCGGGTGGGCAAGGCGATCATGATGTCGGCCGAAACGGAGATTGCCGAGATCATCCGCCGGCGGCTGTTTGAGTGGGGCGGCATGTCAGACGACGCCCGCAAGACGGCAGCAGAGTATGCCGAATGGGCCGTCGAGCATGCCCAGGAGTTAAGCGGATTCGATCCCAACACGGCCTTGGAAACCTTCCAGGCGTGCTACCCGTTCCATCCGTCGGTGCTGTCGGTCTTCGAACGGAAGTGGCAAAGCTTGCCCCGGTTTCAGCGGACGCGTGGGGTGCTGCGACTGCTGGCATTGTGGGTGGCCCACGCCTATCAAGAAGAGCATCGCAAAGCTATGCGCGAGCCATTGATCACGCTCGGCTCGGCGCCGTTGGAGAACGCTCTTTTCCGCTCAGCATTGTTCGAACAACTGGGGTCCAACGACCTTGAGATTCCGGTTGCCACAGACATCGCGGGCAAGAAGGACGCTCATGCCTTGCGGTTGGACCGCGAGGCTCCCGAAGCGATCAAGAGAGCCAGCCTGCACCGGAAAGTGGCGTCGACGATTTTCTTTGAGTCCAACGGTGGCATGAGCCAGTCGAGGGCCGAAGCGGCACTGCCCGAGATTCGCATGGGAGTCGGCAGCCCGGAATTGAATTTGGTCGACGTTGACAATGTGTTGGAGGGGCTTGTCAGCAATTGTTACTACCTGAATTGGGATCGGAACCGTTATCGGTTTGGGCTGACGCCCAATTTGAATCAGATTCTGGTCGCGCGCCGCGGCGCGGTGCAGCCCAAGGAGATCAACGAACGAATCAACAAGCATACGCAGGAGATATTCAACGAGGGCAACAAGGAGCTCGATCGGCGGTTTTTTCCAGAACGCAGCAACGACGTATCCAATCGGCCTGTCTTGACGCTGGTGGTGCTAAGCCTCGAACAAATTGCGGGCGGCAAAGCCACAGACCAATTGATGGAATCGATCGTGCGCGATTGCGGCAGCTCGGGGCGCACCTACAAGTCGGCGCTGATATTTGCCGTGCCGGATTCCGCCGACGCCATTCGCGAAGCTGCCCGCGACTTGTTGGCTTGGGAGGCGATCGACGAGGATTCGGACACCAAGAAGCGGCTCGACGAAGCACAGAACCGGCTGTTGACCCGCAGCTTCGGCCGGGCCAAGGCGGATCTCAAGGAAGCCATCTGGCGGGCCTACAGGTACGTATATCTGCTGGGAAAAGACAACAAGCTGCGGCAGATCGACCTGGGCCAAATTACGTCCAGCATGGCCGGTAGCCTCGTTGAGCTCTATCTCAACGAATTGGGCCGCACGGATGAAATTACATCGGGAGTGGGGGCAAATAAGCTGCTCAAGTACTGGCCCCCGGCGCTGACCGAATGGTCGACCAAGGGGGTGCGCGACGCGTTCTATTCGTCGCCTCAGCTTCCCAGGTTGCTGAACGCCGACGCGATTAAACGCACCATCGCGAACGGCGTCACCGAAGGATCGCTCGGCTACGCGACCAAGGACGGCAAAGGACAACTGAAGCTGCTGCACTTCAACGAGAGCCTAGCCGAAGCCGACGTCGAGGTGACCGACGACGTGTACCTATTGAAGGCCGAAGATGCCCGAAAACTGCTCGAGCCACCGCGGTTGGCCCGGCTCGTCGTGCGGCCGGAGCATGCGTTCATTCGACAAGGCGAGCAGGCGTCGTTCTCGTGCAGCGGAATCGACCAGTATGGGCAGCCGATTGATGTCTCTACGCCAACATGGTCGGCTACCGGCGGCACGGTCAGCGGTGGCATGTACACCGCCGAGAAAGATGGGGCTACCGGCCTGTTTACGGTACGCGCAGAGGCGAACGGTCTTGAGGCAATCGCCGAAGTGCGGGTCACCTCTCCCGATGATCGAGAGAAAGACGACCAGGCTGGAGGCGATGACGACTCGCGAGGCAGGGCGATTCGTTGGCAGGGTGAAGTGCCGCCGCAGAAGTGGATGAACTTCTACACCAAGGTTCTCAGTCGCTTCGCCTCGACTCCAGGGCTGAAGCTGAAGGTCGTTTTCGAGGTGCCGA
Organism: Planctomycetota bacterium; assembly: GCA_031403315.1. GTDB lineage: Bacteria > Planctomycetota > Planctomycetia > Pirellulales > Lacipirellulaceae > DASYDU01. The sequence goes on from JANNTD010000354.1 coordinate 13,672, forward strand.
TCGAACGGGATCAGGCGAGCGCGAAGGCCGATGAAACTCGCGCCGGGTTAAAGGAGCTGGGGCTGGATGACAACCTGATGGGCATGTGAAGGGTGGAAGCACAATGGCGCAATCAACGCCCCCAGAACTTCCAGATGACTTTCAGACGGCGTTCGACGACGCGCTCGAGTGCCTCGAAGCGTACACGCAGTTGGTGTGTCCCCACTTCGATGACGAAAGCTATGAGACCCCAGACGATGTTGAGATTGGTAAGTACCTGGCGGCAGCGAAGGCGATCGACAATCTCGATCTTGGCAAGATAGAGGGACTTCTGTTCGGCCGAGAACTACTGCGGGAGATGTCAGAGGCCCGAGCCAAGTTCACTGGGCGCTTCAAGCCGGAGATCGAGTTCAGGTTTCCGATCAGCACGCCGATCGCCCAGGAGTTCGACTCCGCCTTCGAGTTCGTCATGTCGCTCACCTATGCCGCATGGGCGGTGATCGAGTTATGCGATATGAACTTCGCGCCGCTGCTGGGCGATGCCAACGATGAGAACGACCATCTACTGGACGCGTACTGCGCGGCCGACAGGGCACTGGCATTCTTCTTGGGTTCGCTCCGGTCACTACCATACGTCGAGGGAGAGGAAATCGAAGCCGAGCTTGAGAGGGAGGTTCGCGCAGCAGCAGCTCTCCGTTTGGCGGGAAAATCATGGTTTGCTGCGGACGTTTCCAACGGCACAGACAGCTGGTCAGAGCCGGCATCTCCTGCCGAATGGGCCAAACGCTTCAATATGAGCTGGGATACATTGAAAGCTCGGATACAAGAAGGGAAGATCCGAGCCCAGAAACTCTCGTCAAAGTCGTACCGGATACGTCGAGATCACTTGCCGGACAACGCGTGAGATAGAACGCATGGACCAAGTCATGCCAGACGAGTTGCCAGAGGACCTCAAAGAGCTGTTGGAAATTGGCTCCGAGTTCATTCAGCACTACACCATCTGCGCCTTCATGATCGATGGCAAATACGCTCATCACGAGAATGCGCGAGATGCTTACCAGGGGTTCACGTGGCCAACACAAGAGAAATTCGACGAGCTGATCGAGGCGATGTACTCGATCACGGGCTGCGACGCGGTATACGGCTCTCCGTTGGACTCCAGAATCCTGTATGAGATCGGCCGGGTGCGGGAGCGAACAGTGGGGAAGTACAAGCCAGACGTACATTTCTTAGTGTCTCCCTTCGGTGGCGGAAGGGATGCCTATGATTCGGCATTCGAGTTCGTGGATGCTCTATTGCATGCAACCACCCTGGTTCTTAGAAGTTGCGATCTACGGGCCATCTTTGGCGTAAGGGCGTTTGACGACTTGGAACTAGCGCACGAGGAACGCGAAACCAACCCCGACGACGTCGAGGAGGAAGAGGAAACAGAGGCTAAAGACCTGGATGCTCACGCGCACGAGGCCGTGGTATATTTCGCGGGACTGGCGAACACCCTCCCGGCATTCGATTCCCACAAACTTTTGGCTGAACTCAATCGCGAGGTCTACGCGGTGTTGGAGTTCCGTAGGACCAACGAATCCTGGCGCTCGAAAGGCTCTCCTGCTAGCGACTCGGTTTGGTCTGAGCCCAGGTCCCCAGGCGAGTGGGCAAAAGCCTTCAATGTGCATCGCGACACATTCCTGGCGCGGGTCAAGGACGGGAAAATTCGGGCGAAGAAGCTCACAAGCAAGTCCTACCGGGTCCACAAAGACGATCTTCCCAATCGGCGTTTTTCTACTCCCTGATGACACCGTCGGGTGACTTTTCTAGCTGCCAAGTCCGAACTTCTCGGAAAAAGTCCGAACTGCGTCTTTTGAAGCTTGGCGTGCTCCCGCGTTGCACAAGAATGCGGGCATGAGCACTACAACGCATCCTCGCGAGCCGGAACCACTGGCGCTGACTTCGGCGGAAGTGGCCCGACTTTTGGAAATCTCTGAGCGTCATCTCTGGACGCTGAATTCTACCGGTCGAGTCCCCAAGCCAATCCGGCTGGGGCGATCCATCCGCTGGAATGCAGCCGAACTGCGCGAGTGGTTGCAGGCCGGAGCCCCCGAGCGGTCAGTTTGGGAAGCTATGCGCGCTAGTTGCAAGTAGCTAGGAAGCACGTCGACGCAGGCGGAAGGATCCACAGTTGTGAGCAAGTCCATTACGTGTCCTGACTCGGTCCGGCCGCTACTTCTGACCGCAAAACATGCGGCTACCCTCTGTGGAAAGTCCCTGAGGACGTGGCGTGCCTGGGACTCAGCAGGGCGTATTCCAAGGCCAGTGCGAATCGGTCGGTCCACTCTGTGGCGCAGCGACGAGTTGCAGCAATGGATCGCCGCTGCGTGTCCGTGCCGCCAGGAATGGGAGGCACGAACATGCTGATGCCTAATTCAAACGACGAACTGGGGGTTGCACTGGCAGCCCGCCTGGGGCTCAAGCTCGACAAGCGGGAAGGACACGATCTGGCCGGGCCCTGTATCGCGTGCAAGTCGAGCGATGCGTTCCGCGTGCACGCCGAAACTGCTGTGGCCCATTGCTTTTCCTGTGGCGGCAAGTGGTCGCCCTTCGATTTGGCGAAGGCCGTTACGGACCACGACACGGCAAAGAAAGTGCTTGTCGAGCTCGGTCATTTCAAGTCGAACGACGAGGCTAACGGCCAGGTGAAATCGGACCCAATTGCCGCGATCGCGTTGCAGAAGGGGGTCACGGTCGACTCGCTTCGAGCCTTCGGTGTGAAAGAGGTGTCCGATACCAAGGTCGAATTCCCGTGCTACGGCCCTGATGGCAAGCAGTGTACGACCTTCACGATCGCGACCAAGGGGAACGAGAAGGCCCTCAAAGGCATGTTTGCCAAGGGGAAGAAGGCTGGGCTCTTCCTGCCGCACCGAGACGGTGAGGTCCGCCTGCCAAAGGCGGGCGAAACTTGGTACGTGGTCGAGGGAGTCAAAGACGCAGCTGCACTTAATGCGATGGGGTTCCTGGCGTGTGGGCTGAACACCTGTCGCATGGCTGCCAAGTTCGCTCGACTCTTCACCGGCGTTGAAGTTGTGCTCGTGCCGGACCGCGATCGCGCCGGCGAGGAAGGAGCGGAGTTCTCAGCTCGCGTAATTCGCGGGAAGGCGACAACCGTACGCACCGTTGTGTTACCAATCGAGTTCGCGGAAAGCGGCGGAAAGGATGTCCGCGACGTGTTGCGGAAGCCCGGTGGCCAAGAAATGCTCCTGCAGGCGATCGCTGATGCCCAGACGTGGGAGCCTGAGCCCGTGGCCGACGGGCAGGATCGTCGACCGGAGATTGAGGTCA
>JANNTD010000355.1:0-33653 GCA_031403315.1 Planctomycetota bacterium
TGGTCTTGTGTTAGTTGGAGCTTGAGAACGGCACCCTTGAACACCTGCTGTTGAGTTAGCATCCCGCAACGCCTCCAGTTCGAGCGTCCCTCCACCGGGGACCGATTTCGCAAGGAATCGGTCCCCGGATTTTTTTTGCGCGGGCAACTCGCGTGATTCCGCGATTGAATTTGCCGCGATGCGACCGCCGCCGCTCCGCGCGGTTGCTCCGTCGGGCAACTCTTGGCTAAGATGGGACGGCCCCGACGATTTGCTTCCTGCCCAGGCGAGATTCTCAGGATGAGCACCGACACATCGACCTCCCAACCGTCGACCAAGCCGCGCTGGCAGCCGATCGAGGCGCTCGAGCGACGCGTGCTCGGCGTGCTCGTAGAAAAGGCGAAGACGACGCCGGAGAATTATCCGCTCTCGCTCAACTCGCTCAAGAGCGGCTGCAACCAGAAGAACAATCGCGCGCCGCTGATGCAGGTGGAAGAAGAACAGGTTGCCGCGGCGCTCGAGTCGCTGCGCCGCATGGGCGCGGTGGCGGAAATTCAAGGCAGCGGCCGGGTCGACAAGTATCGACACCTGACTTACGAGTGGCTGGGCGTGGAAAAGGTCGAGTTGGCGGTGATGGCGGAGCTGCTCTTGCGCGGCGCGCAGACGGTCGGCGAGCTGCGCGGCCGGGCGGCGCGGATGGAGCCGATCAAGGACCTTGCCGATTTGCGGCCGGTGCTCGATGCGCTCGTGGCCAAGGGGCTCGTTGTTTTCCTGACACCGGAGGGTCGCGGCGCGATTGTGACTCACACGCTCTATCAGGAGCGCGAGCTGGAGAAAGTGCGGCGCGAAGCGGCGGCGCTCGTGCCGATCGATGAACCGCACGAACGCGACCCTGCGGCGGCAGCCGCGCGACCGCAACCGGCGACTTCGGCAGTGGTAACTTCGGCTACGGCAATTTCGGCTACGGCGACTCGGTCGGGAATCGATCCCGAGCTGACCCGGCTGCGAGAGGAAGTCGCTGCCCTCAAACGCGATTTCGCGGCGGCCTCGGCCGAATTCCAGTCGACGGCCGAGGAGTTGCGCCGCGGGCTCGACGATCTCAATCGACAATTGGGCAACTGACGGCACTTCGCGGAAGTACTTGCCATGCAGCGAGCCGACGGTCGACAACACGCTGCTCTCCGGCTTGCTGAGTTCGTGCAACGACATTGCTTCTGGCTCCTCGTGGGTTGTTATGTCTTGGCGGCGTTGTGGCCGGCGCCGGGGCAGGCGATGCGCGAGTGGCGGTGGACGCCGTCGGCACTTCCGGCCGCACAATTTACGTTGCCGCCGGTGCTGTTGGCGCTGTTGTTGTTTTGTGCGGCGGTGCAAACAGACGTCTCCCAGATTCGTGCGATTGGATCGCGGCCGTGGGCGCAGGTGTGTGGGACGCTGGCCGTGTGGGTCGCGCCGGCGCTGTTGGTGCTGGTGGCGGCCGCCGTCGTGCCTTTCGTCGTGGACGGCAAGTCGACCGCGGAGCTCTTGGTGGGGCTGGCGTTGGTCGCTTCGATGCCGGTGGCCAATTCGTCGGTCGGCTGGACGCAATTGGTGCGCGGCAATTTGGCGCTGAGTCTGGCGCTGGTGCTGGTCACGATTTTTCTCTGTCCGTGGGTGACGCCGTGGATGCTGGGCTGGCTGCGGCTGACGCTCACGTCGCCGGACCAGATGCATTTTCAGACGTTGATCGATAACTTCTCCGGTGCGTTTTTCATTATTTGGGTGATTCTGCCGACGGCGGCTGGTCTGGCCTGCCGGCCGGCGCTCGGCAAAGAGCGCGTCGCGGCGATGAGCAGTTGGCTGGTACTCGCCAGCGTGGCATCGCTGCTGCTCTTGAACTACGTGAACGCGGCACTCGCGCTGCAAAAGGCGTTGCGAGAATCGCCGTTCTCGGTCCTGGCTACCACCGCTGTGTTGGCGGTGGCGCTGAGTGTGGTCGGACTTGCAGCCGGCTGGCTGGTCGCGCGAATGATGCGGTTGGACGATGAGTCGCGCCTTGCGCTCGTGTTCGGCCTGAGCATGAAACACACTGGCCTCGCACTGTTGTTGGCCGGCGCGGTGCTCGCGCACGAGCGGCTTGCGATTCTCATGATCGTGCTGGCCACGCTCGCCCAGCATTTGCTGGCCGGCCTCGTACAGTGGCGGACGCGAGCGGCGGAGTAGGTCGTTGGCGGATTCGCGTCACTCAAAAAACCCCGTGTTTTTGCGAAGGGGCCAAGTTTCTGCCGAAGGGGCCAAGTTGTTTTACCTCGCCTGTGGGGGATGGCGAAAAACACTGTGTTTCGCGCGCACCGCTGGCGCAGCCGTCCACATTTCAGCGTCGGCAAACCCCGAGCGCCCGGCGCCTCACCTAGAAAGTCGCCGCACGTCTGTCGTTAAGTTTTCAAAGAGCAAATACTTTCGCGGCCGGCTGGCGGAGGAATTTTCGGGGCCTCAACGCCAGCGGGCAGGGAGCAGGGAGTCAAGCGAGAGTTTTCACTCCCTGCTCCAGGCTCCTCGCTCCCTGCTATTCCCACGCCTTCGTTTCTACCAGATAGTGGACAAATGTCAACATCTATTTTTGGCCGCCCCTTTCGGGCGTTGGGGCTTGGAAGTCTCACGCCAAGGCGCCAAGGCGCAAAGAAAGCCAGCGTGCTAACCACGGATTTCGCGGATGGGCGCGGATGTGGATTCGTCTCGACCCCCGGATTTCTGTTTCGTCCGTTTCCTTCTGCTCACAAAAGACATGGGAACGGGGACAAAAACAGAAGTGTGGCCGGAGTATGCCACGGAGCAGAATTGTGGCGACAGATTTAGTACAATGGTGGGCATCGCCACACGCATCGAGTCCAGGAGCGAATCATGTCGGAATCAGAACCAATACCGGCCGCAACGCCTGCTGAAGCAGCTGCCGCGGTGCCTGCGCCGGAAGAATTGACGCGGGCTTTCAAGGCGTTCAAGAAGCGGCTCAAGTTGACGCAGCTCGATTACGATTCGCGGATCGGAGCCAGCCCGCTGAGCGGTCATGCGTCTGGGATCGTGGCGATTGCGCCGCCGAACCAGTACCCGCGGGCGGTGTGGGACGCGCTGGTGGCGCAGGGCAAGCTCAAGCGTGGGGGCCAGGGACAGTATGAATTGGCATAGTGGGCGGGTGAGGATCGCGCTCCGCTTTGCTCGCTGGGGCTCGCGGCGCGTCGCGGTTAACGAGAGCGTCACTGCCTTGCGACCGGCTCTTGGACGAGGACCAGCCAGCCGGTGTCGCGTTCTGGTTCGTCGTTGGGGCGGTCGATGACGCGTTCGATGGCGCCCCAATAGGATTTGTCGCTGGTGACGGCCGGGTCGCGGTAGTCGCTGAGGAAGATGCTGCTCCCGGTTGGCGTGGACTTATTCTCTTCGAGCAGCTTGTCGATGCGCGCGATGAGCTCGGGGCCGACCCAGGCGGCGGTGCCCTCCTCGGCCGAGGCGCCGGGGATTTGTCGGTGGAGGATCAGGCCGCGGCGGGTTTCGTCGTCGATCGTCGATTCACGGAGGTCAATCAGCACGACCTCGTGTCCAACGGGGAGACGTTTTTGGAGGACGTTGAATTCGCCCAACGGCACCGACATCGCCAGCACACCGAGCACTTTGTTCACGCCGGCGCGGACGCTGTTGATCGGCACGGAAAAGGCGACGCGGAGATAGCCGGTCGACGTGCTGCGATAGACGGCGGAGAGATGCGGCTCGGTGATCGGCTTAAGGTCGGGCGTGTTGGGCGTCAAATCCTTGCCCTGGCCGTGGAAATAGTCGCGGTACGAATAGTTGAGGCCGAGGCTGGTGCTACGGGGGCTACGAGCGATCTGGATGCCGACCGCGTTGCTGATGAACCAGCTGTCGGCGGGGGCCAGTTTGTCGCGATCGGATTTTTCTGCGCCAAGAATTTTATCGACGCTCTTCCAGAGCTCTTGATTTTGTGGCGAGCTATCGACGTTGCGCATCAGCCGTTCGAGATCGGGATCCTTGGCGAGCTTGTCGAGGATGTCGAACCGCAGGTTGATCTCTTTGAGGATCTCGCTGGTGGCGTAGTTCGCGGCCAATTCGAGCGCGTGTTGTCGGGCGAGGCGGGCGTCTTCGGCCGACTCGCGGCGGCCTGTTGCCTGATAGGCGAGCCAACTGACGATGGCAACCAGTGCGACGAGCAGCACCTTCGACAGTGCCTGCCAGATGGCGCGGCGCTTAGCGGGAGGAAACGACGTGGGCAGGGCCCAGTCGACCGGTGTGTGGACGTGCAGCGTGTCGGATTCGACGTTGCGGGCGACGAGCGTTTCGGATTTATGGAAGCCTTTGGTGGGCGTCGCGTCCGCTGGCTCGGTCGCTTCCTCGATGAGCCGGACCAGTTGGTGTCCGGTGGCGAAGGGAGTGAGGGCGGCGACCACCTCGGCCGGGTCGGCGTAGCGTTCGTCGGGGCGTTTGGCCGTCATCCGCTCGACGATTTCCCAGACGCCGCGGGGAATCGGCTCGGAACCTTGGATGGGCGGCAGCTTTTCGCGTTCGTGGGCTTTTTCCGGCCGCAGGTCCGAGTCCCAATACGGCGGCTTGCCGGCGAGCAGATGGTAGAGCGTGCAACCAAGACTATAGATGTCGGCGCGGATGTCGACGCTGGTGGTCTTCCATTGTTCGGGCGACATATACATCGCGGTGCCCATCGCGCGGTCGTCGAATAGAGTGAGCCGTTGCTGGTCGTCGCTCACCAGGAGCGCCAGGCCGAGGTCGAGGATTTTCACGACCGCTCGGCGTCCCGCCGGCTCGGCCGCCGCGCCGAGGTCGCTGCCGAAGCTCTCGCTCGAGACGACGGTCAGCATCAGGTTCGAGGGCTTGACGTCGCGGTGGACCATGCCGTTTTGGTGGATGTAGGCGAGGCCGCGAGCCGCTTGGCGGACGATTTCGCAGGCGTCGGCCACGGCGAGCGGGCCGTGGCGGGCGACAAGCTGGTCGGCCCCGATGCCGTCGATGAATTCCATCACCAGATAGTGGACCGCGTCGCTGGGCGTCGACGAATCGATCGCCACGACGATGTTCGGATGCTCGAGCGCGCCGACTGCTTTGATCTCCTGGTAGAAGCGGCGGATGACCTCGCGGTGGCCGGATTCGACGAAGTGGGGGCGGATGACTTTGACGGCCCGCTGACGGCCGAACTGCGAATGGCGGGCTTTATAGACGTCGCCCATGCCGCCGCCGCCGAGCCGTTCCATGAGCTCGTAGTTGCCGAGCTTCTTGGCAGCGAGCGAGGCAAGGGGCGGCGCGAGGACCACGTCGGAGCGGCTGCCGCGGTTTTGGAATTCGGTGAGCCCCATGGTTGCCGGCAGCACGGTCCATTCGCGGGACAGATTCTCGTGCGGTTGCGGTCGCATCTTGCGCGGGCCGGTCGCGTCGTAAACGAGCTCGTACACGTCGACCAGTCCGATGCCGCGCAGATCGCGGCGGCCGTGCAAGTGGAAAGTGACGCCGTCCATGCCCGCGTCTTCCAACACGGCGACGACGCTCCGCGAGACGAGAATCTGTCCGCCGGTGGCATAGTCGTTGAGCCGGGCCGCGTAGTCGACCGGCTTGCCGACGAAATTGTTCGCGTCGCGCGGATCGATCTGCGGGATCCCGATGTGTACGCTGACGCGGACGGCGATCGGCTTGCCGGCGGGCGTCGCGATGGGTGCGTCGCGGTGTGCCCGCTGCAAATGGATGGCCCAGCGGGCGGCGTGGATCGTATCGGGAAAGACCAGAAAATGGCCGTCGCCGGCGGTCGAGACGACGCGACCGCCGAGCGTGGCGAGTTCTTGTTCGATCCGCGCCCGGTGGGGCGAGAGGATCAGCTCGATGAACGCCTGATCGCGTTCGGTGTCGCTCGTGCCGGGCATTTCGCCCTTCAGCTCGACCGAGCCGACGATGTCGGTGAACAGGAATGTTTTGAGTTCGGCCATGGCTCGCCTGGGGCCGTTATAGCAGTCGGGGGGAGGTTCCGGCGAGACGTAGCCGTACGTTAAGCTTTCCAGCCTGACACACAGTTCGTGTCAGGCTGGAAAGCCTAACGTACGCGCATGAAAAAGGCCCGCCCCGCGACACTGCCGGCGGGACGGGCTAGAACTGGTCGATCATCAAACCACCTTGGGGTGAATGGAAATGGCCCTGCGCTAGGCACTGCTGGGAAGCGGACGGTTGACACGGATATTCCAGGCCCAAGCCCCGGCGGGGCGGCAACGGTCGAACGAGTCGCGGCTGTTCTCGAGCGAGAGCAGAGCCGGCGTCGAACACGTTGATGATGTTAGCGGCCGAGATCTATCGCATGAGCTTCCGTCGCTTCTCGGTGGTGCACGCGCCCTCTCGCATCAAAAAGAGGAAGCTGGCGGTCCCCAAAAAACGGCGCTCTGGAAAAGCCTCCCTTCGCAAACGTGGTGAAGAACTGGAGCGAATCGCGGGTGCGATGACAACACCATCTTGATTAGCAAAATTGGGCGCGACGCGTCAAAGCGATTTGGAACAATCTCGCGCCGCGCGAGATATTTTTTCGCCGCAAAGTTCGCGTCGTAGCGGTCAGGGAAAATGGTCGGCGGCAAATTGCCGTTCGACCGTCGACCCGCGCGCTCGACCGAAAAAAATCGTCGAGCCAGCCGCCCACCCCGGCCGGCCACCCGAGCCGATCCGACGCTTGCGGTTTAGCTCCGTCCGCCAGGTCGCTCGGCCGGCCACCCGTCGGCCGGCCGAATCCTCGACAACGGTGTCGGCGCCGTAGAATGCACAGCTTGACGAGACACGCCGGCCAGGCGGGAGCTGGTCTGGCAACCGACGGCAACCTCGTCTTGGTGGTCGACACCCTGGATTGCGGCTATTGGAAGGCAAATTTCGGCAACATTTTCGGTGGCCCGGTGCTGGGGCCGGCGGGCCAAAGAGCCGGGCAAGCGAGCCGGGTCGCGGGCACCGCGGCGCAGCCGTGGTCGGACCCCGGAAGTCCACGGGAGCCCCCGGGGCCGGAATCGTGCCCGAACCGGCGGCTGCGACCTTCTGTCAGTGGGCGGCAGAAATCGTGTTTTTGCGGCCGAATTGGCGGCTTTCGCGCATTGTTAGGACTGTGTGAAAAAAGCGCTATTCAAGGTAGAAACTGCTTGACACTCCTGAAACCCAGGAGCATAATGAGTCGAAGATACGCCGTGCTGTGTTGCGCGGAGAGTTTGTGCTGGTCGTAACGGCTAGCAAAACTCAATGTGTTGAAGTTAGTTTTCCGTGCTTCTCTTCGGGGGCTGAACGATGTGGGAGTAAACGATCGCCGCGTCACTATGCGGCGGGATTTCTCTCGCAGACAAAAACAGGCAGACAATTAAGAACAGGATGAACTGGTTGCTCAAGGCAGAGCACAAAGATATTCGGAAGACGGGAAAGTTTGAGAGATCGTGTAGTCTGAAAAACTGTGTGATGCGTTCGACTGGTTCGTGAGGAGGGTAGGCTGACAAGCGTGTGATATTCGCCAAGCGAGTGAGTGAGCCGGGGCTACCTCGCCCCCAGCAAGACTCAAGAACTTCGCCCCCTCGAATGTCATCGCGGCTTCACTGCTTCGCTCAGCAACTCTGGTTTTTAACTTCGTCATTCTAAGAGGGTGGAGAGAATTCTAATGTCCTGGAAGAGCATAGTTATCACGGGGTTGTTTTGTGTCGTGGCTTCTCCGGTGTTGGCCGCTCCGGCGGCAAGCGCCAAGGTGCTGGGCTTGGATACGGCTGGCAAGTGGGTCTGGCAGGTCAATGTGACGCCGGACGCTGCTTTGTTTGTCGATAATCCGCCGAATGGTGTGGGTGGCTCGGTGGCGCTTGAAATTGCCGCCACGGCGTCGAATCGCAACTTGATTAGTGCCGCCCCGAACCTCACGAATTTCCCGAACCTCAATCCAGGGACCGCGGTCCCCGGCTTTGCCTTTTGGACGGCCGCGGACTTGGGCGTCGAGGCCAACGTAGCGACGAATCAATTGGTCGCTGCCCTGGGAAGCACCTACTTCACCACGGGCGGTGCCAAGGAAGCGTTCCTAGTTCACACGGAGCGTCCGACAACGGCCGCGTTGACGACCACCTTGACTTTGTCGGGTGCGTACACGGGCAACGGCCGCCTCGCTCAATCGGGAATCAACAACGACATCGTGACCGGTGCGAACAACCAAGCGGTCCGAGCTGGCAACGCCAATCTCTCGCCGAATGTCGACGTTGGTGACTTGGCTATTCTCGCCTCCCATTTTGGTGGTTCTGGCAAGCTCTGGCAACAAGCCGATTTCACGGGCAATGGCCTGACCGACGTCGGTGACTTGGCCGTGTTGGCGTCCAACTTTGGCCAGGCGGACCCGAACTGGGTGGTTGGTGGTAGCGTGACGCTGCCGACAACTCCTGGTGCCGGCGGTGGTTCGGTTGCTGGCGTTCCGGAGCCGACGAGCTTGGTGATGTTGATGATTGCTGGATTGAGTGCCGCGCTCTTGCGGCGCCGTAGCTGCTAAGTTTCGCTGAAGGATGGGCAAGGGCGGAACACCCCTCTCCATTCCGTCTGGGATAGATACGAGAAGTGGTGCGGGCGTATTTTTTTCACTCCAATAGGTGCTTGTTAGCCTAATGCTAAAGATTGAATTAAAGGGAGCAACTACTATGACGTCGCGGTCTGTGAGTCGGATGGCAGCTTTGGCTGTCGCAATGGTGCTGCTAGGTGGCACGTTTGCCCAAGCGGCAGTGATCGGCACCACGGCTTTGGTGCGGAATCCTCCGGGTGTGCCGTTTAACGCCCCAGAGGCTGCTTTGGGAGCGCCGTGGGTTGGCTACACGCTCGGCTTGGCGACAAACGCCGGTGAGTTGATCGGCGGTATTGACGTAAGCATTGGTGGCACATTGCACCAACGCTGGACGGTTGGCGAAGATCCGGATACGGGTGACCCAATTAACGTTTCGACGCCCAACAGCACCAATGCGACCGCTGGTGACAGCCATTTGCGTGCAGTTACCGGCGCTTTGTTCGGCTCGGGTCCGGATGAAGACAACAGCCTGGCCGGCAGCCCGCTGGCGAACACTGCCACCAACACTTATGGCGTGGGTAGCTTTTTGAAGGGTGCGTGGGGCATCACCAACGCGCTGACGACCGCCAATTTGGCGTACATCGTGATTCCATTCGGCAGCCAAACGACCACCGACATTCGCGTTGCAATTGCTGATCCGAATGGTAACATCATCGGCAACTTGACCTCGGCGAACTTCCCCGGATTTGAGCCGGTTACGAACAATCCGCCAGTGATTACCGACGCGGATCTGGGCATTGTCTGGCTCGACATGAATAGTCCGCCGAGTCCGACGACCATCATGCACCAGTTCGCGGTGGTCGACGACCATCCGATCAGCGAACTAACCTGGGCTCTTGATTCCGTTAATTACGTCGGCACAGGCACTGGTCTGTTGAATGCTCCGACGATTGACGCCAACGGCAAGCTGAGCTGGGCGGCGGACGGTTCTGGAGAAGGCCAGTACACGTTCAATGTCCGTGCGACGGATGCCGGCCCCGGTGCCAACTTGTTTGACATCGGTAACGTCACGCTCTTCCTGCATGTGCCGGAGCCCACCAGCATGGTGCTCTTCGGCTTGGCGCTGGTCGGTTTTGCCGGCTTCCGCCGTAAGCAATAAATTTTTGAAAAAGTGATTGACAGCTCGAATTCCTGCTGGTAGAATCGGCATATCGAGAGTGAATCTCGGTTTTTACAGGTTGGTTTTTAACAGTTAGATTTTCGAGTCGAACTCACGAGTAGCTAAAAATTCAAAAGGCCCGGAACACACGTCGTGTGTGTTCCGAGGCCTTTTTTGTTTGCCGCTACTCAAAACTCGTTTGGCTCAAAGGCGTTTAGGTCAAGAGATCAAGGGTGGGGGCCAACGCGACCGCGTGGCTAAAAAGCTCAAGTCCCAGTTCAGCGATTGCTGCCGAGCCCGGACGACAAGCTCTCCAATACAGACAGATTCAGCTTCACTCTTTCGAGGCTAACTAGGAGGACAGTGCTAATGCTTATGGCGACGGTAGTGCAAGACAAATAGTCCCAACGGGACAGCTCCCTCGGGGCTGTTCTCACGGGTCTGGCGACGGCCGCTTGTGGCGGACGTCACCACACCGCACTACCTGCGAACGATTGACGACGCCCCACGCCAGCTTGCTGGTTGATGAGCAACGTGAAGTGCATGGCGTCGACAATCGAGTTGTTCGAGTTCCATCAGTATCTGGTACTACTTCTTAAGCTTTGGAGTGAAACGAATATGTTACGTAAATCTTTTGCATTTGCTGTGGTCGCGGTTTTGACGGTTAGCTCGTTGGCTCAAGCGGCGGTGCTCGGCATCGCGACGTTGAAGGCCAACCCGCCGGGCGTGGCGTTTGGTAGTCCGGACGCTGCTCTTGGTGCACCCTGGGTGTCGTACGCTCTCGATCTGTCGACAAACGCCGGTGAGTTGATCGGTGGCATCGACGTGTCGATCACGGGCCAGTTGCACCAACGCTGGACGTTCGACGAAGATTCCGGAACCTTCCTGCCGACTGGCAACAGCGCCAATCAGACGAATGGCGACAGCCACTTGCGGGCGGTTGCCGGCTCCCTGTTCGGTGCTGGTCCGACCGAAAACAACCCCGGCACTGGTAGTCCGCTGGCCGACAATGCCACCTCCGATTACGGCGTGGGCACGACCTTGTCGGGTGCGTGGGGCCTCCTGCCTGCGAGCCAGCTCTCGACCGCGAGTCTCGCGTACATCGTGATTCCATCGGATTCGCTAGCGAACCTGGCCCTCACTGTCCAAGTTGCTAATCCCGGTGGTGACATCATCGGGAACCTTACCAAAGCAGATTTCCCAGGTCTGGGCGGCATTGTCCCCCCCGGAAACACCGCGCCGGCCATTGGCGACCTCGGTCCGCTCGTGGGCGACATGAGCCTCAACGGCCCGAACGTGGCAACGATCGTTTCGGGTACGCCTTCGGCCGACGACAATCAGTTGCCGGGAGCTCCGCTGGCCTGGTCGATCCTGAGCAGCGATCCGGCCAATCCGGGCGTTCCGCTGCTGGCCCCGACGATCAATCCGGCCACCGGTTTGTTCAGCTGGGACGTCAACGGCTCGAAGGAGGGCACGTATAAGTTCACGGTCCAAGGGACCGACAACGGTCTGCCCGGCACCCTCGGCCCGCTTTCGGACACCGGTCTTGTGACGGTGAACGTGATCGTCCCCGAGCCGGCGACCCTGTCGCTGCTCGGCCTGGCCTTGGTCGGCTTTGTGGGCTTCGCCCGCCGCCGCAGCTAAGCCACTTGCCCCGAATCCTCTCCCTGTGGGAGAGGGCAGGGTGAGGGACCACAACTTGAAACCTACAAGGGCCGCGGGATTTTCCCGCGGCCCTTTTTGCGTTTCGTCAGACACTCAATTGACGAAAGTAGGATAATGTGGTATATTCATGCTATGAAGTCCCGACTTAGTATTACGATTGAAAAGCAATATGTTGACGCACTCCAGCGGGCCAGTTGCGAGGAGAATCGGTCGCTGAGCAACCAGATCGAATCGATCCTTGCCCAGTGGCTTCGCAGTCGCCCGGTCTCCGAGCAGGTTCCCACGACCCCAGGCCGCTTCGTTGGCAAGTTCTCCCGCGAGGAGACGTATGCCGACGATTGAAGGCCGTTACCTGCTCGATACAAATGTGCTGATCTACGCCTCGCTGGACAACGATCCGCGTTGCGAGCAGGCGCGTCAAGCAATCGAGCAGGGGCGCCGGCCAGATTGCGAGGCGTTCATGTCGGTGCAGAACCTGGCGGAGATGTATCCGAATCTCACGGGACCCAAGACGCAGCCGCCCGACACGCCCGTCGAGGCCAGCGAAAAGATTCGTCGCCTGGCGGCCTTGTCGTACGTTCAGGTTTTGCCCGTGTCGTTCGCCGTCATCCATTTGGCACTGGAACTGGCCGAGCGCTACCAGGTGCGACGCCAGAAATTTTTTGACATGCAGCTCGCGGCAACGCTCATCCTTCACGACATCTCGACCCTCGTCACGGAAAACGCCGGCGATTTCACCGCAATCCCAGAAATCCGGGTTGTGGATCCGTTTGCATAGAGCGCGTTTCGCTAACGGTAACGGTCGACGTGACCCAGGCCCCGGAGCCGATTACTGCGCATTCGGGCCGGAAAATCCTTGCGATTTGCGCCGCTGGGGGGTAGGATCGAGGCCGAGCGGCGAAGGAACCGCGACGCACCCCAGTTTTCACGACCTGGCAACTGGCGCCGACTTCGTCCCCCCGCACGTTTTTTCTGAGTGCTAATGATCTCGACGAACGATCTCGACGAACGGTGATGCAGCACTCCTCCGTGCGAGGAGTTTCTTCTTGAGCATCGCCGACGTGCGCGGCTGAGCGGCTGTCCGGAAAGTGTCCGTTCGTGGACTTGTCCGTTGGTGGCGACGGGTGACTCGCCTGCCGGCAGTTCCGTCTGAGGTAGAACAGTAGCAATCGACAGGCGAGCCGCCTGTCACCACGGCAAATGTGATTTGCAGGGCGACTATCGATCAAAAGCGGAGGGAAGTAATGAATCGATTTCAAAACTTAGCATTCTTGGCGGCACTGGCAGCCGCTGCAACGATAACGTTTGGCACCGCGGCCGAAGCGGGGGTGATCGGCACGGTGGCCTTGGTGCGGAATCCGCCCGGTGTGCCGTTCAACGCCCCAGAGGCTGCTTTGGGAGCGCCGTGGGTTGGATACACGATCGGATTGGCGACCACGGCCGGCGAGTTGATCGGCGGGGTCGACGTGACGATCACCGGTCAATTGCACCAACGCTGGACGGTTGGCGAAGATCCGGATACGGGTGACCCAATTAACGTTTCGACGCCCAACAACGCCAATGCGACCGCTGGTGACAGCCATTTGCGTGCAGTTACCGGCGCTTTGTTCGGCTCGGGTCCGGATGAAGACAACAGCCTGGCCGGCAGCCCGCTGGCGAACACTGCCATCAACACTTATGGCGTGGGTAGCTTTTTGAAGGGTGCGTGGGGCATCACCAACGCGCTGACATCGGCAAACGTGGCGTACATCGTGATCCCGCGAGGCAGTGAGGTACAAACGGACATTCGTGTGACAGTCGCCAATCCACAGGGCGACATCATCGGGAATCTCACGCGAAACAACTTCCCGTTTATTGGCGACACGCTTCAACGGCCGCCCGTGATTACCGATGCGGATCTGGGCACGATCTGGTTGGACATGAATAACCCGCCCGCTCCGACGACCATCATGCATCAGTTCGTGGCGGTCGACGACCATACTCCGATCAGCGAACTGACCTGGAGTTTTGAGTCTGCTGAGTATGCTGGCACGGGCACCGGCCTGTTGAACGCTCCGACGCTGGATGCCAACGGCAAGCTGAGCTGGGCTGCGGACGGTTCGGGAGAAGGCCAGTACACGTTCAATGTCCGTGCGACGGATGCCGGTCCCGGCACGCCGCTGCACGACATCGGTTCGGTGACGGTCTTCTTGCATGTGCCGGAGCCGACGAGCTGCGTGCTGGTTGGATCGGCATTGGTGGGATTGTTGTGTGCTGTGCGGCGGCGAGCGCGGTCGCTGAATCGAGCAGCGGGATGATGTGAAGTTTGGCCAGCGTGTCGCCGGGGATTGTGGCGTAGGCATTTGACTTGGAGAGAACAATGAATCGAATCCACAGATTAACATTCTTGGCAGCGGCGGTCGCTGTTGCGGCATTAACCGTTGGCACCGCGGCCGAGGCGGCGGTGATCGGCACGGCGGCTTTGGTGCGGAATCCGCCCGGTGCGCCGTTCAACACCCCAGAGGCTGCTTTGGGAGCGCCGTGGGTTGGATACACGATCGGCTTGGCGACCACGGCCGGCGAGTTGATTGGCGGGGTCGACGTGACGATCACCGGCCAATTGCATCAACGCTGGGTGATTGGCGAGGACGACTTCGGTAACCCGGCCAATTTGCCGACACCCAATAGCGGCAATGCCACGGCCGGAGACAGCCATTTGCGAGCCGTCGCGGGCGCTTTGTTTGGCTCGGGTCCGAGCGAGGACAACAGCCTGGCCGGCAGCCCGCTGGCAAACACCGCCTCCGCAACCTATGGCATCGGCAGCTTTTTGAAGGGTGCGTGGGGCATTCCCAACGCACAGACGACGGCGAACGTGGCCTACATCGTTATTCCGTGTGGTAGCGTGACTGTTACGGACATTCGCATTACGGTGGCTAGCCCGGACGGCAACATCATCGGCAACTTGACCTCGGCGAACTTCCCGTCCCATGAACCACCTTCGGAACTGGTGGTGGGCGATTTGGGACCGTTGGTGGGCGACATGAGTCTTAACCCGCCCCAGACGCCGACGATCGTGTCGGGCACCCTGCCGGCGTCGGATGATCAGGCCGGTATCGCCAACCTGTCCTGGATGTTCGACGGTCCGTCGACGGGCCCGGGGGCTCCACTCATTGCCCCAACGCTCGATCCGGCGACTGGATTGTTCACCTGGGACGTGAATGGCTCGAAGGGCGGCCTGTACACGTTTCCGATCAAGGCGACAAATTCCGATCTGTGTTTCTCCAAGTCGGATAGTGGCTTGCTGACGGTCGAGGTGGTTGTACCTGAACCAGCGAGCGTCATGCTTGCCGGAGTGGCGTTGGTTGCGCTTGGTTGCGTAAATCGACGACGATCGCATTCGCGCAATCGTCGCGAGCTGCCGGCTAGAGCGGTGCGGATCCTTGCGGCAGCGCTCAGCCTCGCCGTAATGCTGGGCACCACGGCCGAGGCGGCGGTGATCGGCACGGCGACGTTGGTGCGGCAGCCACCCGGTGTGCCGTTCGCGGCTCCGGATGCGGCTTTGCCGGCTCCGTGGGTCGGGTACTCACTTGGCCTGCAAACGACGGCGAGCGAATTGATCGCCGGGATCGACGTCACGATTCACGGCACGCTGCACCAGCGTTGGGTATTCAACGAAGATTTTGCGATGTTTGACCCGACGCCAAACAGCGCAAATCAATCCAACGGCGACAGCCACTTGCGGGCGCCCGCTCAAATTGGTTTCAATGGTCCGAGCGAGGACAATAGCGGCAACGGCAGCCCGCTGGCCGATACGGCGACAAGCGACTATGGCGTGGGCAGCTTTTTATCGGGCACATGGGGCGTCACCAACGCGACGACGGCCAATCTGGCCTACATTGTCATACCGAGCGGCAGCGAGCCATTGACGGACATTCGCGTTTTGGTCGGCAATTCCCAAGGCGACATCATCGGTGAATTGACGTCGCGCGATTTCCCCGGGTTCATGCCACCCGAGTTTCCGCCCGTGGTTGAGGATCTCACGGTCCGTCGGTCGATTGGTTTTCCGATTCCGATCTTGACTGCCACGCTGCCGGTGAGCGACGACAGTCCGCTCGATGAACTCACGTGGAACCTCGACAGCTTCACCGGTCCGAACCCGCCCTTGAATCCGCCGACGGTCGACCCGGCGACGGGCCTCTTCACCTGGAACTTCAACGGCGCCCAGCTCGGCGGCACCTACCAGGCGGTCATCCGGGCCACCGACACATTCGGTCTGTCGGACACGGGCACGTTGACGATCCTACCGGCCCCCGAGCCGACGTGCATGACACTCCTTGGACTGGCTCTGATCGGCCTGACCGGCACCTTTCGCCACCGCCTCACTTTACGGCGATGAAATTTGGATCCGACCGCCGCGGAGGCTGATTTCGGCCGACATTTTGTCGCGGCCCGGCGTTGCTAAATCCCGCGGCGAGAGAATTTTTGGGTTTTTCCCAATTTTATTGGGGAATACCGCTGGACACCGGTATAATCCACGCACTCACGTCGGGCGGGCCAGGCTTTGATGTGAGTCGTGCGACGAATGTACGACTTGTGAAATAGTCATCGTTGGCGGAAGCAGCCAAAACAGGGGCTCTTCTTTTGCCGACCGCGACGCCCGGTCGGCTGCACTCGCAGAACAGGCTGTTCGCCGGTAGAAATACGTCTGGCCACGGATCACGAATGCTCTTCTGGAGGCGGGTGATGCTTGGCCAGGCGAAGTTCAGGCGGCTGCTGGTGCTCGGCGCAATCGTGAGCGCGACGGCTCTTGTTGCCAGCCGCGCGCGCGGCGATCTCCTGGTTGCCGGTTACGAGGATCGACTACACGATCCGTTCTACGTCGGCGTCGACAAAGCCTTTATCGGGGCGAGCTACAACTGGTCGGGCTATGGCCGCTGGGAGGATTCCTCGGCCACGGGCAGCAATTGGAAGCAAGTCACGATGATCTCGGACAACTACTTCCTCACCGCCAATCACAACAAGCCAAATCGCGGCGACGACCCCGCAGGCGTTGCACCGAAGGTGCGGTTCTATCGCACCACCGATCCGAACAGCGAATATTGGGAATCGGAGATTGCCGTCGAAGCGGGCGCCTACAATGGCTCGCGGGTCGGTTCAACCGACCTGTGGGTCGGCAAGCTCGCCAACACGCCGCCGAGCTGGGTGACGCGGTATCCGCTCGCCAAACGACACGAAGCGACCAATTACCTGTCGTACACTGATAACGATCTCTTCATCTTCGGCCAGGATTCGCCGCGGAGCGCGACGAGTGCTCGCGTCGGTCGCAACGAAATCAATTCCGTGAGCTCATACGGCATTTATCAATGGAGCTATGATCCCACGGCGGGGCTCGGTGCCGACGAAGCGCAAACACAAAGCGGCGACTCGGGCGGACCGAGCTTTTTTACAAGCGGAAAAACTTCTGTACTCGCGGGCATCCACTACCGCGTCAATCTCGACACCGGTGTCGCGAAAAATCTGCAGCAGATCAGGGACTCTGTCGGCGAGCCGATTTCCGTGTCGACGGGACTGATCGGCGACTTGAATGGTGACTTTCGCGTTGATGTTTTGGACTTGGGTGTCTTTGCCGACAATTATGGGAAGCTCAGCGGCGCTCGATACAACGACGGCGATTTGACAGGCGATGGTGTTTCGGGTTTCAACGATTTCATTCTTTTCGCGCAAAATTACGGTCGAGAATTATTCGCCCCCACCGATTTCGACCAGGACGGCGACGTCGACGTCAACGATCTTGCCACGATCGGTGGCAGTTGGCTGAAGTCGGTCATCACGCCGTATACCTTGGGCGACGCCAATGGCGATTCGTTCGTCGATTTCGCCGACGTTGAAGTCTTCGACCGCAACCAGTTCCGCGCCTATTTCGGCCCGCTCCCGGCCCCGCTCGCGCCAATCTCCGGCGACCTGACCGGCAACGGCATCGTCGACGGACTCGATATCAATGTGGTCGCGCTCAATATCTATCAGTCCGTCGTGCCCGGCACGAACGGCGACGCCGACGGAAACGGCTACGTCGACGACGCCGATTCGGCCTACGTCACGGCCCGGTTCGGCGATTCGTTCGGCGACGTCAACGGCGATCACCAAGTCGGCCCGGCAGATTTTGTCGTGCTTGCCAACCATTGGAATCAAGTCGTTGTCGGCGGAAGGCTGCAAGGCGATTTGACCGGCGACGGCTGGGTGAATAGCTTCGATGCCCGCGCACTGTTCGACTGGTGGAGCCAGAAAGGCGGCACGTTTCCCGGCATGAAGGTGCCGGAACCGGCGTCCTTGTCGCTGGCTGCTGTGTCGGTCGCTAGCCTAATGTGTTGCTTCCGCCGACGTTCTACAGCCTAACGTCCAGCGGCTTACTTCTCGCGGGCCATGTCGAGATACAGCTCGTAGCGGGCCTTCATTTCCCGCAGGCTGTCGCCGCCGAACTTGTCCACCACCGCACAAGCCATCTCGAACGCGACGACGTTTTCGACGATCACGCTCGCCGCCGAGACGGCACAGACGTCGCTGCGTTCGTATTCGGCTACTTGCTTCTCTTTGGTGGCGAGATTGATCGATTCGAGCGGCTTGGCGAGCGTGCTAATCGGCTTCTTGGCGGCGCGAATCACCAGCGGCTGGCCGTTGGTCATGCCGGCTTCGAGTCCGCCGGCGTTGTTCGTGGGGCGGACGTAGCCCAGGTTCGGCGTATCGCGTTGCGACTCGTCGAACTGGATCGGATCGTGGACCTTCGAGCCGCGTCGGCGGGCCGCTTCGAAGCCGAGGCCAATCTCGACCCCTTTGATCGCCTGCACGGCCATCACGGCCTGGGCCAGCCGGCCGTCGAGCTTGCGATCCCACTGGGCGTGGGTGCCGAGGCCGAAGGGGAGGCCGTCGACGCGGACTTCCATGATGCCGCCGAGCGTGTCGCCGTCCTTGCCGGCCGCGTCGATGAGCGCGCAGATCGCTGCATCGCGGTCGAGATTGAGGCTGTAGACGGCGCTCGCGTCGCGAATTTCGCGGAGGCGGTGAAGCGGCGCGTCGGCCGGTTCGATCCGCTCGCCGCCGATTTCGACCACATAGCCAAACACCGAGATGCCGAACTCGGCGAGCAATTGCTTGGCAAGCGCACCGGCCGCAACTCGGACCGCCGTTTCGCGCGCCGATGCGCGTTCGAGCACGCCGCGGATCGAGCCCAGGTATTTCATGGCCCCGGTGAGGTCGCCGTGCCCGGGCCGCGGGCGGGCGAGGTCGTCCAGCCGCTCGAGCTTGTAGTCGCGGTTGACGACCTCGAGCACGATCGGGCTGCCAAGCGTGACGTTGTGCCAGATGCCGGTGCGAATATCGACCGTGTCGCTTTCGATCCGCTGCCGGCCGCCGCGTCCGTAGCCGCCTTGCCGCCGCTTCAGCTCGACGTTGATCGGCTCAACGTCGACCGTCACGCCGGCCGGGAAACCGTCCACCAGCGCGATGAGTGTTTTGCCGTGCGATTCGCCAGCGGTAAGGTAGCGGAGCATGGAGAAAGGATACGGGATACAGGATTCAGTGTGCAGGGAAAGCCAGAGGGTGGCGCGTGGTTGCGACCTACATCTATTCTACTTCCACGCAAACGTCTCGCCGGCGATTCTTTCGAACGCTTCGATGTACTTGGTCCGCGTGTGGGCGACGACTTCGGGCGGCAGCTCGGGGGGCGGGCTGTTCTTGTCCCAGCCGCTCGCCGTGAGCCAATCGCGGACGAACTGCTTGTCGAACGACGGCTGGCCTTGGCCCGGCTTGTAGCCGTCGGCCGGCCAGAAACGGGAGCTATCCGGCGTGAGCACTTCGTCGATCAAAATCAATTCGCCGTCGATCTGACCAAACTCGAATTTCGTGTCGGCGATAATGATGCCGCGGCTCAGAGCGTAGGCGGCGCCGCGCTTGTAGATTTCGAGACTGCGGCGGCGGAGCTCTTCGGCCAGCTCGCGGCCGACGCGCTGGCAGGTTTCGTTGAACGTGATGTTGAGGTCGTGCTCGCCGATGTCGGCTTTGGTGGAGGGTGTGAAGATCGGCTCGGGCAGTTGATCGCTTTCACGGAGTCCCGGCGGCAGGACGATGCCGCAGACCGCGCTCGTTTGCTGGTATTCTTTCAACGCCGAGCCGGAGAGGTAACCGCGCACGACACACTCGATCGGCACGACCTCGGTTTTTCGGACGAGCATGCTCCGCCCGACGAGCGGGCCGAAATCGATGCCTGCGGGCAGGTCGAATTCCGTGACGTCGCACGAGAGCAAATGGTGCGGCACATCGAGCCGGTCGAACCAGAAGCGGCTCAGTTGCGTGAGCACGCGGCCCTTGTCGGGGATGCCGGACGGCAGCACCCAGTCGAAGGCGCTGATCCGATCGGTGCTGACCAAGAGCAGCCGATCGCCGAGGTCGTAAATGTCACGGACTTTTCCCCGGCGGACGGGCAAGGTTGCCAGGGACGTTTCGAGTACGGTGGAGGTCATGGTGGGATCAGGTGGGTTATGGGTGTGGAATTTGCCCCGGACGGACGGTATGGCTGAATTGGAGGGTGGGTGAGCAGCTACCGGAATCGAAAACCTACTCACAAAGTCACCGACTCACCTACTCATTTGCTCCGCCCCGAGTATAGCGATTCGCCGCCCACTCTCGCTATGGTTGTTCGCCGTTGGTGGGATGGCTAAAATGACGGGTTCGCGGTGCCGTGCGACGCGGCCGGTGTCCGATTGGTGGGCTGGTTTTTTCTTTCGATCGCGGTCGAAACAGCTCGCACTCGCCGGACGACGAGTCAATCAGACAACGGCGGACACGCACCCTGGGTTTCGCTTGCCATGGGCTTGATGCGGTTAACGGTTCACGATCGAGATCGCATTCCTGCCGGCGGCCTGGGGCAAGTCTACATGTGTGGCCAGGACGAGTTGCCCTGGTACGGCCGGGCCTACATGAGCGGCGCCCAGTTGATCGTCGAGCGGGCGGAGAGCGATTCGGGCTGCGCGTGGGTGCCGTGGCGGATCGACGGGCGGGGCGTGCTGCTGTTGGGCTCGTCGACGCTCATGGAGCGCGACAAGCCCTATCGGCTCGAAGTCGAGCTCGCCCGCGGCACGATCAATCGCCTGCGGAATCAAATCGCCCATTGGGAGATGCTCGGGCTGGTGGTGCCGGACGATCTGCGGGACGAGGTGCTCACCGCAACGAGATATTTTTCCCGCGCCGCGACGATCGACGAACCGGAGCCAGCCGCCGAGAATGCCGAGCGGGCAATCGCCACGGCCGTCGATGCGATGGACCGCTCGGCGGCGATCTATGCCGAGCAGGCGATCGAGATGCGGCGTGCGAAGTCGAAAAAGCTGACCACGTGGTTCGGCGTGCAACTGGGCGATCAGATGCCGGCGGTGAACGTAGCGCGACAATTGTTGCCGTCGTTCAACATGGTGTCGGTGCCGCTCTCGTGGCGGTCGATCGAAGCCAGCGAGGGTCGCCGCCATTGGAAGCAAGCCGACGCCCAGATCGAATGGGGCAAAACAGCCGGCATGAAGGTCATGGGCGGGCCGCTGTTGGAGCTCGACGACCGCGGCGTTCCCGATTGGACGTATCTCTGGGAAGGTGATTTCGACAGCTTGATCG
This sequence comes from Planctomycetota bacterium, assembly GCA_031403315.1. Lineage (GTDB taxonomy): Bacteria > Planctomycetota > Planctomycetia > Pirellulales > Lacipirellulaceae > DASYDU01. The sequence goes on from JANNTD010000355.1 coordinate 20,952, forward strand.
GCTTCATGCTCGATCATGTGACGACGGTCGTGAAGCGTTACCGTGGCAAGGTGCACCTCTGGCAAGTGGTGTCGCGGATGAGTCACGGCCGCGTGCTTGCGCTCACCGAGGACCAGCGGCTGCAGATCGCGGCCCAGGCGATCACCAAAGTCCGCGAGCTCGATCCAGCGACGCCGTTGATCGCGTCGTTCGACCAGCCGTGGGCCGAGTATCTGGCGACGGAACAACTCGACCTCGCGCCGCTGCATTTTGCCGACGCATTGGTGCGGGCGGACCTCGGACTCTCAGGCCTCGGGATCGAAATCACCGTCGGCTACCATCCGGGCGCGACGCCGCATCGCTCGTCGCACGCATACAGCCGGCTCGTCGATACTTGGGGCCTGTTGGAGTTGCCGCTGATGGTGTCGCTGACGCTGCCCAGTTCCGCGGAGAAGGATCCGATGGCGAGCCCCAAGATTCAGGTGCTCTCGAGCGAAGCGAACGAAGTCACGCCCGCGTCGCAGGCCGCCTGGATCGAGCGACACGTGCCGCTGTTGTTGGCGAAATCGCCGGTCCAAGTGATTCTTTGGAACCAGCTCTCCGATGCCGTGCCGCACCACTATCCGCACGGGGGTGTATTCGACGCGCAGGATCAGCCGAAACCGGCGCTCGAGTCGCTGCGGAAGATTCGGCAACAGCTGCTAATGTAAGCTGGGCGTTCGCAGGGCAAAGGCGGCGGCCTGCATTTCGTCGCCGGCTGCCGAGCTCGAGAGCATCTCTTTGAGCTTTTCGTGCAGCGTTGCCGCGTCGCCGCCGAGCACGGCCTCTTGTCGCGTCGCGTAGTTCGGCAGCGCCGCGGCGAGTTGGCTGTCGCAGAGCTTCCGGACGCAGTCGTCCGACAATCCGCAAATTCGCAGCGAGCCGTCGCATTGGACGAGCCGCTCCTGCAGAATCACGAGTTGATCCACAAGATCGGCCGGCAACTGGCGCAATTCTTCCAGCTCCAAGACGAGCCGGTAGATGAAGTGCCGCGAGGCGATCGACCAAAGTTCATCGGCGATCTGCGCGACGTCTTCGGCGAAATGCCGCATCGGCCGCAGCTTGATGAACAGCCAGTTCGGTCCCCGATCTACGCTGAGTCTAAAGCCTTCGAGTGCGTGCGTGACCACGTGAATGCTCCATCGGAGTGGCAGGCGTCGAGAGAATGTCCCTAGAAGAGTGTGGGCGACAACCGGCGCCCCGCCTGAAAGGCACCGCTCATCAGCCCCTTGCATCTTAGGCCGGTTTCAGGTCGCGCCGCAACGCGGCTTTACCGAATCTTTTTGCTTGAACGCCCGCCGACCGTGAGACGAAAGGTAGGACTTTAGATCGGCCATTCGCCGCGCCAACTGTGGCCCGTCTGGGCGCGTTTGCCATCCGCTGCCAGCACTGACGGCGGTGTGAGAAGAGCACGTTACGACGCATGACACCGGTGGCAATATTCAGCAGCCGCCAAACTCGGTCGCCGTTACGCACCGAGCATCGCGCGGATGGTGCTCTTGGCAATTTGGAGTGCTTCCGGCAGTTTGGCGGGAAGCTTGCCGCCGGCCTGGGCAAGGTCGGGCCGCCCGCCGCCGCCGCCGCCCACCGCCTCGGCCACCGGGCGGATCCACTCGCCAGCACTCAGCTTGCGGGCCTGCAGGTCCTTGCTGATCCCGGCCACGAGCGTCACTTTGTCGTCGCCCGAGCGGCTCGCCAAGAGCACGGCCGAGGTCGGCGCCTTGCCGCGGATCTGGTCGACGAGCTGCCGCATCAGGTTCGACTCGACGCCGGGAACTTCCGTGACGACCACCGTGACGCCGTCGACCTGCTCGGCCGACTCCAACAGAGAGTCGCCGTTGAGCGGGCCGGCGGCCTGGCGTTCGGTGAGTTGCTTTTCGGTGGCGGCGATGTCGGCCTGAATCGCGGCGATCCGTTCCGGCACCGCGAGCGGGGCGACCGAGAGCATCTTGGCCGCCTCCGAGAGAGCGTGTTTCACCTGTTCGTACTTTGCTTCGCCGAGGGCGGCGGCCTTCGCTGTGACCTTCGCAACTTCGCTCCCACCGCCGCCGGCCACTTGCTTCTTGAGGTCGCGCGCGCGGGACTGGAGCGCGGTCACGGCCTGCGGAACTTCGAGGAGCGAAGCGCCGAGTTGCTTCGCGGCCTGTTCGAGCGTCGAGACCGTTTTCTTGACGTGTTCGGCCGCGCGGGTTCCAGTGAGTGCCGTGATCCGCCGCGTGCCGGCCGACACGCCTTCTTCCGCAAGAATCTCGAAGCAGGCGACTTCCTTGGTGTTGTCGAGGTGCGTGCCGCCGCAGAGCTCGCGGCTGAACGCTTTGTCGGGTGCCGGGCCCATCGAGACCATCCGCACGGGGTCGGGATACTTCTCGCCGAACAGCATCATCGCGCCCATCTGGCGGGCGTCGGCGAGCGGCAGGATTTCCCACTTCACCGGCTCGCCCGCTTCCACGCGGCTCGCCACATCGCGCGAGATCGCTGTGAGTTGCTCGTGACTGACAGGGCTCAGGTTCGTGAAGTCGAACCGCAGCCAGTCATCATCAACTTTCGAGCCTTGCTGCTGGGCGTGGGAGCCGAGGTTCTTTTGCAGGGCGTAGTGCAGGATGTGCGTCGCGGAGTGGGCACGGCGGATGCCTGTGCGGCGCGCGACGTCGACGATCGCCTTCACCTTCGCGCCCTCGCGCAAGATGCCGCGCACGATGTGACCGACGTGGACGACGATCTGGCCATCCTTCTGCGTGTCGGTCACTTTGAACTCGAATCCGTCGCCGACGAGTTTTCCGGCGTCGCCCACCTGGCCGCCGCTCTCGCCGTAGAACGGTGTGCGATCCAAGACGACGCGCACCGGGTTCGTGTGGCCGATCTCTTCCATCCTGTCGCAGAGGTGATCGTGCGGCGGCTCTCCAGCGATGATGCCCATCACGGTGGCGTCGGCCTCGGTCGCCGTGTAGCCAAGGAATTCGGTCGAGTGCAGCGCCTGCTTCAGAGAGTCGATCGGGCCTCTGGCGCCCATCACGGTGTGCTGCACCTTGCCCGAGACCTCGCCGTGCTCCTCCATCGCCACGTGGTAGCCCTGCCAATCGAACGCCAGATTGTGCTCCGCCGCGAGCGATTCGAATAGCTCGGGCGGCACGCCGTACGTCTGATACAGCTCGGCCGCGACCGCGCCGTTGACGGTCACGTGATTTTCGCGGCGCATCTCGCCAAACACGCGATCGATGTGGTTCAGACCGGCGTCGATCGTGCCGAAGAAGTTTGCCTCTTCCTTTTCGATGACGCTACTCACGCGCTTTACCGTCTCCGCCAACTCGGGGTAGGGTCGCTTCATCATCTCGGCCACCTTAGGCACCAGCTTGTGCAGGAACGGCTCGCGCAGGCCCATCTGATGGCCGTCGAGCACCGCCCGCCGCAACAGCCGCTTCACGACGTACTTTTCCTTGTTCGCGCCGGGATAGACGTTCTCGTGCACCGCGAACGTGCAGGCGCGGACGTGATCGGTGATCCGCCGCAGCCGCCGACCGTTGTCCGATTCGTATTCGTACTTCGTGCCGCACACCTCGGCCGCCGCCAGCACGATCGGATAGAGAATGTCGATGTGATAATTGGTGGGCACGCCCTGCAGCGTGGCGGCCGTCCGCTCCAGGCCCATGCCGGTGTCGATGTTCTTCGAGGGCAGCGGCCGCAGGTTGTTCGGCGGATCGCCCACGCGATTGAACTGCGTGAACACCAGGTTCCAGATTTCGACGCTCTTGCCCTGGTCGGGATGGTAGTAGATTTCGCTGCACGGGCCGCAGACGCCGTCGGGACCCTGGCTCGGGGCACTCGCCGGCCAGAAATTTTCGTCCTCTTCGCAGCGCTCGATGCGGTCGGGTGTGAGCCCGACGTCCTTCGCCCAGAAGCCGGCCGCCTCATCGTCATCTTTGTAGACCGTCACCGTGAGCCGCCCCGGCTCGATGCCGAGCCACTTCTTGTCGGTGAGAAACTCCCAGGCCCAGTTGATCGCGTCGCGTTTGAAGTAGTCGCCGAAGCTGAAGTTGCCGAGCATCTCGAAGAAGGTGTGGTGATACGCGGTGCGGCCGACGTTGTCGATGTCGCCCGTGCGGAGGCACTTCTGGCAAGTGGTGGCCCGCGTGAACTCGAGCTTCACCTTGCCCAAAAAGTGGTCCTTGAACTGGTTCATGCCAGCGGGCGTGAACAGCACGGACGGATCCCAGGTGGGCACGAGCACGTCGCTTGGACAGCGCTTGTGCCCCTTGGTCTCGAAGAAAGCTAAGTACTTTTCTCGCAGGTCGTCAGTCTTCATGGGCGGAGGATTCGGGAGTCAGGATTCGGGAGACAGGGAACAAATGCCGCTTGCGGTTTAGCTAAGAACCGGCAGTCTCCCTGGAAACCGCCCAATATACCGCGAATGCACCACGGACGGCAGGGCAACAAACGGCGGCGCTAGGGCGTCAAATTGCACTCAGAACCGCATCGACTCGCGCGACTTGCCCGCCGGCATCTTCACGAACACGAGAAAATACGAGTGGTTCTTGCGGGCGTGGGCCTGCTTCTTGAGCCGGCTCACCGCGGGCCGATTCCGCCGCACCACGACGAACAGGTCTTTCGTGTAGAAGCCGCTCGCCTCGTAGTGGTTGATGATTTCGACATGCGTGAGCCGCTGGCGGTTCGCGCTGACTTCGTCCTGGCATTTGACGATCAGCGTGCCGCCCGGCTTGAGCACGCGGTGTGCTTCGGCTCCGGCGCGAAAATACAGGTCGAGCACCGCCTCGTGATACTTAGGTCCGCCGCCGGTGCGCTCGCCATTCGAATAGTGTTCGCGGAAGGCCGCGTGCGTCGTACCGCCGGCGAGCTGCGAACTCGCGCGGCGGAACAGGCCTTCCATGTACGGCGGGTCCAACACGACGCAATCCAGCGAGGCGTCGTCATACGGCAACTGGCGGCAGTCGACGCCGGTTTTCAAATCGGTGGCCAGCAGTTGGTAGCGGCTCATGTCGACATTCTGCCAGAACACGCCCTTGCCAAAGGTGACGTCGGCGATCATCGCTCCGTCGGCCACGTGCAGCGCCAGCACTTCGGGGAACACGTCTGCGTTGCCGGCGACATGGGCGCTGAGTGTCACGTCGCTGGTGGCGATGCCGCCGGCGAGCCGCTTTTTCGGCTTTTTCGGTGCAATCAGACGCGGTGTCTTGGCCATCGGCGAGTCCCTCGCTTCCTGCGGAACTCCCTGAATATAGGCCGTTCCGCGCGACAAGGGCAGGGGCCGTTGATGTAGGCGTGGCGGAGGTGCCAATTTGCTTGCGGTCGGATTGGGCGGCGGATTACAATGAAATTGTCGTGGAGGATGCGAATTTTGCGACCTTCCGCCGCCTTTCTGACTCACTTCCGCCACGAGAATCCGACCTATTGACGCTCTTTTATCGCCGCAGCCTCTCCGCACGGCCTGTTGGTCGAATCTTTTATTCTCTTGGCATTTGGGAGTTTACTTCGTGGTTCGTTTGTTTCGATTCATTTTGTGCTTGGCCTTATTCGGCTCGATGGCCGCGCTCGTCGTCGGCGAACGCGCGGTCGCGTGCGAGGCCTGTCGGCGATTCGGCGTCGATTTGCACAATCAAATTCCGGCCGGCGGCGACGCACTCGATGATGCTATCTACGGACCGGATGACGAGGGCGGCTCGGCCAGCTTTGTGGTCCAAGGCAGCAAGTGGCCGCAGCCGGGCGGCTTGGGCTCGCAGATCACGCTGACCTACAGTTTCGAGAATATGTTCGACGGCGGACTGTTGATGCCCAACAACCAGCCGCTGCCCAACGCTTTGATTCGCGGCTCGATCGAAGAAGCGCTCGGCGTGTGGGCCGGCGTCGTGCCGATCAATTTCGTCGAAGTCGCCGACAACGGGCTGCCCTATGGCAATGCCGCCGCCCAATACGGCCAGCTGCGCTTTCGCCACGTCTACATCAACGGCCCCGACCCGCCGCCGCCGGCCGACCCGATCGCCAAGGCCCAAGCCTATTTCCCCAGCAGCGGCATCTACGGCGGCGACGTCGAATACGATCACAGCGATCGCTGGCAAGAGATGGGCACACGCCCGATCCCCGACATTCTCGGCGCGACGATCCACGAGCTAGGCCACTCGCTCGGGCTTCATCACACCAACCTGCCCGAAGCGAACATGTATTGGATCTTCACCCGCTACAGCGGCCTGGGCACCGGCCAACTGCACCCCGACGACATCGCCGGCATCCGGTCGATCTACGGCGCCGGCGGCGGAATCGTCACGTCGCTGGTGCCAGAGCCGGCGACGGGGGTTCTGATGATGTTTGCTGGCTCCGCGTTAGCATGCCGATTTCGTCGGCGTTCGAGTCAACGTGGCTCGGCTATTTAGTCACGTCATCCTGCCCGAGTATGACCGCGTAATTCATCACGGCGACTCGGTTGCCAACCCGTCCACCGCCGCCTGCTGAAATTTCTTGCGGATGTCTGAGCCGTCGCTGTTGCCCAGGTCGGCGCGTTGAATGAGCAGCACGAAGATTCGGCCTTTCACCGGGTCGATCCAGCCTTGGGTGCCGTACGCGCCGCCGTGGCCGAATGTGCCCGGCGAGAGCATGCCGGTGACGCCTTCCGGCCGGCGCACGATGCTCCAACCGAGTCCCCAGCCGTTGCCGGGCGTGAAGCCGGTCGTGAGGTCGCCCGTCTGCACCGTCGTCATCTCGCCCACGGATTTCTCCGAGACGATCCTGTTGCCGTCGAGCTCGCCGCCGTTGAGAATCATTTGATAGAAGCGTTGCATGTCGCCGGCGGTCGAGAACAAGCCGCCCGAAGGGTTCGGCACCGAATCCGGTGCTCCCGTGTCGATCCACCGCTCGCCCCGCACCAGGAATTTTCCATTCTTACTCAATTTGTAGAGTACCGCCATCCGCTCGCGCAGTTTGTCGGTCAGATGAAATGTCGTGTCGGTCATCGCCAGCGGTTCGAATATCCGCTCGCGCAGGAATTTCTCGTACGGCTGCCCAGAAACAACTTCAATGATCCGGCCAACGACGTTCATGCTCGGTCCATATTCCCATTTCGAGCCGGGTTGAAACTTGAACGGCCGTGCGGCCAGCACGTTCGCGGTCACTTCGAGCGATTCGAAGCAATCCTGTTTGCCGGAGAGGCCGGAGGTGTGGGTCAGCAGGTGGCGAACCTTGAGTCCGCGGACCGGCTCGCCGTTCTCGAGTTTGGCGTTGGCGAACGCCGGGATGTGTTTTTCGACCGGATCGTCGATCGAAATCTTGCCTTCGTCCACCAACATCATGAGCGCCGTCGCCGTGATCGGCTTGGTCATCGACATGATGCCAAACAGCGTGTCGGACGTCATCGGCACGTTCTCTTCCAAATCGGCCAGGCCGGCCGACGCTGCAAAGGTCCGGCCCGCCGGCGAGCTCTGCTTGATCGGACGCTGTTGATAGACGAGCGTCACGTAGCCGGGAATCTCTTTGGCCTCAATGAATTTCTTCATCGCTCGCGGCACCCTATCGGCCGGACTCTCCTGGGCGTAGGCGGGTGTCGCAGGCAATCCGAGCGTGAGAATCGCGACCCAAATCAGCGTGGTGAACCCAACCGAGATACTCCGAATCGCAATCACGGCAAACCCTCCGCCAAAGAAAAAGAAGTGGCCCCAGGGCCATTAGTTTAGCGGAGAGCGGTTCAACGATGCAAATCTCACCAGCGGAGTCGTCTAGTGCGGGCCGCACGGGCGTGTAGCGTGTGCCGCGCCGTGTTTTCCAGGCTCAAACGACGAAAAAACCGCAACAGTTACATGAAACGCGCTCTAGCCCAGCACGCGGCGATGCAGGAACCGAAGAACACCAGGGCGGCGGAGCTCGGTTCTGGAGTGCTCGACGCTAACGCACTTTGGCCCGCCAAGTCGTAGTCCGAAAATGCGAAGAATCGATCGGTACCGCCATCACTGTTGAGGGTCGTGACGCTGGTCCAACTCAGCCCGCCTGCCCGATGCACTACCGCCTTTTGCAGTGAAATCAGTGTTGTCGCGACCATGACCCCACTTCCATCGTCGACCGGCGTCCCCAAACCGCCGACATAGATCAATTCAGAGTTCAATACCAAACCATCCAAGTTCCACGTCGTCCAATACCCGCTTCCATGAACGAGACCCGGCCTTGCAAAGATGACGTCGCCTTGGTCTGGCGCAGGGACATCCACATCAACGTACAACCACGGATCGGTAGTCGGAACGTGCCAGTCGACGTCATCGATCACGACTATGACTGGCTCACCCGGTGGATCACCTGTCGACGGCGGGAATTCAATCATCGGCGGCACATCGATTGCAGGAGGCGGGTCGCCGACCGTTGGCAGATCTTCATGCACGATCGGAGGTTGTGGCAAGTCGACAATCGGCGGAGCAACCACCGGAGGCAGTTCGATCGGCTGCGACGAACTGATTGTCGCGCAATCGGCCCCCAACACCGCAAAATTGTTTGCCGCCAGGTTCACGAGTGGACTAAACGAGTCACCTTGCCGCGCTACCAGGCCAACCGTGAGGTCCAGGTCCTGGAAGTTCAAATCGTCCGGAACGACAATGTATGCCAGCTGCGCGGAGTCGCTCTGCTCGGCGCCGATATTTCCCCAAGCGCCGCCAAGATGAGACCCGACCCCCGCGCTTCCTGATCCAGTGTCGAAGGGACTAGCACCGACGTTGTTGTCTTCCGCAAGGGGCATCGTCAAAGCGTTGCCGGGAATGAGTAGATGGCTATCGGCGCCGCTGGTGGCCGGCCCGCGCGGCGATGGATCAACGACGCCGTCCGCATCCAGATCGGTCCAAGACTGGTGCAACGGGGCATCGATGCGAACGTCGACCGCCCCAATCAAACTGCCGTCGAGTAGCGAAACACTCAGTTGATAGGCCGTGAAGCCAGCCGGCAGCCCATTGTCCGACGACCAAAGCATTTGGGTTGCCGAGGCATTGAGCTGCGGAATCCCGAGCGGGGCAGGCGGCGGTACAACTGGCGGCGGCACCGTGGGCGGCAAGGTGGTCACGGGAGGAATTGGATTGCTCGCCGGCGGCGGCAACGGATCGGGAATCGGTAGCGGCAACGGTTTTGGTGGCGGGGCAGGAAACGACGCTCCCTGCCGGAAATTGAACACTTCGCCAAATGGGTCGGCCACGTCGATCGCATACTCCAGCTGCGACTCGTAACCGCGCGGAATCACAACGTACGCCAAGTCAAACGAAGTTGAATTTGCGCCGGGAATGCCCCACACGCCCTTCATCCGCGTGCCCACGCCATAGTCGATCGATCCCGGCACGTCCGGCAGCGTCCCGTACGGAGCAGATTCGTGAATATTCTCCGTCGGCTGGACGGCAAACAGCGCGCCATTCATGGGTAGCAGATGGCTGTCGCCGCCTGAGATACCCAAGCCGCTCGGCGTCGAACCGTAGGTTTGCGCATCCTCGTCCCAATTCCAGCGCTGGTGGAAGATGCCCTTGAGATCGACGTCGACGGCCCCGATCCGCGATCCATCGTCCGACGACACGCCCAGGATATACGACACCCAATCACCGGCGAGCGAGGGATCGTTGAGCCCGGTGTCGCCGGCGAGCGGCACGGTTCCCGGGTCGGACACGGGCGTCATGAACAGGTTGTATCCGCCCAACGCCAAGTTTGGGGCCCAAACGAGCAGTCCCACGATCGCCGCCAAGCCGCCGCTGCGCCTCGTGGCCCAACGGGCACTTGCTACCATGCTGGCTAACCAATTCGACATGTGTCCGCCTCCTCGCCCCGCAACTTCGCCGGATCAAAATGACGGCTTCGGCCGTTTGCTGCAAGCCTTTACTCCAGAAGGCCGACCCGAGGAGGTCATGTCACGCGAAATCTGGGGGGATTAGCGGCCGCTGGATCGATTGCGGGACACGGCACCGGCGAAACAGGCCAAGGCGGTGCCAATCATCGACCAGGTCGTAGGCTCTGGCGTCGGAAAGAAATCCGTTTCGTCGAGCGCGTCGATGATATTGCCATTTGGATCGGCGACTTGCACCGAAATGTCGAAATCGTATTTCTTGTCCGCCGGAAAGACTACGTACGCCAGACTGGCGGTCGTCGTTGGCCCTGTGATGCCCCAAACGTCTGTCAAGAACGTCCCTACGCCGTAGTCGTAATTTGGGGTATCGGCCAGCGGGCTGCCGACGCCGCTGTTGTCCTCGTTTGGTCCAGTGTAAAAGAGCAAGCCACTTACGTTGTGAACGTGACTGTCACCGTTTGACCGGTTCGTACTATTGTGCGTCGAGTCGAATACCCCCGTATCCTCGTTGAACACCCAGCGCTGATGCAATGGTCCATGAATCAATACATTAACGGCGCCGATCAGCTCCCCGGCATTCGACGCAAGACCAAGCTCGTACGACACCCAAGGCGCGCCCAGCGCCGCGTCCGGCGCCGCAAACGGAATTCCGTGGGCCGGGTCCTTGATCAGCGTCGCCGTGCCGATCACCGCCGCCTCGGCCGCGGTGCCAACGGTAAACATTGCAACACCCGCCACCGCCGCCAAGAATGCCAAGTTTTGAAATCGATTCATTACTTCCCTCCGAGTTTTCTGCCAGTGCCCGGCACTTCTCATGGGCGCCACATTGGCTGGCAACGCAAATCCTTCGTCGCAATTGCCGCCAAATTGCGCGACCACGCGATCCACGCAACGAGTTCGTACAACAAGCGTGTGCAAATAAGCTGCAGTCGAACTGCACTCAGCCACGCACAGAAAGCGATGTCCTAGAAGCTCCGTGAGACCAGGAGCACGACATTGCCAAGATCGAGATCATTAGCGTTCCGATAAGGTCAATCGAGGCGAAAAAAAGTTGCCCCGTGACCACACCCAGAGAATGAAGAGATCGCCACGTCCCCGTACCTTGCCACCTATTGTAGCCCCTCCTTTCCCCCAAAGGCAAAGACTTTTTTACGTAAAATTGGCGAATGACGCATTTCGATCCGGCAGGCAGTTCGTCCTGTACCAGAACCTTAGCTCAGACTTCCCATCGCGCCGCTTTGATAATCGGCGATCGCCTGGCGGATTTCCGCGCTGGTGTTCATCACGAACGGCCCCTGGCCCACCACCGGTTCCCCGATCGGCTGGCCAGAAAGCAAGAGCACCCGTGCGGTGCCGACGCTCGAAACCGCGATCCTGTCGCCGGACCGATCGAATCGTGCCAGCTCGCCGCTTTTCACCTGTTCCGTTTCGCCGACGGTCACGACGCCATCTTGAACGACCAGCATCGTGGTATGACCTTCCGGCACCGCGAGTTCGATCGCCTGGTTCGCCGCAAGCGTCAGGTCCCACAGATTGATCGGTGTGAAGGTCTTTGCCGGTCCGCGAGTGCCTGCGAACTCGCCGGCGATGATGCGCACCTGTCCGGCTCCGTTCGGGAGCGCCACGCTGGGAACATCGCCGGCGCGAATCTCCTGGTAGCGGGGCGGCGACATTTTCAGCTTCGCCGGCAGATTGACCCACAGCTGCATTACCTGAAACGTGCCGCCGCTCGCGGTGAACGCGTCGCTGTGAAATTCCTCATGGACGACGCCACTCGCCGCGGTCATCCATTGAACGTCGCCCGGGCCGATGGTGCCATGGTTGCCGGCCGAGTCGCGGTGCTCCAGTTCGCCGCTGTAGACGATGGTCACCGTCTCGAAGCCGCGATGCGGATGCTCGCCGACGCCGCGCCGCGATTCGGAGGGCGCGAACTCATGCGGCCCGGCAAAATCCAACAGCAGAAACGGATCGACCGCCGCCGAGTCGCGGCCGTAGGAAAACAAGCTCCGCACCGGGAAGCCATCGCCGACCCAATGGGCCGGCACATCCCGCGTAATGTGTAGCAGTCGTTTCATGAAACAAAACAAATCATAAAGCCGCGACCGCTGGTCGCGGTCTTTGGCGGTGGCTCGAAACCCCGACCGGCGGTCGCGGCTTGGTGCGAGGTAAGGATTATTCCGCCCGATTTGCCGCGATTTCGAACCTGTTTTGCCGCTACGCCCAACCCTTTATTCGCGGCTCGCGTAGAGATATTGTTGGCCGGGCCCAGGGAAAAGCAATCCGCAGACTGACCGGCTTGACACTTTGCTGCGACACCGAAACCGCGACACCGAAGATACTCCTGATCCTGCACATGGAACGACGAATCCTTCGCCGACTTGCGAACGCCGTGTTCGTGGCCCTTTTGGCCGCGGCGATCGTCGTTCCCGGTTCGGCGCTGGCTTGCTCGTCAGGAGCGGCGGACACCGACTGCTGTTGCCGGGCGCGCGAACGCGCGGCGGCCGGCACCGCGAATTGTCCGCGCCATTCAGCAGCGCCCCAAAGCTGCGCGAACAGATCCTGCGACTGCTGCCGCCCGGCCGCACCGCAGAACCTTCCGCCCGACCGCACCACGGACCGCATCCAACCGGACCACGCCGTCGCGGTGTCGAACGTCGCTTCGTCACACGCCGACGCAGCTCCAAGTCTCCAATCGCTGGCGGCTCCCGCCAGCCATCTCACCGCGATCCCGCATCGCATTCTGCACTGCAGCTGGTTGATTTGATTCCGGCACGAACTCCCGTTTAGCCGCGACGCATAGGCGAGTTATCGAGCCGAAGTGGAGCGCGAATTCATGTTCGTGTTTTGGTTTCAATCAGTTCTATCAATCAGTTCTATCAACCAGA
>JANNTD010000356.1:0-6768 GCA_031403315.1 Planctomycetota bacterium
ATCGCCAGGCGGTCGGTGGGGGAGATTTCGGCGGTGGGAAAAACGTGCGGCATGACATCGTGGATTGCAGCGAGCCGGGTCGTCCTCGACCCCGGGTGGAGGTGGAGATTTCGCGGTTGGTTCCTTCAGCGCGGAAAATGCCGGATTCGCTTGCGAGATTTTCACTCGGGGTCGGGGACGACCCGGCTCGCTGCAATCCACGATGTCATGCCGCACGTTTTTCCCACCGCCGAAATCTCCCCCACCGACCGCCTGGCGATCGTTGTGTCGCGCTGGAACGAGACGATCACGCAAAAGCTGCTCGACGGCGCCATCTCGACGCTCACCAGCCGCGGCATTCCGGACGAAGCGATCGACGTCGCCTGGGTCCCCGGCGCATGGGAGATCCCGCTCGTCGCCCAGCGGCTCGCCGACTCGCACGGCTACCGCGCGGTGATTTGCCTCGGTGCGGTGATCCGCGGCGAAACTACACACGATCGCCACATCAATCGCGCCGTGAGTACGGCGATCAGCGAGATCGCGCTCGAGACGGGCATTCCCGTGTTGTTCGGAGTTCTCACGTGTGAGACAATGGAACAGGCGATCCACCGCTCCGGCGGCAACGCAGGAAACAAGGGCGCCGAGTGCGCCGACGCCGCCCTGGTCATGATCGGCCTCTTGAAAAACTTGCCCCCCACCTAGCCGCGACGTACAGTTTCGTGAATCACTTCTGGCTAACTGCTAAAGGCTAAAGGCTAAGAGCTAACAGCTTCTTCAACCATGTCAAGACGCTCCCGAGCCCGAGAAGTCGCCCTCCAGATGCTGTTCGAAGACGACGTCAACCCACGTCCGTCGATCGAACAGACGAAGGAGTTTCTCAAGGCTCGGCTCCACAGTCCGGACCTCGAAGAATTCTGCCTGTCGCTGATCCTCGGCGTCCGCCGCAACCAAGGCGAGCTGAATGACTTGCTCGCCAAGACGGCCGACAACTGGAGCCTCGACCGCATGGCAGCCACCGACCGCAACGTCTTGCGCCTCGGCGCCTACGAACTGCTCTACACGGATACTCCCGGCCGAGCCGCAATCAACGAAGCCGTCGAGCTCGCCAAACGCTACGGCAGCGCCAACTCCGCCCCCTTCGTCAACGGCATCCTCGACAAGTTCCTGAACCGCAAGGACGCGTCGTAGGTCAGGCTTCCGCCACGATGTCAGTAGCCGATTGATATAGCCGAAGTTGCACGATCGCGGTGCTCGAACAAATTCCGCGAACTCCGTATGAAGTCTTACATCATTGGCGCCGTATATATTCTCCTCTTTCTCGGTGTCGTTGCCGCGGCCGAACCTCTGCCGCCTCCCCGCTGTTTAGTCATTGCGCAAGATTCAGTCGAAGTCTCCCGCAATGGACATCCGGCAAGACTGCGTCCCGGAGATCGCTCCGGGCCTTGGAGTTTCATGGGCGTCGTCCGCGGCGCGACTAGTTCAACGCTCGCCGTTTTTGAAGACTTCTCGACAATGTGCGGCCGCATGGTGTTCGTCGATGAACATGGAAACTCTCAAGAGTTCCCCAAGTCGCTCGAGCCCACCTTTGCTGATCCGGCCACACTCTACTTGGGCCACTCATTGACGGAAGTCGTCGAAAGCGACCACGATCTCCTCGGTGCGAAAATCCTTGCCCGACCAACCGACCCCAGTTTTGAGGATGTCGCCTCATGTTTCGTGCCCATCACCAAGATGGAGACCTATGCCTTCGTCGGCACACGTGAGAACCAGGACAAGATCGGCGTGGCTTACGGTGGGCGCACGGCGAATTTTGACCCTGCGGTCTACGTGCCGTCCATCGGCAAGATTCGCGCCGAGGGAAAAGTACTTGACGGGCTGGTTGGCGGCTGGCTCCCCGCACTGCGGTTCGTCTATCCGGAAGTGGAAGGTAGCTGGTCGGAATTGGTGATGTTTGCGCCCCTGCAGACCGACAACGAGATTTCGCACATCCAGCCGGTTTGGTACCGAGTATGCCGGGTCGAGGGCAATCAACTGAAGTGGGCAAAGTATTTCGATTCCTATCACCCATTTCCCCCGCGAACTGATTCATCGTCTCCCGCCGACTTTTACCAGGATCTGCTGGCGCTACGCGACGGTTGGGACGGCGCGTTGTCATCCGGCATGCGCGTCGATCTGCCCGACCGGCGGCTTTCAAATCAGGCGCGGCATTCCCTGGTGCGAGCGATGATCACCCGCTTTGGGTCATTCCCCAAATATGGCGTGCTGGATCGAAACTACGGCGGCCCAGAACACGACGGCTTTCAGGATACGTTCAACGTCGATTCCACCGCCATGCTCGAATGGGGGTTGTTCGATCTTGCACGGGATTACATCGACAACTACTTCCGCTACTTTGTGCGTGATGATGGCTCGATCCTCTATCGCGGTCCCGAGATCGGGCAGTATGGCCGGATGCTTACGGTGTTGTCGCAATACTATAACTACACTGGCGACGCCGAACTCTTGCTAAAACATCGCCAGCGGATCGATGCAGTCACTCGACTGCTGATTTCGTTACGACGTACAGCTCAAAAATTGCCTCGCGAGAAACCTGCTTACGGAATGATTTCCGGCTGGTGCGAGGCAGACTCCTGCCTGGAACCGAACCCCGCGCGCTATGTTCAGCCGTATTTGTCCAACAGCAGCGAAACCGTCCGAGGATTTGCTGATTTGGGCACTGCGTGGGAGCGCTTTGGGCACAAGGAACGCCGTGCCGAAATCGCCGTCTGGGGAGCCTCGCTGCGCAGCGAGGCCAAGGACTTGAATTCCGACCTGCAGATCGCGATCGAGCGTTCCACGCTGACCAGCACCAATCCCACCTGCCTTCCGGTAATCGCGGGTGCTCAGGAGCCGTTCGACGTCGCAACCTCTCGGGACATCCACGATCCGCAGTTTCGCGCGTATCGCGCCAACATGGAATTGTTGTTTTCCGGCTGCCTGTCGCGACCACAAGTGGAAACCATTGTCCGCTACCGCGAAGCTCGTCGCGACATCCTGCTTGGCGTTCCCAACGCGTATGCCTACAATAGCCGCGAGCTGGCCGGGTTCTTGAGTTATGGTCATGCCTATGGCTTGATGCAACACGATCTTGTCCGCGAGTACCTCCTCGAACTCTACAGTCTGTCTGCCCACCAATACACGCGCGGAACCTGGACGGCACCGGAAACACGACGCATCGATCCGGCGCTTTCGACAGCGCCGTATTGCGTGCCGGCACAACTTGCGGTACCGCTCTTGGTCCGCTGGATGCTGGCATTCGAAGATCCAAATTCCGAGACACTCTGGCTCTGCAAAGCCACTCCGCGCGATTGGCTCAAGGACGGATCGACGCTGGCCGCAACCGGCATCCCAACGCGATGGGGCAAAGTTGGTTTCCGGGTTCAGTCCCATCTCGACGACCTCCGGATCGAAGTCGCACTGCATCTACCAACCTCCAACGCGCCGGAGACTACAAAGCTTCGCCTCCGTGTTCTCGGGGAGAGGACCATCGCAAGCGTCGTGCTCAATGGAGAACCGTGGAAGGATTTCGATCCCAAGACCGAAACCATCTCATTGCCTGCCTCGGTTGCTGGCGAAGTGAAGCTGTCGGTAAAGTTTGAATAGCTGGCGATGAGCAGCGCCAACAGCGCCCCCTTCGTCAACGGCATCCTCGACAAGTTCCTCAATCGCAAAGACGCGTCGTAAACCCGCGCCCCGTCGGACTGGTCGCTTCAGCGACCAGTCAGCACTCAAACTGCACTGTAGCCGCCGTCAATCAGAACGACCTGGCCGCAGATGAAGTCCGAGGCCGGCGACGCCAGGAACAAGACCAGGTCCGCGATCTCGATCGGCTCCCCAAAACGCCGTAGCGGAATTCGCGCTTTGACGGGCCCGCTTTTCGCCTCGTCGCTCCAGGCTTCTCGCGCCATGTCCGTGAGCACGATCGCCGGCGCAATCGCATTCGCCTGGATGTTGAACGGCCCCCACTCGGCAGCCATCACGCGCGTGAGCATGTGTTGGCGGCACACTATGACACAAGGTCAGCAGTTGCATCCGGTATCAGATACGACGACAGATGCCGGTCGAGCGCCGCGAGCGCCCCTGATTCCGCATTCCGGAACCTAAAACCAATGTGCCCATCGGGTCGGATCATGATCACGCCCCCCGCCGGCAAACCTGCGCGCACTGGATCGACGCTGGGGTTGTACGAGATCTCGACGAGCTTTGCCCACCGCCGGCCCAACCGTTCGAGCGATTCCGCATCTTCGACGGCTCCAAACACCAGCACATGGTGCGACGTGCCACCAAACCGCGCCCGGTCGGGGTACCACTGCCCCGGACGCGGCCCCGCGGCGCCGGCCCGACCTGACCCGTGATCGACGACCAACGGGCTCCCCGCGTAGTCGACGTCGATCATCGCCCGCGAATTTCGCACGAGCGCCGCCGTGATCGGGTCCACGACCGCGGCGTGAATTTCACGATGCTGCCGAGCGGCGTCCGCTGCGTCGCAGATCGAAAGGTGCACCTGGTCGGAAACGTCGAGCACATGGTGGTCTGCGATCCGGCGCTCTGCGGTATATCCGTCGATGAGCGATCGACTCGCGTGGCCGCGCAGCAGCAGTGCGAGCTTCCACGCCAGGTCGTGCGCGTCGTGAAGACCTGCGTTGAGGCCTTCTCCGCCGAACGGGCTCGAAAGGTGCGCGGCGTCGCCAATGAGAAAACGCCGGCCGTCAGAGAGCCGCGAGACAATCCGCTGGTGCATTCGAAACGGCGCGAACCAGGCCACGTCGGTCGGTCGATATTTCCCGCCCAAAGGAGCCCCACCCAGCCGCGCCTCGACCCGGGCGACGACTTCCGCGGCGGATACGGTCTCCACGTCTTCTTCCAGGTCCTGAAAACTGAGCCACCGCCCGCCCGGCAGTGGCGCGAGCAGCAGCAGTCCCTCCGGACCGCAGACGACACCGGCCTCGCCGCGCGGGATCGGCGCTGGCATCGCGATGTCGGCGACCAGAAAATTCCCCCGATACGTGATGCCTTCAAGCGGCTCGCTCATCGAGTGGCGCGTGACGCTGTGCGCCCCGCCCGCTCCGATAATGATGTGCGGTTGGACGGTCTCCACCCTGCCGTCCGCGTGGACAAGCTCGACGAGCAAGCTGTTCTCATCAGTTTCGACTTTTGTCGCAGCAACCCCGCGCTCAACCACGCCGCCGAGCGACGTGAGATGCTCCTCGAGAATCCGCTGGGTTTCGTACTGCGGCAAGCTGCACTGAAACTCGCACGTGCAGTCGATGCCCTCGTGACTCATGGCGGCCAGCTCGGTCATGCCTGGACCGTACAAGCGAGAACAGCGAATGTGCTCGGAAGCATCGAGAAACGGCGCGAGCAGGCCAACGGAATCCAGAATCTCGAGCGTGCCCGGCTGGATCGCCGTCGCCCGC
This sequence comes from Planctomycetota bacterium, assembly GCA_031403315.1. Lineage (GTDB taxonomy): Bacteria > Planctomycetota > Planctomycetia > Pirellulales > Lacipirellulaceae > DASYDU01. The sequence continues at coordinate 5,436 of JANNTD010000356.1, forward strand.
GCCTCACGATGCGGCCGCACCTCCCGCTCGACGAGCCGCGCCTTCACCCCATGCCGCGCAAGCTCCGCGGCAGCAAACAGCCCAGAAGGCCCCGCACCAATGATTAGCACGTCGTCTCGCGTCACTCGAACTCCCCTGGCGAGCAACCATTATGCATTTGGCGTCTAGCAATGGAATGCACGAAGCATCCCGCTGTGTAAGCAACATACCGCACCGCTCGATTGCCTTGCGGGTCAATTGCAGCGCTTTATTAGACCGTCAGTATTGGCTTGTGGGGCATTCGATTCAGCTCATTCCGGTCACCGAAACAGCGATCACGCGTCCACCTTTTACGACGGCGAAACCGCATCGATCCATCAATAATTCCGAGCACCCCGGCGACGTTGACCACCGCCACAATTCGCCACCACCATCAAGGGCATCCTGCATCAGTTGATACTCAAAGTCCCACATCTCTCGTTCGTTTCGAAGTATGTCCCTCAATCTTGGATTGTCGAAGGACTCGGGACGTTCGGGCAGCTCCGGCGCCTTCTCTGTAAGTAGGCTGATGATCCACGTCGAAGTCTCATCGGAGACAATGGCTGCCTCGTTCGCGATCGCATTAAGATCGAGATCGGGTGGCGGCCCATGCACGTCAAATGCTAAGAAGACGTGACCACACTTTGCGCAGCAACTTCGGTTACGTTTTGCCACAAAGTCGGTTCCGCAGCGCGGACATTTGCGCGAGCGGCCCGCCCAGGAGTTCGCAACGATCGCAGTGGGTAATTTGTGTCTTGTCATCGCCGAACGATCGAATTAAGGAGGCAGCCCGAACCAATGTGCCGAATTGTACGCGGTGCAGCGGTGCAGCGGTGCACGGAAACGCCACCCGCTCGCCGCACTTTCCCTGCAGCGCCAAATCCTACCAGATCCGATGCAACGCGCGCGCCTTAGTCACGGCCCACTTTGAGTGTTCGTCAAAGTCCGCCTTGTTCACGTAAAGAGCTTACGCAATTTGGCTTAGGTCTCGTCGAGTTTTGCTGCCGAGATTCGCGCGGCGGTGTAGAGTACGACCGACTGATTAACGGTAAAAAGCCGAGTCGGCCGGACAAAGCTCTGCCATATTCAATTGTCCGCGCTGAAAGTCACCGCGATCGAGAGAGATAGAATGGGAGTCGCGGTGCGATTGGCTCGTAATCTGACACAGAATCAAATCGTCGCCGGCGAGGTCAACGACGACCAGGGCAGGGCGACGCTTACCCTGCTGCAAGTCTGTCTGCGGGAAAGGCAAGACGACAATCTCGCCCGCTACAGGTTTGCCCACGCCGCATCCTCTTCCGGTGTGTCCCAATCC
>JANNTD010000357.1:0-5473 GCA_031403315.1 Planctomycetota bacterium
CTCCCGGGCAACCCCACGTGATCGTAGTTGGCGTGAGTGTTTCTGTTAGCGTTACTTCGTCACCTGCGATCATCGGCTCTCTAGGGAGGTAGATATACTGAGCCGCGTCGTTGGCCGTAGGAATCCGTGACACGTAACTTATCGAACCGGCGCCTACCAACTTCATTCGATAGCTATAGGTTGCCGGTGCCCGATTCACTTCAAATTCAACCTCGTGGCCTGTTGACGCGACCAGCATCTCGTTCGCGAACGCACGTTGCCAAACGGGGCGGCGGCAAACATAAATTTGAATCTTGGTAGCGGCCGCTAAGTGGGCGGGAACGCGAACTCCCCAGAGGCCGCGTACCGCGCTGCCGCGCGGAGGATAGCTAATTGCAATTGAACGTGCCCGCTCGCCCTCTGAAAGTCCTTCCCACCGCGTTGTCGCGAGTCTCGAATCTCTCAGAAAGATGCGATAATCCGACCAGTCAAAAATCGGCCTCAGCACGCCTCCCTCACGTCGCGCGAACACTAATACGGTGTCCTTCCGGTTGGAACGACTCGATAGATTGGCATTGGCGGGCAGCAGTCGGAAGTGATACTTGCCGGCGGTGTCGATCACGTCAAAATGCGAAACCTTTGCCGAAACGGTGTCGATAATTCGATCCTCCGTATCGAACACCGTAATTGGCACAATCGACTGCGATTTCGCAAGTTCCGCGTCCAGCGTAAATAAAGTTAGCAAGACGCCAATTGTCACGGCGGAAAATGGGGACTGCCGAATCGGGTGATACATCTGAAATCTCCCCGCAAGAGTGTGAATTAAGTGCAACGCTGCAAATCTCTATGCAGCTAACGCAATACTCCACCGATCGACCGCCCAAAAGCTTCGACCATGATCGTTCCCGGTCCTACGTTCGCCAAAAAACCACGAGAGTCATTGGGATCGATTCGGAAAAAGACGACGTGATTCCCGGCGGCAAGCCGAAGCCCAACGGAAGTTTGAAACTCGTCTTTGACGCCTCGATTCGACAATGTCACTTTTGTGACCGAGTCCGATAATGTTCCTGAGCTGCCGGCAGTTGTCGAAAGACTAACGGTTATTGCCTTCCCGCGCGACGGATAACGTAGATCGGCGGAGGCATGCGCCGTGACATGCACGAACATTGGTTCGTCCAGCGTGAATCGAATCTGGTGTAGCGCCATTGAGCCTCGAACGGTTCGTGAATTGAACGACGCATACGCTTCACCCGCTGCCGGAATTGGTGGTGCGAGAAATGCAAGATCGAGGGTTCCGCCCGTTACGCAACGTCCGGAAAGTGATGTAAGTGACCGCGAATTGGCAAGAATGAGGCCAATCACTTCCTTCCAAGAGCGGCCGGCATGTAGAGGATGGCCCCACACAAGAGCTGCCGCGCCGGATACATGGGGGGTGGCCATTGACGTTCCGCTCAAATTGGCGATCGGCGCATTTGGACTCCAGCCAGGAACAGTGCTCAAGATAGTTTGGCCTGGCGCAGCAATATCAACCGTTACGGAGCCGAAATTGGAGAATCCTGTCAGGTTGTCGAGACGATTGATCGCAGCAACGCTGATGATATTTTCGAGATCATAAGACGACGGATAATGCGGAGTTGCATCGTTGTCGTCGCCTACACCATCTGGTCCTCCGTTTCCGGCTGCTGCCACAAAAATTACGCCTCGGTCGCGCGCCGCAGCTATCGCATTTCGTTCCGCGTTAGAAAAGTTTGTAGAACCATAGCTGGCGTTAATGACACTTGCGCCGTTTTGAACGGCGTATCGAATACATCGAATCGCGTTGCTCGTCGATCCGCTGGAGGTCGCAATCACCGTGCCATCCGGGAGAGTCACGTGTCGGGGCGTCATAAATTTGACGGCCATCAGACGGCACTGCCACACGACACCGGACACATCTCGATTGTTATTGCCGACGGCACCAATGGTTCCTGCGACATGCGTGCCATGACCGGGCGGAAATGGTGCGGTGGCAAGTGTTTCGTCGTTCGGATCGCCGTCATTTCGTGCAAAGTCGAAACCGTGAATATCGTCCACGAAGCCGTTGCCGTCGTCATCCACGCCGGAGCTACCGGTCTGCTCGGCAATATTTGTCCACTGGTTTCCCGTCAGATCGGGATGTGCTGCGTCTATGCCTGTATCAACAACGGCGACAATGCGTGGGGACTGAGTGCTGGAATCCCAAGCGTCAGGCGCATGGATGTTTGTTAGCCCCCATTGGACTCCAAACGATGGGTCGTTAGGAATGACTGCCAGGGCAGAGATTGAAAAGTCACGTTGTTCCCGATCTTGAGTATGAGAATCGACCGGGTTCTCCTGGGCTGGCCGCTCTCCTGACTTTTCCTCTGGGACAGGTTCCAGCACAATTTCATAGTCGGGCTCCACGAAAACGACACCAGGATTTTTCTCAAGTTCCACAGCAGCCGACTGAGAGAAGCCCGACGGCGCCTTGACCAGAAGGAAACTGGCAAACTCATTGTCTTCCAATAGCTCCAGCTCAAGTTTCCTAAGCCCCTCCCGATCAAGACCGGTACGATTTGGAGTCTTGTTTTCCCCGTCATACGAATAACTTATCATGTACTTGGTGAATACTTGTATCGACTCAGGCACCACACCTCTAACGACTGCAAATCCCTTCGTCGGTCGAACGAGTGCCCGTGCCGCCGTCATTTCCCTGTCGCTATCAAAACCAAGTACAGCAGTCCCCTTTCGGGTCCTGCCGTAGAGCCGTCCACCAAATCGCTTCAAAGCCTCCAACTCTGGCGCAAGTTTTGACGTCGGCGGTTTTCCAGGCTCAGGCGGTTCCAACTTTGGCGCGCGAATGGCCAGTATTGAGGCCGGCAACTTGACCTGTACCTTTTCGTCTTGTGCAAACGCGGTCGCAGTAAGAAGTACTATTGCGACGCACCACGATATCGTGGGATTGTGGCTCACGGCATTCTCCTTTCTTTTGTGCAATTCGAGAATGACTGACGCGATGAATGGAAAACCCTAGGGACAGGCATCGTCAGTGGCTCTAGTCTCACCGACGGGCGACAAGTATTGACGGGAGGAGATGAATGGCGCCAGGATTTTAACAGCGCTGCAATCAAATTCAAGTACCGGGGGAAAATCGCCCCCCCACCCACACCCCCTATAATATTCCGCGGTCGATTTGGGGAACCCGGGTGGGGAACCCGGGGACATCCATCTTCGACGCCGATTGTAGCCCGGTTCGGGTGAGCCGCGCATAAAAAACGCTAGACGTCTGAAAATCTACTGTTCTAAAGTCGGGGGTCAGACTTTAGGACAGTAGATTTACAGTGAGTCGAACCGGGGTTGCGGCAGGGCGATTGAATCGGTTTCGCGCGTCGGGAGCGACAACTCGACGGTCTTGGGTGCCAAGTTTTTGAGCAGCATCGCCTGAGTGATCTCGCCGGTCAGCCGGGGTACGACCTTTCCTTTAGGCATACTTGCAGCGAGGTTTGAAGGCGGAAGCGGGGCGGGTCGGGCGGCCGTTTGCGCGACTGCGGCCGGAACTGGACGCGACGTTTTCTTGAGGTCCACGACGGCGGCTACGGCACTCGCCGCCGGCAGTCGCCGGTACTGCTTGACAAGTTTCTCCGGCGAGGCGAACACGGCTTGCTCCGCCAGCCGGACCTTTTCGCCGGCTTGGTGCGGCTGGGCGTCGCGTTCGGTCGTCGCATCGCCGCTGCGAGCGACGTGCACACCACTTTGATTATGCAAAATTGATCCGTACTGAAACGGCCCGGCGCCGAACAGCCAGACGTCGTTCGACGAGCTCTCGCTCGATGCCAGGCCCGATTGCCAGACCGGCCGGCCGCTCTCGCGGTGATAGGCGAACATCGAGATCTTGGCCACGCCGCGCTGGTCGCGTCGCTTGGCGAGCGGGACCTCGGGTATCGCCGTCGGTACACCCGGCATCGAGACGATTTGCGGCACGTTGGTCGCCGGAATACCGAAGAGCAAGTCGTTGCGATCGGTGCCCACGGCCCCCGCTCGCGCTTCGACGATAAAGTCGGCGTCGTGGCGCGAGTCCTTGAGCGTGCAGCCGCTGGCCAAGAGGTGCTGCCGCAGCGTGCTCACGAGGTAGTTCTTGTCGACCACGTCCTGGAGCTTGGAATCGTCGAGATAGACTGACTGACCGCGGAGCGGATGGAAGTCGATGGCCTGCACCGCACGGTCTACGGCATCGGAAATCAGCAGCTGCTCCGTGGCCGTTCGCAGACTGTCGGACGACCGCGTCGTACCGCAGCCGGCGAGCGCCAGCACGCTCGCCGCAAGCGCGAGCGCGGTCTGAGCCGGAAGTGCCAAGCCAAAGCGAATCATGCGGTTCCGAGCAAAAGATGAGCAGGAGCCAAATGCCAGCCAGTTACCGAGCCGCGAACCGACGCGAGCCCGGCAGTCTCCATGTGGGTCGGGATTATAGCGGGCGGTCGCAGGTGGCCAAGGCCAGAACCGATGGCTAAGCTAGCAAGCTACGGCGCGACGCGGTCGCCGCATAAAATCGCAATCTCCGACACCGACACAAGCACTGAAGCACCCGATGTCGATCCAAGCTTCCTACGACGAGTGGTCGACGACTTACGACGACGATGCCAACGTCACCAAGGAGCTCGACGCCCGTGTGACGCGCGAGACGCTCGGCCGGCTTGCGGCCCAGCGCGTGCTCGAACTGGGTTGCGGCACGGGCAAGAACACGGCGTACCTCGCCGAGCGCTTCGCACACGTGACCGCCGTCGACTTCTCGAGCGGAATGCTCGCCCGCGCTCGAGAGCGAGTGGCGGCGGCCAACGTCACATTTATCGCCGCCGATATCACGGCCGGTTGGCCGAGTGATGATGCGAGCATCGATCTGGCGACGATCAACCTGGTGCTCGAACACATCGCCGACTTGTCGGGAATTTTTCACGAAGCGGCCCGCGTCTTGCGGCCGGGCGGACACTTGTTCGTGTGTGAGCTGCACCCGTTCCGGCAATACCTAGGCAGCCAGGCCCGCTTCGAGCGCGCGGGGGAGGTGATGCGGATCGACGCCTTCCTGCACCACGTCAGCGATTATCTCTCCGCTGCAAACGGTGCGGGCTTCGCGCTGGTGGAGTTCCGCGAATGGTGGCACGAGCAGTACGGGCCGCAGATTCCGCGGCTGGTGTCGTTTCTGTTTCGCGCTAGCTAACGCGCGAGCCGCCTAGTGAGCGGCCGCTTCGTAGTTGGCACCGACCGCCGTTTGCGGGCCGCCCGCCGACGGGTCGCGCGTGATCGCGTCCTCGTAGAACCGCGTGGTTTCCTCGGCCGCCAACTTGATCTCCAGATCGCGGCAAAATACCTCGGCCCGGAACACGTGGGTGCCCGGCTCCGTGGCCTTAGCGCGAATTTGGAGCACGATGTCTTGTCCGGCCGGCAGCTTATTGATCGTGCGGAAGGAGACTCGGCCATCGGAAACGGTGTACGGTGCGCCTTC
>JANNTD010000358.1:0-2139 GCA_031403315.1 Planctomycetota bacterium
CGCACTTATGCCTCTATCTCTCGCCGACACGATGCCCGCCGACTCGACCGAGCGCGAGTATTTGTGGACCCTCAATTTCGGTCCGCAGCATCCGGCGACGCATACGACGCTGCGGTTGGTGCTGACGCTCGATGGCGAGCGGGTTGTCGACGCGGTGCCGCACATCGGCTATTAGCACAGCGGGTTCGAGAAGCTGGGGCGAGCATCTCGACTTCAATCAATACTTCACGATCGACGACCGGATGAATTACGTCTCGCCGCTGGCGAACGAGATTGCCTGGCACCATGCGGTCGAGAAGCTGCTGGGAATCGAGCTCACGCCGCGGTGTATCTATCTGCGGATGATCTTGGCCGAACTGATGCGGCTGCACGATCACTTGCTCAATGTCGGCACGACCGCCCTCGATCTGGGGGCGTTCACAGCGTTCCTCTATGGCTTCGAGCAGCGCGAAAAGATTTACGACATCGTCGAGTTTGCCTCGGGACAGCGGTTTCATTCGAGCTACACCCGTGTGGGCGGTGTGATGCTCGACGTGAACGACGAGTGGATCGCGCGGGTGTGGAAGTTTTTGCGCGAGTTCCCGCCAACGTACCGTGAAATCGACAAACTGCTCACGCGAAACCGAATCTTCATCGATCGCACGAAGGGGATCGGCGTCTTAAGCCGCGAGGACGCGATCAGTTTTGGCGCGACCGGGCCGGTGGCGCGGGCCAGCGGCGTCGTCCGCGATCTGCGGAAGGACGAGCCCTATCTGGCCTACGCGGACCTCGATTTCCAGGTGATCTGCTCGACCGGCGGCGACTGCTACGCCCGGTATCTGTGCAGGATGCGGGAGATAGGCGAAAGTCTTAAGATCATCGAGCAGGCGGTGGAGAATTTACCGTCGGGGCCGGTGAACGTGGAATCGGTGACCGACGTGGTCCTGCCGGCCAAGCCGCCCGTTTACCGCAGCATCGAGGGGCTGATCCAGCATTTTGAGGTGCTGATGCCGAATCGGGGCTACGATGTGCCCCACGAGGAAATTTACGCGGCCCAGGAATCGCCCAATGGCGAACTGGGCTTTTACATCGTCGGCGACGGCTCGACCCGGGCCTATCGTGCGCGGACGCGGCCGCCCTCGTACGTCCATTTCGGCTTGTTTCCGCATATCATTCGCGGGTATCAATTGAGCGACGTGGTCGCGGTGCTGGGGAGCATCAACATCATCGCGGCGGAGCTGGATCGGTGAGCCGCGCATAAGATCTCACGCAATGGCGCGAAGGCGCAAAGGAAAGACGGAAGAACTTTTTTTTTGACACACATTGTGAATTTTTTCACCAACAAAGATATCCGTTAGCCGGCGAGCTTGTCTCGCCGTAGAGCGCCGGGACAAGCCCGCCGGCTAACCAAGGAAAGAAATCGTCGAGTCGTATGCCGGTGTTGAGTGATGAGTTGCGGGAACGGATCCGGGCGGAGTTCCCGAAGTATCCGGACAAGCGCGCGGTGACGCTGCCGGCGCTGCACATCGTGCACGATGTGCAGCGCGAAGTGACTCCGGCCGCGATGGTCGAGATTGCCGAGCTTTTGGAACTGCATCCGTCCGAGATCGCCGACACGATGACCTTCTACCAGTTCTTCAAGGAAGAAGGGCACGCGATGGGGAAGCATCGTGTGTGGGTCTGCCGGAGCATTTCCTGCATGCTGCGGGGAAGCGAGGAGCTGCTCTTGAAGTTGTCGGAACGGCTGGGCGTAAAGCCGGGGCACAACTCGGCTGACGGAAAATTTACGCTGGAGTTTGCCGAGTGCTTGGGGGCGTGCGAGGGGGCGCCGTGCATGTTGGTGGACGAAGATTGTCACATGAATCTGGATGATGAGTCGGCCGCGAGATTGATTGAACAATTGTGAAAAGAATAGTTGATCGATGATTGATGATTTTAATTCATCAATCAACGATCATCATTCATCGATCGTACCTATGCCGAAGTTTGAACCTGTCCTGTTGGCTCGGATCAACAAGCCCGATAGCGCGGCGCTGGCCGGGTATTGCGCGGAGGGTGGGTACGAGACGTTCAAGAAATCGCTGGCGATGGAGCCGGATGCCGTCACGACGATCGTCAAGGACGCGGGCTTGCGTGGGCGCGGTGGAGCAGGTTTCTCGG
>JANNTD010000359.1:0-6487 GCA_031403315.1 Planctomycetota bacterium
GGCATCCATCAAATCGTCGAGCATCTGGACCGCGCGGAACGTCGGACCTCGGACCAGAGAAGTCGTGTCGCCAAGGAACGTGGGCTTGCTCATCTCGTGCCAGCTCACGGTCGTGGCGCCCACTTCGAGCGCCGTGGCATAGGCGTCGGCGGCAAACAGGCCGGTCACCACGTTGCCGTCGCCGACGGGGTCGAAGTAGCCGAACTCGGTCATGTGAATCTCGAACGCATTCGGATCACGGTTGGTGTAAAGATCGATCCGGTCATGGAGCCCCTGGAACGTATCCGGGAGGCTGACCGCGGCAGCGGAAGTGCTCGCGGTCGCGTTGAGAAGATTTGTTTCGCAGGCTGCTTGACCGATCGTGCAAACGTTGTTGAACTCGGTGGGATCGTTGTTCACGTACCAGTGCAAGATGCCGAAATCTACGGCGTAATAATTCTGTCCCTTCACCTGCACTTGGGCGTCACCGGCGGCGAGCAGCACGTTGCGGTCCCAGTTTTTCGCGGGATCGCCATCGTCGCCGGCGCCGCCGGGACCGACCAGCCCGGCGCCGATCTTGATCGTCGGATCGACGGCCTTCATCGCGCTGGCGAACTGAATGACATTCTGCGCGTAGGTCGTGGGGGAAAGCCCCGGGTCGCCGGTCCGATCGCCGTCGTACGCGCCGTGCAAATCCTGCTCCCAGTTCCAGTAAGAGGCATAGTACCCGTTGCCGTTGATCTCGTTGCCGATCTCCCAATACTCGATGCCGACCGGTTCATCGTGGTTGACAGCCAGAAATCGGTTGGCGGCATTGTAAACACCGTCCGCCTGCGCCCAGTTTTGATATTGGTTCCCGGTCGAGGCACGCAGCTTAGCCCAGTAGCCGGCCGTCTTCCAGTCGATTCCTTCTTCGTCAACGCCGATGACGACATCGTTCGGCGTGTCGTAGAAGTTCGGGTCGGAGTTGGCATAGGCGACCCATGCGGCCGCTTCTTCCGGCTGCCCGCCCTTGGTGCTCAGCCATTTGCCTGAACCTGCGTCGAGATTTCCCAGGCTGGAACCGTAGTTGACCGTAATCATCGCCTTTGTGCCGGTCGCGTCGAGCAAATCAATGAAGTTTGCGAAGTCGCTGTCCGGGGCGTGATAGGCGAAGGGCCAAGGGTTGGGGACGCCTGGGTCCGCCCCTTTGTCGGGGGTGAGAGGGTGAGGCTTGTCCACGTCGGGCAATGGAGCGCCGGGATAGCCATCGCGGTAGTACGGAGCCTGCGGCGGAATCGACCAATGAAAGATGTCCGCGTAGCTGCCGCCGGGATAGCGCAGCATTTGCACGCCCGACTCGATCAGCCGGTTGTCCAATTGCCCGTTCCCGTGCTGCCCGTCGTAGACCGAAGTGTGCAGAGCGAGCGCATTATTGGGTACAATGCCCGACGCATCGGCGATGTCAATGCCGACGTCGACCGGCACGGAGGCGATCGCCGGACGCTCACCGTAAGCTACCACAACCAGCACCAGAAGGACCAGTCGCTTCGGCAAACGCCGCTGTCTGACGAGATATCGACCGACGGCGAACTGCGGACAAGAAATTAGCATCGCAACATTGGTCTCCGCACTACCATTCCATCATAACGCAACATCCAAGCGATCACACAACCGAACAAGAGAATTACCAAGGAAGCAGGTTCGGGCACGGCGGGTGACAATGGCCCCGCGGAGAAAAGCGCAGCACCGCCTCCCGACCCCGCCGCCTCGCCAAAGTGCGATGCCCAAACGCCGTAGTCATCGGCGTCAATCGCGCCGTCGCCGTCGCCGTCGGCGGCCAGTCCGCTGCCCATCTGGTCGAGCGAGTCGCGCCACACAGTGTAGTCGGCGGCGTCGACCACGCCGTTGCCGTTGTAATCGCCTGTCAGCGCAAACGCCAGTTCGAGCGTAACATCACTTGCATTGTAGTGGACCTGCCACGTCAAGCCGCGACCGCCCGCTACCATCGGCAAATTCTCCGTGGCGAAAGAGCCGGTCACGCCGCCCATGGCCGTGAGAATGGTGAACATGTCGCCGACGCTCGGCACAAACAGCCCACTGCCGACGTCGACCAATTCGACCGCCAGCGTGCCGTCAAGCACTGCGGCACCCGGGGATACCATCAGATCATTGACCACTTGGACCCGGTCGTATTCGCTGCCAGCCGTGGTGCCGCCAATTTCGATCGCAAGTGTTCCGGTCGCGCTAATGGCATAACTGCCAGTCACCGTCACATTGGCCGGGCTGCCGCCCGGCGCATGCGTGCCGTTGCTCTGGATGTATGCCAGCGGACCGGTGCCGGTGAGCGTGCCATTGAGATCGGCGAGGTTGAAACGAGTGCCGCTCAGCGTGCCTTCGTTGAGAACGTCGCCGTTGACCTGGTCAATGCCGTTCAGCGAGCCAAAGTTTTCGACTTGCGCGTTGATGAGCGGAACGATATTCACGGTGCCGTGGTTAATGAACGAGGTGGCGTCGATCCGGCCGCTGCCGCGGATCGTATGCGTGGCCGCTTGCGTGAGTTGTCCGCCGCCGAGCACCTTCAACTGCGCGCCCAAGCCGGGCTCGTTGAGAAATACCTCGCCGCTGCCGCTCAAGAGCACATCGTCCTGAAATTCGATCGACGTGCCCGAGCTCAGCGATTCGTTGTTCACCGTGATCGGACCGTCGTTGGTGAAGACCGCGCCCTCGACGCGCAATTTCGTGCCGGACAAGATGTTGATCCGCGCCTGGTTGTGTACGTCGATCAACATTGCGTTGCTGGCGCGGAAGCCGCTGAACGCAGTCGTGGAGGGAGAATCCTCCAAACGGCCGTTGATCACCGTCGAATTCGTCAAGTTGATGCCGCCCGCTTGACCAGCCAGCAGCATTCCATTCGTCGGGTCTTGCGTGGCCGTCGTATTGAGGATGCCGAATCCGCCATTGGGCAGCGTCATCATCGTGGCATTGTTTTCGACTGTCGTGTTCTCGAAGCTGATGCTCTGGGCTTCGACCATGCCGTTATTGACTAAGGGGGCAAACCACTTGCCCTGGCCGGCGATCGTGTGGCCGGAGTCGTTGGTGACCGTCGCGCCAACGTCGGCGGTCACGCGGACCGCGTTGAACTGGCCCAACGACAATTCGCCGCTGCCGGTCAGCAACGTGTTGTTCTCGAAATTGACAAAAGTGAACTGATTGAAGACCGGGCTGGTCGCGCTGAATTTGCCGTTATTTGTAAAATTCGGTCCGCGGATGTTCGTCGTCGTGCCGGCGACGCTGTTGATGTTGTTCGATAGGTTCGTGACATTCTCAAGTGTGACGGTCCCGTCGGCGATGTCGATGTCACCCTCCAGCCGACCGCCGATGATGTGTGCGCCGTCGCCCAATTCGACATTGCCCCGGATGCCGCCGCCAGGCCCGTTGCCAATTAGCCGGCCGGTCGCCTGGTCTTGAGTCAACGCAATGTTCTGAATGCGCAGGGTCGCGCCCGACGTGGCGCGGAAGATGTTGTTGTTAGTCTGATTCGTCAACTCCACTACCAACACGGGGTCGCCGCCGCCACTGGTGTCGGCTGCCTCGACGATCCCGTTATTCGTCAACGCAGCGACGATCAGTCCTTTGCCGCGGATCGTATGCCCGGCAGCCTGTGTGGTCATCGAGCCACCAGCATGAAAAAGGGCGCCGGTGTTGCCCTGATTCAGCACGATCTGTCCCGAGCCGCTCAGCAGGCCGGTGTTGGTCGGCGAATACAGCGACAGAACTGCACTCGGACCGGCGTCCGAATTGATGACGATCGTGCTGTCATTGACAAGCGTGCTTTCGACGACGTTGAGCCGCGAGCCGCCCAGCATGTCCAGGCTGCCGTCGCTCGCGACCGTGAGCGTGTCGATCTCGACCATAACGTCGAGCACGGTGCTGGCCGGCGCATTGAGGATTACGTCCCAGTCGAGGCCGCCGTTGCCGTTGTCGGGGTAGAGCAACGTGGACCAGTTGGTAGGCTCAAGAATGGCGTTCGGATTTCCGCACGGGTCGACGCCGAGCAGTTGCTGCTGGCTCCAATGATTATTGTCGGGCCAAAAAAACTCGAACCCGGGTAGGCCGTCACAGTTGCGGCCCTGGCCATTTGCCGTGTCGACCCAAGTGGCAGTCGCCGCCACAACGTCGACCGAACGGCTCGCGGCCGCAGTTAAAACCGCCAGGTACAGTGCCAATCGAATCGGGTCGCCGCGTCGCATGACACACTCCGCAGCAGGAGAAATGGAAGTCGAGCGAAGCCGCGCCAATATACCGTAACGGACAAAAAATAGCCAGAACGCGGCGTCCAACTTTCGATAGAATAGCGAACGGCACAAAACCTGCCATGCAATGAATTGACGAGATGTTGGCCATGAACAAAGCCTTTGTCCGCGAGCCGGAAGATGATGGCCGGGCCTACTGCCCGCGCTGCCAGTCGTTGGGCGTTGCGGTGGAAGCCGGGCCGCTCGGCACGCACATCCGACCCGAATCACGCGCGAAGATGCGCGACGACGCCTGGTTCTGCAACTTTCCGCGCTGCGACGTCGCGTACTTCAACCAGTTCGACGCGGTCGTCACCGTCGACGAACTGAACGCGCCCGTCTATCCGAAGGATCCCGATGCTGCGATCTGCGCCTGCTTCGGTTTCAGCTATGACGAGGTGGCAGCCGACGTGCAGGACGGCACGCCAACCCGCATCCGCGAACTGCTGGCGAAGTCAAAATCGCCTGACGCTCGCTGCCGAACACTGGCCGTTGACGGTCGCTGCTGCATGACCGCAGTGCAGGAGTTGTACATGAAGCTGCGATCCCCGACCTGAGTGCGGCAAAAAAGGGCGGAAATCGCGGCCAAACGGGGCTGCCGCCACTTTCCCAACGCTCTTACCCGCGCCCTATAATTGTCGAGAGCCGGATGCCGTATCCGGCCCGCAGGCGACAACATCGCTCGGGTAAGTATCATGAATCGTCGACGATTTACTTTCTGGCTCGGCTTCGGTCTGTTCAGCCTCTCCGAAAAATTCAGCGTCACCGGTTTCGACGCACTTGCAGCCGCTGCGATGCGAAACACCAACACGGCGAAGGTGGTCGCCAAGCGGACCGGCGCCGAGCACTGGACCGTCGGCGGCAACAAGACGTGGCGCTGGTTCGAACGCGAGAACCTCGTGAAAGGCGAATGGGTGCTGACGGGCACCACGACACCAATCAACAAGCAGACTGGCGAACGCAAGCCCGACAACATTGCCTACATCGACGACAGCCTCGTGCCGGCCGACATCCTGGCGAGCGGCACGGTCCCCATCAAATCCGACGCGATCGATCTCGTCGACCACGAAGCGATCGCCGCGAAAGATGCCGCAAGCGATGTCGTCGAACACACCGACCACGAGCACACCGACCACGGCCATGACGTCCACGAGCATGCCATCGACCTCGATCCGCAGCTTCCCACCGAAAAGTGCCGCGCTCGCCACGGCCGGCCGCCCAGCAAGTGGCTCCGCAGTCTGCATGCCGACGAGATTAGCATCTGGCTCAAGACGATTCGTGTGCCCGAGGCCGGGGTGAGCGGCATGACTGTCTGGAATCACCTCACCCGCGACCACAACTTCGACGCCAAGCGCATCAAAGGCCTCTCGGAACCCGAGCAATTCAAGCTCCACGCCGCCGCCCACTACGGCTATTAGAGCTTGGCATCTGTAGCAGCCACGATTCGCGGCATTCCGTTTGCCCGTTGGCCCGTCTTCGCGCTACAATATCGGCAGGCACAGGTGCTTGGCTACGCTGCCTGGCGCTGCTCGGCCTGGCTTCGGAACAGATATCTCCACGGAGGTCGCAGGCGATGACACGGAACAGACGCTGGCGATCGTTCGCACTCGCGTTCGCATTGGTCACTTGCGCGACCGCCGTCTCCGGCGAGCCGCGGACCTGGTCCGACAAGACCGGCAAATTCTCGATCAAGGCCGAACTCGTCGGCGTGCAGCAAGGCAACGTCGTGCTGCGGCAGGCCGACGGACAGCAGCTCACCGTGCCGGTCAAAAAGCTCAGCAGTGCCGATCGCGCGTTCGTCGAAGGGCTGACGGCGCCGAAATCTGACCGCGGCCGCGCCTCCAAGGGAAACGAGCTCGCCGAAATCGCCGAGCAGTTTTTTACCGAGCTGCGGAGCGAAAAGCGTGACGTCGCCGGTGAGTCGCTCACCGCCAAGGGGCAGGAAATCCTCAAGGGCGGCAAATCGCCACTCGCCACACTGCCCGCTCCTGAAGAGGGCAACCGCTCGATCCGCATTGGTCGACCGAAGCTCGACGGCAAGGTCGCGGAGATCCCGGTGCAAGTCAAGGCCGCCGGTCAGACGCACAAGACCAAGCTCCATTTCCGTCAAGAAGGGGACCAGTGGCGGATCTTCGCAATGAGCGCCATGTATCCCGACGGCGAGAAGTCGATCAATCTCGAAGCGGAAGTCGCCGAGGAGGGTGACGGCGATCCGCTCGAAGCGCTCGTCGGCA
>JANNTD010000360.1:0-14030 GCA_031403315.1 Planctomycetota bacterium
GAAGAGACGCGGAGGAAGGCAAGTTTACCACGACGACACGACGGCACAACAAAATACAAAGTTGGCGCCCTTCTAACTGCCTTCGTGTCATCGTGGTGCCCCAACTGACTTTACTTCTCTCTGCGCCTCTGCGTCTCTGCGAGAGAAATCCCGCACCGTAATTCGAGGTGGGCGCAAAAAAGAGGCCCGGTTCCCGCCACGCAGGAACCGGGCTCGTTGTTGCTTTGAGAATCAGGCCTACTCGACCCAGCTGTAAGCGATCGTCTTCACAGCGAGCCCAGTCGGCGTGCGACTCAGAAGCAGGTGGTGGCCGCCTGAGGCGACCCGCCGGCCAACTCAGGTAAAACCACCTCGCTGGCTAGAACTTATGTCGATCAAAGACCACCTCCTTCCTAACTAAAGTTTCGGCTCGGCCAAACCAGAAAGCGATTGACGGCTCGGCGTTGCCCTCTAGTCCGTTCGTGCCGCGTAAGCACGAACACATCGTCTGCATTATAATCGGCCCTTCCGGGCGGGCCACCAAAGTTTTCCGGGTTAATTTTCGACCTCAGCCAGGACCCGGCGGGGAACCAAAAGGTTCGCCCCGCTGTCCTTGCGGCCAGCCAGAGAATAGTGCGAACACGCGGGGCGTGCCAAGCCCGACTTGTGCCGAAAAAGGGAGCAACCGGGGCCATGAATCGGAAGCAATTGCAAAAGCTCGGGGTGCCGCCAGACTGTGCCCAGGCGGCGATCGTGGCACTGGGGCGGACGGCCGGCGAGGGGACCGGAATGGGGCTCAAGGGGCAGCGGGCCAAGCAGCTTGTGGCCGACGTGGTGCGGAATCCGCGGACGTTTGAGGCCGATCCGATTTGGGGTGAGCTGGCCCGCGAGCTGCTGGCCGAGGCGACGCCGACCGTCCACGAGCCGATCAGCTATCGCACCTGGGGCAGCGATGTCGACGAGGCGGCCCATGTACAGATGCGGCAGGCCTGCCAGGTGCCAAACGCTGTGGCCGCCGCTTTGATGCCGGATGCACACGTCGGTTACGGCCTGCCGATCGGCGGTGTCTTGGCCTGTGAAGGGGCGGTGATTCCGTACGCGGTCGGCGTCGACATCGCCTGCCGGATGAAGCTCTCGGTGCTCGACTTGCCGGCCGAAGCGCTCGAGCGTCAACGGAATCGTTTTGAAGAAGCGCTCAATGGCGGGACGCGGTTCGGCGTCGGCCTCGAGCATCAAAAACGACAGTCGCACGCGGTGATGGACCGCGATTGGAGCGTCACCCGCATCACGCGCGAACGGAAGGACACGGCGTGGAAGCAGCTTGGCACGAGCGGCTCCGGAAATCACTTTGTGGAGTTCGGTATGCTCACGCTGCCGACCGACGACAAGCAGTTGGGTCTCGCGGCCGGAGTATACGTTGCCTTGTTGAGTCACAGCGGCAGTCGCGGCGCGGGAGCGGCGGTGTGTAGCACGTATAGCCAAACAGCTCAGCGGCTGCTGCCGAAGCGCTACAAGGACTTGGGCCGATTGGCGTGGCTCGACGTCGAAAGCGAGGCCGGCCAAGAGTATTGGGCCGCGATGAATCTGATGGGCGAGTACGCGGCGGCAAACCACGCGGTGATCCATCGGCTGGTGTCGAAGCTGTTGGGCGCCGAGATCGTCGCCGGCGTCGAGAACCATCACAACTTCGCCTGGAAGGAACGGCATCAGATTTCGGGCAGACAACGCGACGTGATCGTGCATCGCAAAGGGGCGACACCGGCGGGGGAGGGTGTGCTGGGAGTGATCCCCGGCACGATGGCCGACCCGGCATACATCGTCCGCGGCCGCGGCAACCCGCAGAGCCTGGACTCCGCGTCGCACGGCGCTGGCCGCCGCATGTCGCGCACGAAAGCTCGCGACATGTTCCGTTTCCAGACGGTGCGGAAGGAGCTCGAAGAACGCGGTGTCCACGTTTTGGCAGCCGGCTCGGACGAAGTGCCGGGCGTCTACAAAGATATCCGCGCCGTGATGGCCGCTCAGGAAGACTTGGTCGAGATTGTCGCCCAATTCGACCCCAAGATCGTCCGCATGTGCGGCGACGGGAGCAAGGCGGAGGACTGACGCCAATCTTGTGTCCCGGGCAGCGTACGTGGCGGCACGCGGGAAGTATAATGTCGCTCGACTTTTCCTCCGCCGGCGATTCCCCATGAACGACGTCACCCTCATCCTGGCCGCCATCGAGCAAGGCGACTCGCACGCCGCGGAACGGTTGTTGCCCATCGTCTACGAAGAGCTGCGCAAGCTGGCCGCACATAGGTTGGCCGACGAGCGTCCCGGCCAAACACTCCAGGCCACGGCGCTCGTTCACGAAGCGTTTTTGCGGTTGGTCAACACCGATGAGGCGCAGCGGTGGAACAGTCGTGGCCATTTCTTTGGGGCGGCGGCCGAGGCGATGCGCAGGATTCTCGTGGAGCAGGCCCGCCGCAAGCAGCGCGTGAGACACGGGGGCGGACTCCAACGCGTCGACCTCGACGTTCAGCTCGCGGTTTCCAGTGCGGCGGATGACAATCTGCTCGCCCTAGATGAAGCACTCGAGCGGCTGGCGGCGGAACAGGCGGAGGCGGCGGAAGTGGTAAAGCTACGCTATTTCGCTGGGCTGACGATCGAGGAAACGGCCGCGGCGCTCAACGTCTCCGTCCGCACGGTCAATCGCCATTGGGCTTATGCTCGCGCCTGGCTGTATCAGCAATTGAACTGAGCCGGTCGTCGGGAATTTTCGTTTTTTTCTCTGGCACAGTTTGGCGACAAACGTCGCACTGTCCATAGACGCCCCACCAGCGGGCCAGGATCGCCGTTATGACTACCGAATCACCAAGCGCCCGATCAGTCTTCGACCACGCCGTGGAACTCACGTCAGAAGCGGAGCGCCAGGCCTACCTAGATGATGCGTGTGCCGGGTCGCTGGAGATTCGCCAGCAGGTCGAGGCCTTGCTTCGTGCCTACACCGATGCCGGCAGCTTCCTGGAACAGCCGGCAGTTGGCGGCGATGCCACCGTCCACCAGGAGCCGGCGATCCTCGAGGGGCCCGGCACGGTCATCGGGCCGTACAAGCTGTTGCAACAAATCGGCGAAGGCGGCATGGGCGTGGTGTTCATGGCCGAGCAGACCGAGCCAATTCAGCGGACCGTGGCGCTTAAGATCATCAAGCCGGGGATGGACACGCGGCAGGTGATCGCCCGCTTCGAAGCCGAGCGGCAGGCGCTCGCCGTGATGGACCATCCCAACATCGCTCGCGTGCTCGACGCGGGGACGACCAATGTAGACCGCTCGCTCCTCGAGCGGAATGAAAGTGTAGACCTCTCGCTCCGCGAGAGGGAGTTCATCTCGCGGAGCGAGATGGCTACACTCGGCCGGCCGTACTTCGTGATGGACCTGGTGAAAGGCGTGCCGATCACCGACTACTGCGACCAACAGCACTTGCCGGTTCGCGCGCGGCTGGAACTGATGGCCGACGTTTGTCAGGCTGTCCAGCACGCCCATCAAAAGGGCATCATCCACCGCGACCTCAAGCCCTCGAACGTGCTGGTCGCCGAATACGACGGCAAGCCCGTCCCCAAGATCATCGACTTTGGCGTCGCCAAGGCCACGGCCCAGCGGCTCACCGAGAAGACGATGTTTACCGAGTTGGGCCAGCTGGTCGGGACGGTCGAGTATATGAGCCCCGAGCAGGCCCGCTTCAACCAGCTCGACGTCGACACCCGCAGCGACATCTATTCTCTGGGCGTGTTGCTCTACGAACTCTTAGCCGGGTCGACGCCCATCGGGCGGTAGCGGCTGAAAGAGGCAGCCTTTTAAGAGATGCAGCGAATAATTCGCGAGGAGGAGCCGCCCAAGCCGAGCACGCGGCTGACTTCGAGCGATGCACTCCCCTCGATCGCCGCCAACCGCAGCTTGGAGCCTTTGAAGCTGAATCGCTTGGTCCAAGGCGAGCTGGACTGGATCGTGATGAAGGCGCTGGAGAAGGACCGCAACCGGCGTTACGAAACGGCAAGTGCGCTAGCGGTCGATCTGCAACGCTACTTCAACGATGAGCCCGTCGAGGCCCGCCCGGCGACGCGGATGTATCGCCTCAGAAAGTTCGTCCGCCGGAACAAGGCCGGCGTCTTAGCTGGCTCGGCCATCGCGGCAGCGCTATTGCTCGGATTGGCACTGGCGACGACTGGTTTCGTCCAGGCGCGTCACCAGGCCGTTCGCGCCGACCGCGAGGCAGAAATTGCGATTGCTCAGGCGGCCAAAGCGACCGCCATTAGCGACCTGCTCCAAGAGGCGCTCCAATCGGCGAATCCAGACAAAGCCAAGGGGGCACAATACACCGTTCGCCAATTGTTGGACGATATTGCCGCCAATTTGGGAGACGAACTGTCAGATCAACCAGAAGCCGAAGCGGCGGTCCATGCGACGATTGGCAACGCGTATCGGCGACTGGGAGCCTTCGATAAAGCAGGCCCCCAATTGCAGACCGCGCTCGACTTAAGACGGCGCCTTTTCGGGTCGGAAAGTCCCGATGTCGCCGATAGCCTTGTCGACTACGCATGGTACCTAGGCGAAGTGAACGATGCACAAGGCATGGTTGCGGCAACTCAAGAGGCAGTAGCAATTCATCGCAAGCTGCATCTTCCAGACCATCAAGCCGTTAAAGTCTTGGAAGCACTGGCGCATACCTTTTTCGGAAAACCAGAGAAGTATGACGAGCTGGAAGAGGTTGCTCAGGAGATTCGCGGCATTGCACGCCGACAGCCGGAAAAATACGCCGAGGTAGCAACCGTATTGCATTGGATGGCGGCGACGACGACCGATTCCGTCAAAGCCGAACAACTGGCGCGCGAATCCGTGGAGCTGCATCGCAAGTTACACGGAGAATTCCATCCGGAAACAGCTTGGGCACTTCATATCTTGGCGAACAAACTGAACGAACAGCAAAAGTTTGATGAGGCTGAAGCCTGCTATCGCGCGGCTCTGGCGAACTTTCGCAGGAGCTATGACGACACTGAACGTCCAATAGTACAGCAGTTATTTAGTTTGGTGGGACTGTCGAAGATCAAAGGTGATCGAGCGGCATTTGACGAGCTGCGAGCCACCGCCGTGAAGATCGCCTCTCTGGACAGTGTGGACTGGCAGAGCTGGCATTACCGCGGATTGCTTCATGCTGAGCTAGGGCAAAGGGAACTTGCAATCGCAGCATTCTCGCGGGCCATCGAACTGAACGATTTGGATGCCCAGTCACGGTTAAGGCGCGGTCAGATTTACCAGGAACTCGGAGATTTTGAAAAGTCCGAGAAGGATTACTCCGAGGCGCTGATGCTTGACCCGGGCAATTCCGCTCCGCTGATCGCGGAGTTAAGTTCCATCGGATGGGTATACAGCGATCACGGCGACTACCATCGTGCCGAGCAGTTGTTTCGGCAGGCGTTGGAAATCAGCAAACGGCAATTTGGCAACGACGACCTGCACTCGGCGAGATCGCTTGGGTTTGTAGCCTTTGTGCTGTTACAACAGGGCAATTTGGCGGAAGCCGAATCAATGTTTCGAGAATCGCTCGCGACGGAGCGCAAACTTTTGCAAGGTGAGCAATTGGATGTAGCGTTTTCGCTGAACGGTCTGGCCCAAGTGTTCGCCAAACAGAACAAGTTGGCCGACGCCGAAACCATGATGCGCGAGGCGCTGGCCATGCGGCGCAATTTATTGGGAAACGACCCAGCGGTCGCACGCTCACTCAATAATTTGTCGAACATACTTGGGCAGCGAGGCAAATTTGATGAAGCAGTTGCCGTCTGCCGCGAAGCAATCGAGTTGCAACCCCAAAATGCCCAAGGCTACAACAACCTGGCTTGGTTGCTAGTTACGGCGACAGACACGAAGTTTCGCGATCCAGTCCAGGCCGTCGAACTAGCGAGAAAAGGGGGCGAACTGGCACCGAAGGATGGAAGTATTTGGAATACACTCGGTATAGCGCTGTACCGCGCCCGCCAGTGGCAAGGTGCGATCGAGGCGTTCGAGAAGGCCACGGAACTTCGCGGCGGAGGCGACTCTTCGGACTGGTTCTTCCTGGCCATGGCCCACTGGCAACTTGGCCACAAGGATGAAGCACGCGAGTGGTACGACAAGGCCGTCGATTGGATGGACAAGAACCAGCCCAAAAACGAAGAATTCCGTCGCTTCCGAGCCGAAGCCGCCGAACTGCTCGGCATCACGCAGCCGCAACCAGCGGCCGACAAACAGCCTGTGGACGGCCAAGCACCGAATGGCAAGCACTCGACGCCATCATTACCACCGACGAAGTCAGGAGCTTCAAGCGGGGGCATACCGCGTCAGTCCGGCCACACGGTCGAAGTCCGCATCACTGCTGGCGATGTTCGTCAGACCATTTGCCTGCATGACCGCCACGACCAAAGCATCGTTCGTCCACAGGCCGCATTGCTGGCTGACACTGGCGGCGGTGTCCAGCAGGAGCGCATCGATCGTGAGCATTTGAAAGCCCAACTTGGGGATTTGTTGACAGGCTTGCCGAAAATCAATCAGCCTTTGCACGGCCGACGGATCCTGTTTGAGTCGATTTACGATTTTGCTCGGCCATCCAAACTTCATCGACGCTTCCATGGTCATCAACCGGTGAGCGACTTCGCTCGCCACATGCGTCGAAGTGAAGCCGACCAACTCGTTGAGTTCAATTCACTTGATCAGCGCGGTGCAACTCGGGCCGATAATGGCGTGCGGCTGAAAATAGTAGACGAATACATTGGCGTCCACGAAGACAGTCGATTTCATCGGCAGGTCCGCGAAGATCATGCTTACTCCGCGGAAGATGGATACTCAAGTTCCTTATCCATCGCAAAGTATTCCGCCAATTCCGCAGGACCCTGCCACCCCATCATACCCGCCGTCTGTTCGGCCAGGCTTGGGCCCTGCTGGACCGTGACTCGCACTTTCTCCCGCTCCGCCAGCGGCAAGGGCTGCTCCAACTTGAGCATGCCATTTTCGTAGATTGCTTCAACGGTAATCGTCATCGCAGATCCCCATGAGAGAACGTACACAGAACTCGTTGAACAAATTATGCCACATTTGAGCCACGCCAACCCAGTGTAGTCTTCACGCTCCGCGTGAAGAATTCCTCACGCGGAGCGTGAGGACTACACTTCGCCACCGACAACTGAACCCTGAACCCTAACCACTAAACAAAAACAGCCGGGGAGAGTCCTGCCGGCAAAGCTGAATCTCTCCCCGGCCCAAGATCCGTCAGAAACGGACCCGCCCGGGCCCCAGCGCACGCTCTGCGCGCCGGAGTCCACGGCTTTTTTATTGTACCGCAGAGCGAATCCACACAAAGGAGATGAACAACACAGTTTTTGTATCGGATGCTAGACGTCGTTTCCACAATCGCTTTGTCCTCACTGGAGTAACAGTCTTATGACTCGCAAGTTTCAAACCTATGTTCGTGCGTTTCGCTCGTTGAAAACACCCGTGTGTACGCTCTTGGCCGTTTTCGCCTTGCTGGTGGCTCTGTCCGGTCCCGCGCTCGCCGCAGCGCCGGCGATCGGGCTGACGCAAGTCGGCTCGCCGATCTGGAAGCCCGCCGACTTCCAATTGTTCACGGCCCCAGCGGCCCCATTCCCGGACGCCTTCATCGACACCCTCGACGCGATGCTGCCGCTCGAAGGACCGGGCATCCCGACATACACGCCCCACGCGGGGCCCTACGACACCGAGCTATCGACTAACGCGGCCGCGGCCGGGTTCGTCAATCAGCAGGTCTTTCCCCAGAGCGCGATCACGTTCGATCCAAACGCGGTCTACTTCCAGATCATGTTGTTGCCCGACCCGGGCATTACGGGCTCCTCGCGCGACTTTGCGTCCGGGCCCGTGATTCCCAATTCGCTCTTTCCTTGGACGACCCACGCCGAGATGTGGCTCGACGGCGCACTGGTGGAGACGTTGCAAAACGGCGTCCTCAATCTGCGGGCAGGGGACGTGCCGTTCGATGGTGCGAGCCACCGCGCGCCCTCGCAGGCCGTTTGGTACCCCTGGGCGAACGACCCGAACGCCGGCCCCACCGGGAGCCACGAGATCCGCTGGTCGCTACGCGACAACCAAGGCAACGGCTGGGACATGGTCGCGCCGTTCAAAGTGGTGCCGGAGCCTTCGGCGTTGGTGATCGCTATGGCGGGAGCGATTGGCGTCTGCGCGGTCGTGCGGAGGAAGGGGGCCCAACGTTAGAGCCACCCGATAAAAGTGGCTTACAAAACCCTCTCCCCTTGGGAGAGGGCAGGGTGAGGGGGTCTTGCGCCTTGTTGTGGCACGGTCAGGAGACCGTGCCACAACATCGCCAGCCTGGAAACGCGAAGGTTAGTCGTCCAGTTTTCATCAGGAACGCTAATCGGCACTCATTCGGATTAGTGGAGATTAGCGTCGATTAGTGTTCCTACGCGAAGCAACTAACCGCAAACGCCGACCGCACTATTTAACGCACCGAATCACCACCTCAATCCGTCTCGGAGAACACTCATGAAACGCCTCACCTACCTTTGCCTTGTTGGCCTGTTTTTCGCCTCCGCCGCGTCGGCCGTCACGATCGACCTGGTCCCCGTCGGCAACCCCGGCAACGGGGCCGACACGGAAGTAATGTTTCCTGATGAGACCACCGGCTACGGCTCGGTGGGCTATGAGTACCAGATCGGCAAGTACGAGGTCACGGCCGGCCAATATACCGAATTTCTCAACGCCGTGGCGGACGCCGACCCCAACGGGCTCTACAACACGAACATGGGAAGCATTCCGAGTCAGGGCGCTAACATCCAGCAGACCGGTAGTTCCGGCAGCTACAGTTATAGCGTGGCTTCCGACTGGGCGGACCGGCCGGTGAATTACGTGAGTTTCTGGGACGCGGCCCGGTTTGCCAATTGGCTCCACAACGGCCAGCCGACGGGGCCGCAGGGTCCCGGCACGACCGAGGACGGGGCTTACCTCAATATTGACAATCAAGCCACGTTCGCTCGCCAGCCGGGCGCCAAGTTCTTCATTCCGACCGAGGACGAATGGTATAAGGCGGCCTACCACGACCAGAGCGCCGGTATGGCAGCCACTTATTTCGATTACCCCACGGGGACGAACGCAGATCCTGGAAATGATGAGACGGAAGCCACGAACCCGGGCAACAACGCGAATTACTATTACTACATCAGCAGCGATTACACGATCGGCAGCCCGTACTATCGCACGGAGGTAGGCGACTTCGAGTTATCCGACAGCCCCTACGACACGTTCGATCAAGGCGGCAATGTCTGGGAGTGGAACGAGACCGTTTTATACACTGATTATCGTGTTCTGCGTGGCGGGTCGTTCTTCAGCGACCTCTCGGGCTACCTGCACGCGTCCACCCGCACCTTCTACTTCGATCCCTCGGACGAGTACGACGTTGTGGGATTCCGCGTGGCAAGTATTCCTGAGCTGCCCGGCGATTTCAACCACGACGGCACGGTCGGCGACTAGGACTACGCCGTCTGGAAGTCGACCTTCGGCTCGACCACGCTACTCGCCGCCGACGGCAACGGCGACGGCACCGTCAACGCGGCCGACTACACCGTCTGGCGCAACAATCTGGGGGGCACGCTCGGGTTTGGCAGCGGTGCGGCCGGGTACCCTCTGGGTGCCTCCGCCGCACCGCTGTCGCCCGCCGTCCCCGAACCCGCCACCCTCACCCTCGCCACCGTGGGTTTAATCGGATTGGTTTCCCTTTTTCGTCGGCGGCCAGAGGGTCGCGGACAGCGTTTCCACCAAATGGGGGGTGGTCATTTTTGGGGACTATACATTAGTACAAACTCCTGATAGAATCGACGACGCACAAGAAACGCTCGATCTTTGACAACCTGAAAAGCCGTAAGCTATTAGCCGTTAGCTGTTAGCCAGCGCTCGCTGTGCGCCACCGTGCTGTAGCGAGAGACTTCGCTTTCAAACGAACGAGGACCGACGATGCGGACTTTATCCGACAATTCGAACGCGTGTTTTGTCGCTGGAGATTCGCGAAAGGCTCGGGAAAACAAGCGCTGTCCCACGCCGCCAGACGACAAAACGAGCGCGAATAGTCGCCTCGGAGCGTGTTCTCGCGGGGAACATGCCTTGCAAGTCACAGCCGGCCAACGACTTGCGAGCGACCCGAAAAAACACGTCCCGACAAAACGCGAAAAACCTCGAGCCCCAGCACCAATTGTCGTCCGCGTTTTCAGGACCACGCGACAATTCGCGTGGCGGGTGAGACCACGATCAATTGTGCTCCGGCCGCGGCCGCTCGCTGGTGAGATTGCGGCGGAGGTAGGCGGCCCGCTCGATGTTGCGGTCCGACGTGTCGAGCTCCATGCCGGTGAGTTTTTGCAGATGCGCCGGCTGGGTGTGGATGAAGAGTTTGTTGACGGTGGGGATTTCGAGGTCGTTGATCAGGCCAAGATTGACGCCCATTCGCACGCTCGAGAGCAGGTGCATGGTTTCCTCGGAGCTGATCGTCTGCGCCGTGCGGAGGATTCCATAGGCGCGACTCACGCGGTCGTGGAGCGTTTCCTGACTCTCGCGGATGAGGAAGTCGCGGGCCTGGCGTTCGTAATCGATCAGCACCGGCACCACGTCGGCCACCTTCTTGGTGAGCTCTTCTTCGCTCATGCCGAGCGTGATCTGATTGCTGATCTGGTAGAAATCGCCCATCGCCTGCGAGCCTTCGCCATACAGGCCGCGGACCGCGAGGTTGATTTTCTGCAGGCTGCGGAAGACTTTGTCGATCTGCCGCGTGATCACCAGGGCCGGCAGATGGAGCATCACGCTCACGCGGACGCCGGTGCCGACGTTGGTGGGACAGGCGGTGAGATAGCCGAAGCGGTCGCTGTAGGCGTAGGTGACGCGGGCTTCGATCAAGTCGTCGAGCTCGTTGATTTGGTCCCAGGCAGCTGCGAGGTCGAGGCCGCTTTTGAGGACCTGGATCCGCAGATGGTCCTCTTCATTGATCATCACGCTGATTTGCTCGCGCGGATCGATGGCGACGCCACGGGCTCCCTCGGCGTCGGCGTGCTCGCGGCTGATGAGCTGACGCTCGACGAGGAACCGGCGGTCGACGTCCTCCAACGCGCGGACGTCGACGTAAATCAACTGCCCCGAAAATTGGCCGGCGCCGTGCAGCGTGGCGACGCGCTCGCGGAGGATGCGGCCGACTTCGTCGCGGTCACTCTCCGTGGCCCGAGCGATGAACGGAAAGTCGGCCAGGTTCCGCGCGAGGCGGATGCGGCTCGAGATCACGATGTCGGACTGTGGGCCGGAACCCCGCAGCCATTCACCGCTCGTCTTGGCTAGTTCAGTTAAATCCATAGAACTCCGCCCTCTGCCGGGCCCTCACCAGCAATTGAGGGCCAGGGAGAAAGCTCTCCATTATGCCTTGGTCGGCTCCCGTGTCGATTCGATCTTGCGAATCTCGTCGCGCAGCTTCGAGGCCCGCTCATACTCTTCGGAAGCGACGGCGTCTTTCATTTGCCGCCGCAGGACGATCAGTTGCGTCTGCTGCTCGGCGTTGTTGGCGCCGCGCTTGGGCACTTTGCCGACGTGCCGCGTCTCGCCGTGAATGTTCAACAGCAGCGGCTCGAGCTCCGAGCCGAAGCAGACGTAGTCGTGCGGGCAGCCGAGCCGCCCTTGCTTGCGGAACTCGAGAAACGTGATGCCGCACACCGGGCAGGTCCGTTCGTCGAGCCGGGCGAGCTCCTCGGCCGTCTCGCCGACAGCCAGGTGTTGGGCCAACAGGCCGGCCATCGTCGGCAGCGTTTCGTCGGCTTCCTGCGCGGCCGGGGCCAGGAACTTGTGCGCACAGTCCTCGCAGAGATGCAGCTCGTTCGGCTTGCCATCGACCAGGTCGGTGATGTGAAACGTGGCCGGCTTATCGCACTTTTGGCATTTCATCCGAGGACTCCGACGTCGCGCGAACTCTGTCGCGCGAACCGACTTCGACCGGGCCGCCACTATTCATGATAGCCAAAGAGCGCGACGCGCAAAATACAACCGTGTTCGGGCAAGCCCACGGGCGGCTGGAACACGGCTAATGGGATTCTAGCTGGGGGGACCTGAGTGTCAAGACGAGGTGTCGGGCGCGCGTTGGCGCAGGCGGTTTGGCGATGTGGGACTGCAATGCGGGTGCTGCGCGTGGTACGATGATCGCCGCTTGAATCGTCCCACCGTACGGCCACAAAAACTCTCTTGCCGGATAGACGATGGCTCATTTCCCCGACTTCCCAACGTTTTCGCGGCTGGCCGCAACCGCCGACTATGTGCCGGTTTGCCGCCGCGTGCTGAGCGATTTGCTGACGCCCGTCAGCGCGTTTCGCAAGATCGACGACGGGGGAAGTGCCTGTTTGTTTGAGAGCGTCATCGGCGGCGAAAAGGTGGGACGATATAGCTTTCTGGCGGCGGAGCCGTTTTTGTCGATCGAGGCGCATGGGAAACTAGTTTCGATCACAGGTGGCGGCGAATCGCAGCAACTGACGACCGATAATCCACTCGAGGTCTTGCGCGAGCGGGTGCAAGCGGTCCGCGTGGCGAAAGTGTCGGGCTTGCCGCCGTTCACCGGTGGAGCAGTGGGGTACGCCGGGTACGACACGGTCCGCTACGTCGAGCAACTGCCGAATGCGCCGACGGACGACCGCGGTCTGGCGGATCTGTCGTTCGCGTTCTACGACCACATGATCGTGTTCGACAACGTGCAGAAGACGGCGATCGTGGTGGCGCTTGCTAAAGTCTCGAAAAACTTGCGAGCTGCGTACGACGACGCTTGTCGCCGCGTCGATCGGCTTGTTGAAAAGCTTGCCTCGCCGAAGGGCGACCTCCAGCCGGTCGACATCGACACCGGCGGCGAGGCAAAGCTCAAGTACAAGTCAAACTTCACCCAGGCCGGCTACGAAGACGCGGTGCGCAAGTGCGTCGAGTACATCCGCGCCGGGGATATTTTTCAGGTTGTAATCAGCCAGCGGCTCTCGGTGCCGTTGTCGGTCGATCCGTTTGAAGTATATCGCACGCTGCGCGTGGTCAACCCGAGCCCGTTCATGTTCTTTCTGCGGACGCCCGAGTGTACGCTGGTGGGCAGCTCGCCGGAGATCATGGTCCGCGTCGTCGAGGGCAAGGTGACGGTCCGTCCGTTGGCCGGCACGCGCCGCCGCGGAGCGACCGACGAGGAGGATCAGCGGCTCGCGGAGGAATTGCTCGCCGATCCCAAGGAGCGGGCCGAACACGTGATGCTCGTCGATCTCGGTCGCAACGACGTCGGCCGCGTGGCCAAATACGGCACGGTCGAAATCTCCGACGTGATGGTCATCGAGCGCTATAGCCACGTGATGCACATCACCAGCAACGTGACCGGCCAACTCCCGCCGGACCGCGATGCATTCGATGCGCTGGCCGCGTGCCTGCCGGCCGGCACGGTGTCGGGCGCCCCCAAGGTCCGCGCGATGGAAGTCATCGACGAACTGGAGCCGCACCGCCGCGGCCCCTACGCCGGCGCCGTCGGCTACATCGACTTCGCCGGCAACATGGACACCTGCATCGCGCTGCGGACGATCGTCGTCCAGAACGGCACAGCCTACGTGCAGGCGGGCGCCGGCATCGTCGCCGACAGCGTTCCTGCCACCGAGTACGAAGAGACGCTCAACAAGGCCCGGGGGTTGTTGAAGGCGATTGAGATCACGGAAGAGCGGAAATCCAAATAGTCTACGGCAGGATTCACTGATTCAGTCTCCGATGTCGGTGGGGACAGTATCCGATGACTCGATTGTCACTAATCTTATTCGCCTTGTTGACTGTGACGATGAGTTCTTCCGTCGTTCGAGCTCAAGTTAAGTCGTCGTGGACTGCTTCGCCAGCCGCGATTGAGCGCTCTTCGCAGAGTAAGCCGACTTCGAATTTCGATGAAACGAGGGTCGGCAGCTACGAGCTCGCCAATCCGCTAGTTGCCGCCGACGGTTCGCGGGTCACACGCGAAACCTGGCCGCGGCGGCGAG
>JANNTD010000361.1:0-2630 GCA_031403315.1 Planctomycetota bacterium
ATCTCCGCATGCTTCTCATCGCAAATATCTCCTCGAGCGCGATTCCTATTCTCTGATCCCGATTCATCCCCCACGGCCAGCCAACGAACCAGCGAATCGGATCCGCCACTATCGCCATCAAACGCCTGAATGCTGAAAAGTGCGCGCTTGCCAGTCCGCCGCTGCAAGCGCTTTCATCGCCAATCTTCAGTCTAATCGAGAATCTAAAAACTGCCAACAAATCGACCGAAATTCCTGAACTTTTTCATCCAACTGCCACGGTGGACAATATGACACCGGTGGCACCCGCCGAATTCAATAATCTTGCGAGATCGTTTCGCCATCCGAGCGATGCCCCAGTCGGTTGAGCGTTTCCCGGTCAATGTCGTAATTGATGCCCCTGACCGAGGCGTCGCCAAACACGATGTTCAGCCCACCCGGGTGGGCTGATCCCATTTGGTAGTGGGGAGGATCTAGTGAATCGGTGTCATTGGGTGGCTCACCATCACTATCCGAGCGCGGCGGGAGGAGCGTGTATCGCAGCGCGTCGAAGTCCCAGCCGTCGCTCCAACCTCGGTCGTCGGCTTGACCACCGCTGCCGATGTACAGCGAGCCGTGAACCCATTTTTCCGAAGCCAGTAGAGTCTTGCTCGAGCCATCCGCGATTTTGTTGAAAGACATCTTCACCATGTATCCAAGATGCTTGCCCCCAGGCGGCGTGACACCAGGAGCATGATGCAGCCAATCGCCTCGCTGAATAATGCCCCGAAATGCCACGTCACCTTGCTTATACTCCGCTTCTAGAGGGGTCGCCCCGCGCATGCTGCCAGGCCCACAGCTGAGACAGCCCCAAAAATCTTCCTGCTTACTCCTGAAATATGGGTAAGCCGGGCCTGTATCGTTCAGATACTTATTGAAATCTGTGTCGCCGATTTCCGAACGCGATGGCCCAGCCACCGTGGCCGCGTAATCAACCAGGGAAATCCCGGAACCACTATGGAACGTGATGCCGCGGCGTGAGGGGCAATTGTAGAGCACAATCGGCACCTTGGTGAGTTGAATGTTGTCGATCAGGCCTTTGACCCCGCCCTCTTCGAGATACGGCAATATCTGGTACATCCAACCGAGTCCTTGTTCCAACGGACCATTGGGCGGACCCTGCCGCAGAAAACCGTTTGGTTGCGAATACGTGTCGCGGAGGAAATCTTTCACGTTGGGATTCGGCTCGACGCCGCCCGTCGGGAAGATCTTGTACGTATCGTGGAAATTGTGGATCGACAGGCCGATGTTCTTGAGATTGTTCCGGCACTGCGTGCGCCGTGCCGCTTCGCGCGCCGCTTGAATCGCCGGCAGCAAAAGCGCGACCAGGATGCCGATGATCGCGATCACGACCAACAGCTCGACCAGGGTGAACGCACGCCTTCCGCCCGCTTGTTTCGCCGTCATGTTGACAACTCCGTTTTCCCACCAACGGGAACGAGAAAGCCGCCATGTGCGGACTCGCCGCTCACGCCTCTACTGCCCTCTGGCGAATGCCAGGTTCGATATCGAGCACGCCGACCGAAACGCAACCGCTCCGGCCGACGAATAACCCAACCGTTTCGCACTGCTTTGTCTATTCTGTGCCAGCCGCCTTCAATTCGCCTGACGCGAAAAGTGACCACGCAGTCTCACCGCGCGGCGAGTCGATAGACCCCACCAACTCGACCAAATCGCGGCACCAACACACCCCATACCTCCCGCATTTTAACGCTAGGAAACAAGGATTGCAAGCGCTTTCATGCCCCGATTCCAAAAACTTTTCCTTGAGCCGCTGTTGCGAATTCCACCACCGTTTTCACGAAACTCGAGCTTCTCGTGACCAGCGCTTGTTAAACCGCTTGAGCCGCGCCAGGCCCCCTAGAATCAGCGCGAGTTGGGCAAGCGTCACGAACTGGGCCGGCTCGGGCACGGCGACCGACCCGCCGCCCGCACCACCCAGCAGGTGATCCCGCCAGACCGAGTAGTCGCCCGCGTCGATGATGCCGTTGTTGTTGCCGTCGGCGGCGAGCAGCGTCCGCGAGCCGAAGTTCGTTTTCCACAGGTTGTAGTCCGCTGCGTCGACCGTCCCATTGCCGTTGTAGTCGCCGGCAATGAACACCGTGTCGAGGGCCGCGTCGACCTCCGGCAAGTCCGCGAAGTACCGGCTTGCCCGGTCGTCACCGTCGAGATAGTCCATCAGCGCCATCAGCGAGAGGGTCATGTTCCAGTTGTCGGCGAACGACGGGACGACCGTCGGATTCGCCGCGCCGGTCGCCCACTGGGCCGAGTCGGCGAGCCCGAGCGGTCCATCGAGGCCGGTGCCCAGCCCATTGTCGAGCATGAACCGCAACGCGTCTTCCGCGCCCGGCGCTCCGGCCATCAGCATGAACGCGACGCTCCACGGCTGAAACAGATTCGGCTCGCCGAAATTGTTGTACAGATTCCACGGTTGATAGGTGCCCGCGCCGGCGCCGGCATCGGGTTGCATGAAATTCTCGCGGCCGAGCTGGTCGAGCTTGGCCGAAACTTCCGCTTCGTAGCGGACAAAATTCATCCACGGATTGCGGGCGAGACTGCGAGTCGGGTAGTTGTCTGCACCTCGATCCGAAGTATCGACAAACAGGTTCAAC
>JANNTD010000362.1:0-10814 GCA_031403315.1 Planctomycetota bacterium
AGAATCAAAAGCTTCGCAGTCTTTACTTTTTTCATGTTCCATCTCCCTTGTGAGGTTGGGTAGTCAATTCGCTACCTCCGGCGTCACAACCGACTCACACCCACGCAGAAATTACTCTCTGCACACACACCAGAGCCAGGAAGTAGTCCGGGGCTCAGCTAATGCCAGGCACCTCGATATGTTCTTCTTCGGCAGCGATTTTTAGTTTTTTCAAGGCTCGCGTTTGGATTTGTCGAATCCGCTCTTTACTGACACCCATTTCGGCGCCGATATCTTCCAGCGTCTGCGGAACATGGCCATGTCGAAGCCCAAAGCGGCTCATGATGATCTTCTGTTCGCGATCATCAAGGCGCGCCAGTATCTTCCGGACTTGAGCTTCGCGTTGCTTCTGCGCACTTTCTAGCTCGAACTGGTCCGAGCGATACTCCTCCGAAATGCTGAAAGTCTCGGCGTGACTCGTGCGAAAGCGAGCTCGATGCCGTTGCTCACAGGGAATCGAGCGGGCAAAGTTCTTCATGATTGCCCAGCTTGCATAAGTGCTGAGCTTATTGCCGCGAGCGAAATCAAACTTTTCGACGGCCCGCATCAGAGACATATTTCCCTCGCTTACCAGCTCCCAAAGATCGCCGTTCGGTCCGGCATACCGTTTGGCGATGGAAACGACCAGCCGTAGGTTGGCCTGCACGATCTGATTCTTCACGGCCGCGGCTGCCTCATGGAACCGTTCGATCTGGTCCGCAATCTTGCGTTTTGCATGGGCCGGATCGAGTTGGCTGCGAAGCTTTGAGGCCTTGTACTTCAAGTAATTGAACTTGCGAAACAGGTGGCCCTCTTGCTCCCGCGTTAAGAGTGAAACACCGCAAAGGCTAGCCAGATACGGCGGCAGACCCGAGGGAATCCGGGCTGTCTTAGACCGCGCGTCGCCGGCTGGCATTGCCGTCATAATGATGCTTTCAGCATCAGGACGGCTGAACTGCGGATTGGGGATGAAGTCCAGCGGCAACTGCAAAATCCGCCCAACACGAGCCTGGCCGATTGTCCGCTCGATGCTAGTCTTGGTGCAGCGCTCACGTTGTGCCATATTTTGGACGGACACGTCACGGCGATGCTGTTGATAAATCCCACTTTTCTCCTCAAGGAAAAAGTTCTTGGTGAACTGTTGGTCGCGCAGCGAGCAGTCTATTGAGTGTGGATAGTACGTATGCATGTCACAAACCTCCAAGAAATCCCACAGATATCCGCAGTGTGGTGTCATCAATCGAAAGGTTGAATCTACCGATTAAAGTTGCTGGACTTATGACATCCAGCTCCGACTTCGGCGGTTCTTGGAATCGACATCGTTGAAGACGTTGTTGCCGAGAAAATCGAACAACAGGTCGAAGCCACGGCCGCCAATCAGAGTGTCGTTACCGAAGCCGCCCCATAGCACATCATCGCCATCGCCGCCATCGAGGTGGTCATTGCCTAGACCACCAAAGATCGTGTCGCGTGCTTTGCCGCCGCGCAATGTGTCATTGCCGGATTCTCCAAACAGCGCGGTGTTGATGGAGGTCAGCGCGGTGGCGTCGACTTGGTCATTGCCAGATCCAGCCCATACCGAAATCGCTTCAACCGCTTTGAATACCAAGGCGTTGGCTGGCAAGCCGGACGCGATGTTCATGGATTCGACCAGCTTGATCGTGTCATCACCGTTACTACCGTGAACAAAAGCGGTGTCGTACCCTCCGCCTCCATCGAATGCGATCGTGGGCAGGCCCGCATTGCCCGAATTCGCGTAGCGAACGGTGAGGCGATCGTCGCCCTTGCCGCCTTCAATCGTCACCAGTGGATTGGTCAGGGTGAGGAACTGGGTGGTTTCTTGGCCCCGAGTTACCTGAAGAATGCCAGAGTTGTCGTTCTTCAACTTCACCTCAAAAGCGTCATTCCGATTCGTGCCCGTGATGACAGGCTTGACTTCGGGAAGAAGGGCCGTGGTTCCATTGGGAAATACCGCCAACAATCCGAACGTGGTTTGGCCCCCAGTTGGTGCCACGAAACCCGAAGCCGCAACCACAATCGCGGCACCTGCCGCCCCCGAAAGATCAGCGGCAAACGAACGTACGCGCGTGACGCCATCGCTGAGCGTCACGTCGAGGGTATAGGCGGCAGGTGCGACGGATCGATAGTCGCTGGCGAAGCTGGGAAACGAAATGTCGTCAACGAGCGTACCGACACCGCGGGCCACCACATCCACCGTCGGAGCGTCTGGGGCCCCGTGGAAGACTAGAAACTCTGCATTGCCAGGGATCTGTGCAGCTTGCCGGCCCAGGGCTGAGACGGCCACTCCAAACGCAGTCGGCCCTGAAGAAGCCAGGGGATTCCCCTCGGCGATCGCCACATAGGACGTATTCGCCGCGAGGTTCGCTATCGTACTGAAAACGGGACTTGCATTGTTAGGCGCGTTGGCTGCCGTGATGTCGATCTTCAGATTGACGCCCGAAGGAACGGTTACATACGGCGTGGCTGCGCGGAAAGCAAAGTCGTTCAGCAGCAACGCATTGTTGACGTAGACGTCTACCAGAGCCGCCGCGGCGTAAGGGGAGTTGTGAATAACCTGCAGGCTAGCGTCCATTACTTCGCGTCGTTCTAGAAGTTCGATGACGCGGGGTCGCGCGCGCCGTTCAGTCAGCGGATTACGCGACGATTTCCGAGTTTGCTGGGGGACGACGGTTTTGTTCAAATCTCGACGGAACATCACTGAATCCTCTCCAATTCGCAGTAAAGAGTGAGTCCTATGAAAGAAAAGGTCATGGCTGGCTGTGGTTCGCCAGCCATGACCACAATCACGATCTATTCCTTGGGCAACAACACGGTGTCGATCACGTGGATCACGCCGTTCGAGGTTTCGATGTCGGCTTTGACAACCTTGGCGTTGTTGATCTTCACGCCATCCGCAGCATCGATCGCCACGTTTTGACCCTGCACGGTCTTGGCCGATGTCAGCTTCACGACGTCGGCAGCCTTCACATTGCCGGAGACAACGTGATAGGTCAGGATCCCGGCGAGCTTGGCCTTGTTCTCTGGCTTGAGCAGGGTTTCCACGGTGCCAGCCGGCAGCTTCGCAAAGGCTTCATCGGTGGGCGCGAACACCGTGAACGGCCCCTTGCCCTTCAAGGTATCCACGAGTCCGGCCGCCTGCAGGGCGGCGGCGAGCGTCTTGAATGTGCCCGCATTTACAGCTGTGTCGACGATGTCCATTTTTGCTTCTTTCTTGAAGGCGACTGTGGTGACCGATGTGCCAGCACATTTCTTGCCTGCCTCGGCAACGGACGATGAGGCCAACAGCACGACAGCGACGCTGAAGGCAACGGAACATTTCAAAGCACACGACATAACACGCTCCTTTTTCAACATGAGTGACTGGGACCGAATGAGCTTGGTACATGAAGCGATTTGCTGAGCCTGGTCCTCACTGTGGCGGCCACCCGGGTTGGCGTTGGGGAGTGCCGAAGGTGTAGAAATCCGATTCATTCCTCGATATCCGCAGTGTTGACTTCTTCAAAAATTCGTTCAAATCGTTATCACGTGTTTATATTCGCGGTGCAACTGCTCGTCAATGTGAATTCGTTCAAATCGTTCATTCAGGCCAGCCTGATAGCTCCCAAATTCTTGGAGCAAAAGGAGTTAAGATCGCCGAAAAAATTCGATAAATCCTAAGTGGACGGCCATCTCTGCCAGGACTATAATTCGTTCATATCGTGCAACTAGGCAATTCTGTTGTCCATAGGTCCAATTCGTGAAAAAGCTCGTCACACCTAAACAGGTTGCTCAGGCCATCAACGTCAGCGAGTCATCGCTAAAACGCTGGTGCGATCGAGGGCTTTTGACCACAGTCCGCACGGCAGGTGGACATCGACGATTAGCGCTTGATGACGTTTTCCATTTCCTGCGCGAATCCGGACACCCGCTGGTACGGCCCGAGTTGTTGGGCCTGCCTTCCACCGTCGGTCAGGGAGCCACGGTTGTTGCACGGGCGCGGGACCAGGTCCGCGATGCACTCCTTGCCGGGGACGAGGAGCAATGCCGGCGGATCGTGTTCGACCTGTACCTGTCAGGGCAATCAGCCTGCGAAATTTGCGACCGCGTACTTGCCGCGGCGTTCCACGATATCGGTGATCGGTGGGAGTGCGGCGAGGTGTTTATCTACCGAGAGCGACTTGGCTGCGAGATTGCGCTCAAAACCATGCACGACTTGTGTCTTGCTATTCGCACTCCGCATTCGGACGCTCCAGTGGCCATTGGCGGCGCTCTGGAGCATGACCCATACCGGTTGCCCACCACAATGATCGAAATCGCGCTGCGCGAAGCGGGCTGGCGCGCCAGCTCGTACGGCACGCTGCTGCCAGCCGCGACGCTGGGCGAAGCCGTTCGCGAGAACCGGCCGCAGTTGCTCTGGGTCAGCGTCTCGTGCATCGATTCCGTTCCTCAGTTCCTGGATGAGTATGCGCGGCTATACGAGACGGCCGCTGAGCTGGGCACCGCGGTTGCCGTCGGAGGTCGGGCCCTAACCGAAGAAATCCGACAGCAAATGGTCTACTCGGCCTACTGCGATACTCTGCGACACCTCGTGACGTTCGTCGCTACCTTGACGCGCCGCGGCGTGGAACACAAGTAAACAAAAGAACGGCAATTCAAAAGGAAATGATCGCGATTGAGCTGCTCAACATGATTCGCCTCGGGCTCTGCTGCACCTTTCGGGGGGCCAGCCGATCAAGTTTGTCAATGCGACCACAACGGCCTCTGGCCGAGCGATGAGCTGCTCAGCTCAAGTGCCACATTCCTGAGCGGACAACTCTGGATAAATATCAGAAGATGAACATCCAAGCGACACATACAAACGGCGAAGGACAAGATTCGATCATGATCGGGACTTCGCCAGCGGGGAGCGGCTTTCGGCTGGAGGCCTCACAGTGGCTACCGCATCCGCGTGAGGGAGTTTTCGATTTTTTCTCCGATGCATCGAATCTGCAATCGTTGACTCCGGCATGGTTGCGTTTTTCCGTGCTCACGCCCCCGCCAATTCTCATCTCGGATGGAACGCTCATTGACTACCGGCTACGAGTCCACGGCATTCCGCTTCGCTGGCAAAGTCGCATCAGCGTGTGGGATCCGCCTTTGCGTTTCGTGGACGAGCAAACGCGGGGTCCCTACCATCGATGGCACCACCAGCACGTCTTCGAGGTCGTCGACGGCGGCACACTGTGCCGCGACATTGTCGACTACGCCGTATACGGCGGGTCGTTGATCAACGCACTCTTCGTGCGCCCCGATTTGTTAAAAATCTTTGCGTTCCGCCAAAGCAAGCTCCGCGAAGTGTTTCCGACAACTGGCGCCTCTCTGTTGAAGTTCACCGGCGATGTGAATCGCCCTACTTGACAAGGGATGCGTCCGTGCCAGGCACAGTTCTACGTACGGGAGCAAGCGCTTCATCGATGAGGATGTCTGATATGTCCGATCGGTTCGATGCTCTGTTGCTGGTTTCCTTCGGCGGTCCAGAACACCGTGAAGACGTGATTCCGTTCTTGGAAAACGTCACTCGCGGCAAGAATGTGCCCCGCGAGCGGCTGCTTGAAGTGGCCGAGCACTACTACCACTTCGGCGGCGCCAGTCCGATCAACCAGCAAAACCGCGAACTCATGGCCGCTCTGCGTACGGAATTGGCGGACCACGGTCCCCGTCTGCCGATCTACTGGGGCAACCGCAATTGGCATCCGCTGCTCCCGGACGCGATCCGCCAAATGCGCGACGATGGCGTGCGGCGAGCGCTGGCCTTCGTCACGTCGGCGTTCAGTTCGTATTCCGGTTGCCGCCAGTATCGTGAGGATATCGAGCGGGCGCGAGCTGAGGTTGGCCTCGCTGCTCCGCCGGTGGAGAAGCTCCGGCCATTTTTCAATCATCCGGACTTTGTCGAGGCTGTTGTAGACCGAGTCCGAGAGGCTCTCGCAAGTGTATCGCCCCATCGCCGCGCTCAATCGCAACTTGTCTTTACGGCCCACAGCATCCCCGTCGCGATGGCCAAAGGCTGCCGCTACGAGGAGCAACTGCGAGAGTCATGCTCGCTGGTTGCAGATCGCATCGGGCGATTGCCATGGACGTTAACCTACCAGAGCCGCAGTGGATCACCGGGTCAGCCCTGGCTGGAACCAGACATGGGCGATTGGCTACGTGATTTCTCCCACCGCGGCGAGCGGACCGATGTCGTTGTGATCCCGATCGGTTTCATCTCGGATCATGTGGAAATCCTATTTGACCTCGACTACGAAGCTCGATCCATCGCCAACGCATGCGGTTTGCAGATGGTGCGAGCCGGGAGCGTGGGGACGCATCCGCGCTTTGTCCGCATGATTCGCGAACTGATCAGCGAACGAATGGATGGATTGCCGCCACGATCGCTGGGTGTGCTCGGGCCCAACCCGAATGTCTGCCCAGAAAACTGTTGCCCCTCCGGACGTTCCGCGTTGCCGAGTGCTTTGACGT
This sequence comes from Planctomycetota bacterium, assembly GCA_031403315.1. Classification (GTDB taxonomy): domain Bacteria; phylum Planctomycetota; class Planctomycetia; order Pirellulales; family Lacipirellulaceae; genus DASYDU01. The sequence goes on from JANNTD010000362.1 coordinate 6,517, forward strand.
GAGCACCACGAGTATCCAATATGCAGAACTGGAAACCGCTCGCGATCGTGTTACCCATTTTCCTGCTCATCGACTTGCTCCGGCTGGGCGTTGTCATGGAAAGGTTTACAGCCACGAACTTGGCGAACTGGCCCATCAGCAAGGGGCGGCTCTCGCTCCCAGGTGGGGTGCGGCGACGTTGATTTACCGCTTGCTGGCAAAATGACTCATCATGACCGTCGACAACAGACTGCGCCGTCACAGTACTTCGCAATACATGGTGCCGGAGACTCGCATCCAAGCCTGTAATCCCGCTCCTGTGCGAGCTGAAGGTGAGTTTGTCCTGTACTGGATGATCGCCTTTCGGCGAACGGAATGGAATTTCAGTTTACAGCGAGCAGTTGAGTGGGCGGCCGAGCTTCGGAAACCGCTTGTGATCTTCGAGCCACTACGCATCGGATATCGTTGGGCCAGCGATCGGCTTCATCGGTTTGTCATCGACGGCATGGCCGATAATGCGACGCGGATCGCGGCGGCAAAGAATCGCGGCGTACTGTACTTTCCCTACGTCGAGCCGGTGCCGGATGCGGACAAAGGGCTGCTCGCCGCATTGGCCAAACGGGCATGCGTGGTCGTGACGGACGATTATCCGTCGTTCTTTCTTCCACGAATGGTGTCGGCCGTCGCGGCACGATTGCCCGTGCGATTGGAGCAAGTCGATTCCAACGGACTGCTGCCGTTGCGAGCGACCGACCGAGTCTTCACGACTGCGTTTTCGTTCCGGGCGTTTCTGCAGAAGGAGCTTCGACCGCATCTCGAAAACTTCCCGCGGCCTGACCCATTGGCGGGTGTGAAACTCCCGGCGATCAAGGCGCTCCCCGCCGAAATCACTCGGCGGTGGCCATCAGTTTCCGCGAAGCTGTTGTCGGGCAGTCCGGCTGAACTCGCGGCGCTGCCGATCGATCACTCGGTGGGAGTTGTCGACTATCGCGGCGGACCGACAGCGGCTCGGAAACGGTTGAGGCAATTTCTAGACCAGCACGTTGCGAACTATGCCGCTGTTGCGAACGAGCCGGATGACGACGCGCGCAGCGGCTTGTCGCCCTATTTGCACTTCGGACATATCTCGCCGCACGAGTTGTTTCACGAACTGATGTTGCGCCAGCGTTGGTCGCCCAAGCGGCTCGCAGAGCAATCGAATGGAAAGCGCGAGGGTTGGTGGGGCGCTAGCGCCGGGGCCGAATCGTGGCTCGACGAGTTCGTGACGTGGCGAGAACTCGGCTACAACATGACTTCGCACCGCAGCGACTATGACTGCTACGAATCGTTGCCCGACTGGGCTCAAAAGACATTGGGGAAGCACCTCAGCGACCCAAGGCAATATGTCTATTCGCTCGATGCGTTCGCCGAAGCGCGCACACACGATCCGCTTTGGAATGCTGCACAGACGCAACTCTTGCGGGAAGGCCGAATTCACAATTACCTTCGGATGCTTTGGGGAAAGAAAATTCTCGAATGGACTGCCTCTCCGCACGACGCACTCATGGTGATGATCGAGCTCAATAACCGCTACGCCCTCGACGGTCGCGACCCGAACTCGTACAGCGGCATTTTCTGGTGTCTCGGTCGCTACGACCGCCCGTGGGGACCAGAGAGGCCCATCTTCGGTACCGTGCGATACATGAGCAGTGACAACACGGCAAAGAAACGTCACGTCCATGCTTATCTGCCCCGCTATTCAGCCGAAGCGGACCTCAACCGGGCGCCGCGATAACCATAGTCTCCGAATCCGAAAACGACCGATCAGGAGGTGTCTGGAAGCCTCTGAAGACTAAAATCGAAGCGCGGCCAGCGCCACCTCGATCCATTGCGACGTGATGGGCCGCTCATTGATGACGGTGTACCAAAGATGTGATCGCTGGCGAACAAACTCTCCCAGCGCGGCCAGTGAGGCAGTCAAATCGTCTCGACGGATCGCCATGTCGGCCGCATGGTACTTGAGGCCAACCTCGTCCATGAAGGCTGTCACTCTTTCTGGCTCATTCTGCTGCAAACGGCTCAACAGGTAGATTCCCAATCCCACGATGTGTCCATGAATGAAGGGCCGTTGCAGCCGTTCTTCGAGTTCGTAGAACAAATAGTGCTCCGAACCCTCCTCCACTCGATAGTGGCCGGCCGAAAGGCAGATCGTGTTGATGCGCATGTAGGCATCCACGATTGCCTGCAGACCGGCGTCGGTGCAATTGCGGATGTCGCTAGTCTGGGCAATCACGTCGTTCAAGATGGCGCGGGCCATATCGACGTCTTGCTGCGAGAAGGGAAACTCGCTCTGGCCCGCTTTCGCAGCGAGGCACCAATCGAATGTGGCTGTATGAATCGATAAAATGTCACCCACTCCGGCAATGTTCAAGTCGGCCGGGGCGGTGCGTAAGAGGTCATAGTCGATCACCAACGGGTCTGGACTGGTCGTGCCCAGGTATTCCACTTTGTGGTTGCGACGCACCCCAGTAGCCGGCGTCACAAAGGCATCGACACTGAGAACGGTGGGGATGCTGACCAGCCGGATGCCGCGTTTCCAGGCCATGTACTTGGCCAGGTCGATGGCCTGCCCGCCACCGATGCCTACGAAGGTATCGCAGTCGGGCGCCTTGGCAAGTTGCCGGTCGATGACGTCGACTTCCATCGATTCAACCATGATGACCGCAGCGGGGCGACCGCCGAGACGGTCTTTCGTGACGCGCCAGGGGACGTCCATCGTGGTGACGACAAATCGCCCCAGCTCTTTACCCAACCCATCGACGCTGCCGGCGCCAAACTGCTGGGAGCGCACATTGGTGTTGCCTTCGATCTTCATTTGCAGTGACTCCGGGTATCGATTGTCAGCTGGCGTTGGATGCTGTGAGCTCTCGGGCGACGGAATTAGGGTGCTGGCGGCGCCTCGCTGCGGGGCGGTCCAGCCTGCCCCCGTGCGATGCGGCCGCGGACGACAAGAAAATAGATCGCTGCGCCGATGACACAGGCTGCCAATGTGCTCTTGGCCGGAAGATGAGCGATGGCGCCGGGCGTCGTGTCGGCGTCGGGAATCGTGAGCGCGGCCACAACCGCCATCGTCCAAACCAATGCGGCGATCCGCACCGGCGCTTGAAACGGTCCCAGCGAGAATCCATCTGCCCGGCCGCGAGTCCGAAACGAGGCCCATACGATGCCTGTGTAACCAAGGAAGCCCGCGGTCGCCGAGATACTGGTGATGATCTCCAACCGTCGAAAGCCCAAGATGACAGCGGTCGAAATAACCCACACCAGCAAAATGGCCCCGGCCGGAGTCTGCCAGCGGGGATGTACGGACTTGAGCGGACCTGAGAGCGGAAGCATGTTATCGCGCGCCAGCGAGAAGACCAGTCGGGTTGTGGCCGCCATGCTGGCCACGCCGCAGGCGAAGATTGAAACCACCACCACGAGCATCACCAGCGGCATCCATGTACTTCCCAGCTTGTCGGCGAGAATTGCGATTACGAGATTGTCCTGCAGCCCGCCAACTGACGCGTCGTCGATACCCAAGATCAGGCCAGCCAACAACAAGAATCCGCAAACCGCCGAACTCACCTCAGCCATCAAGATCACGCGAGGGATAATCTGTTTGGGCCGGTGTGTCTCCTCAGCCAGGTCTGCGGCTGCCTCAAATCCGGTCAAGCACCACGCTCCCATTAACAGAGATAGGGCAAATGCTGAGACGCCCGCATGCATGCCATCGATCGGACTAGTGCGGTCGAGCAAAAACGTGAGATGATGCGTGCCGTACCAGAAGTGGATTGCGACGAGCACTCCGGTCAAAGCCAGCGCCGCGACGATCTCGGCGACGACCCCTATGTCGTTCACCAGCGAAACCAGCCGGATGCCGAAAAGATGCACAAGCGCGGTTATCGTCACGATGCCAACCGCAACCCAGGGTACCCACGCCGCGGCCGTGGCACTCTCCAAAGCCCAGGAACAAACCGCCGTCGCCAACGCGTGGCATACGCCGGGGAACCCGGTGAGAAACTGCATCAGCAACAGCCAGCCGACAAAATACCCGTAGTGCGGATTGACGAGGCGCGTTGACCACTGATACCCATACCCGGAGAGCGGGATGCGGGTCGAGAGATCGGCCACGACAAGGGCCACCAAAAACTGTCCCGCGGCCACGATACTCCATGACCAAATGACCGCTGGGCCGACCTGGCGAAAGCCAAATGCGAAGTTCGCAAAGATGCCCGTGGTGATCGAGATCAAGGAGAAAGAGATGGCGAAGCTGGAAAACGCGCCCATCGAGCGGCGCAGTT
>JANNTD010000363.1:0-3556 GCA_031403315.1 Planctomycetota bacterium
GCTGGCGCGCTGTTGCTCGGCGCCTCGCCGCGGCCATTGCTCGCCGCCGCGACCGACACTGGGCGAAAACGGTCGATGCGCATCGCGCATCTCACCGATATCCACGTCGAGCCGGAGAAACGCGCCGGCGAGGGCATGGCCGCGTGTTTGCACCACGTCGCGGAGCTTGCCGACAAGCCGGAGCTGATTCTCACCGGCGGCGATCATGTCATGGACAGTTTCGAGGCTGATGATGCCCGGACCTCGCTGCAATGGAACCTCTGGAACACCGTTTTCAAGAACGAATGCGGCATTCCTCACCGCTCGTGCATCGGCAATCACGACGTTTGGGGCTGGGAGAAGGCCAAGAGCAAAACGACCGGCAAGGAGGCAAACTGGGGCAAAAGTCGCGCGACCGAGATGCTGCATCTCGGCGAGCGCTACTACGCGTTTTCGCAAGCCGGCTGGCAGTTCGTGGTGCTCGATAGCACGCACGAGCCGATCGACGGCGGCGGTGGCTACACGGCGCTGCTCGATGATGCACAGTTCGATTGGCTCGCGCGGACGCTCCGAGACACCCCGCGCGAGACGCCGGTCCTCGTCCTTTCGCACATTCCGATCCTCAGCGCGTCGGCGATTCTGTGGGCCGGCGACAAGGGAAACAACTTCGAAATCAGCCGGGCGCTGATGCACACCGACTGCATCAAGCTCAAAGACCTCTTCGCCAAGCATCCGAACGTGAAGCTGTGCCTGAGCGGGCATTTGCATTTGCTCGACCGCGTGGACTACAACGGCGTGACGTATCTCTGCAACGGGGCGGTGTCGGGCAATTGGTGGAACGGGCGACACAAGGACTGCGACGAAGGCTACGCGGTGCTCGATCTCTACGACGACGGCTCGTTCGACCACCAGTACGTCAAGTATGGCTGGAAGGCTGCGGTTTGACGCGGTAGTCGCCGTCGATAGCCAGCCCGTCGATAGCCAGTGGTCCGGCGCCCTGGTATGTTGGCTGAGATGTCCTCGCCGAATGTTTTACACCCCACCGCGCATCGCCAGCGGCCGGAACTGCTTGCCCCGGCCGGCGATCGGCTTTGCGTCACCGCCGCTGTCGAGAACGGTGCCGATGCGGTCTACTTCGGCCTCGAGTGCGGCTTCAATGCCCGGGCGCGAGCGGCGAATCTGCATCTCGACGACTTGCCGGAGGTAATGTCGTATCTGCACGGACGCGGCGTGCGCGGCTACGTCACGCTCAACACGCTAGTGTTTCCTTCGGAGCTCGATGCAGTTGAACGGACCGTGGTGCGGCTCACCGAGGCCGGCGTCGACGCAGTGCTCGTGCAAGATTTGGGGCTGGTGCGACTGATTCGCGCCGTGAGTCCCGACTTGGCGATCCATGCCTCGACGCAAATGACGCTCACGAGTGCCGAGTGCATCCGCGCCGCCGAAGAGCTGGGCATCGAGCGCGTGGTGCTCGCCCGCGAGCTCTCGATCGACGAAATCCGCAAAATTCACGATCAGACGAATGTGGAGCTCGAAACATTCGTGCACGGGGCACTGTGTGTCGCCTATTCCGGCCAGTGTCTCACGAGCGAGTCGTTGGGCGGACGCAGCGCGAATCGCGGCCAGTGTGCTCAGGCCTGCCGGTTGCCGTACGATCTGATCTGCGACGACCGCGACGTCGACCTCGACCAGGTGAAGTATCTGCTCAGTCCGCAGGACCTCGCGGCGTACGAATTGGTGCCCGAGTTGATCGACGCCGGCGTGATCTCGTTCAAGATCGAAGGCCGGCTCAAGACACCTGAGTACGTCGCCAATGTCACACAGCACTACCGCCGGGCGATCGACGCGGCCATGGCGAACCGGCCGCTCGATTTCACGCACCAGGACGTGACCGAGATGGAGCTGTCCTTCTCGCGCGGTTTTTCGCCCGGCTGGCTCCGCGGCTGCGATCACAAGATGTTGGTGCCCGGACTCAGCTCCGCCAAGCGCGGCGTGTTGCTGGGTGAAGTGATCGCCGTTCGCGGCCGAAGGGTGCTCGTCGCGCCGCGCGGCCCGGTAGCGCCGGGCGACGGCATCGTCTTCGCCGGCGATCGCGAGCACGGCGAGGAGCAAGGTGGCCGCGTGTACGAAGTGCTCGAGTGTGGCCGCGACGTCGAGCTCGCCTTCGGCCGCGATGCGATCGACGTCGGGCGACTCGAACCGGGGCAGCAGATTTGGAAGACCGACGATCCGCAGCTTACGGCCCGCTTGCGGAAGACGTTCACCGGCGCGAAGCCGCTGCGGCGGGTGGATTTAGATCTTGAAGTGACGGCGACGGTCGGCAATCGGTTGCGGATCGGTGGTCGGGCCGATAACGGCGCGACCTGCCTGGTCGAATCGTCGGACGCGTTGGTGGCAGCGACCAAACATCCGCTGACGCGTGACGTGCTGGAAGTGCAACTCGGCCGGCTCGGCGGCACCGCATACGAACTTCGCTCACTCACCGCCGACGTCACCGGCGCGCCAATGGTGCCGCTGAGTGTGCTCGGCAAACTGCGGCACGAGATCGTCGCCCAATTGGAAGCGTCGGCTCAGTCGCGACCGCCGCGCCGGATCCGCTCTTGTACAGCCTTCGGCCTCCGGGAGCTGCCGCGCGAAGACGCAAGCGGCGGCGTGTCGTCGCCGGTTTTGCGAGTCCTGTGCCGTACGCTCGGCCAGCTTGAAACTGTGATCGCGTGCGACGTCCGCAGCGTGATGGCTGAATTCCAGGACATCCGGGAGTATCGCCAGGCTGTTGCCATGTCCCAGGCAGAGGGTGTTGAGATCTTTCTCGCCACGCCGCGGATTCAGAAGCCCGATGAGATGGGCATCTTCCACGCGATGGCCAAGCATGGCGCGGACGGCTGGCTTGTCCGGAATCTGGCCGGTGTGTCGTTTTGCCTTGAACACGGCATTCCGTTCGTCGGCGACTTCTCGCTCAACGCCGCCAACCAGTGGACGGTCGACTATTTCCACACATTGGGTGCCCAAAGGGTGACCGTCTCCTACGATCTCAACCGCGACCAGTTGCTGGAGCTCGTCGACGCCGTGCCCGCCGCGTGGCTCGAAGTGGTGATTCACCAGCACATGCCGATGTTCCACATGGAGCACTGCGTGTTCTGCGCGGTGCTCTCGCCCGGCACGAACAAGTCCAATTGCGGGCGGCCGTGCGACGTACACCAGGTGAAGATGCGCGACCGAATCGGCATGGAACACGTGCTCACGGCCGACGTTGGCTGCCGCAACACGCTCTACAACGCCGTGCCACAAAGCGCCGCCGAAGCCACGCCGCAACTGCTGGCCCGGGGCTTGCGCGACTTTCGCGTCGAGCTGCTCACCGACTCCGCCGATGAAATCCGCACACTCGTTCGCCTCTACCGCGATCTGCTCGCCGGCCGCATCTCCGGCAAACAAGTCTGGCAGCGACTAAAGGCCTCCAACCGCGTCGGCGTCACGCGCGGCACCCTCGAAGAACGCCGCGACCCGCTGGCGATTCTGTAACAGGCCAGAGACTTTCCGTCTTGCCAATTCGCCATCACCGGCTGTTTCCAGGCTGGAC
>JANNTD010000364.1:0-15533 GCA_031403315.1 Planctomycetota bacterium
GAAGAACAATTCTTCGAGGTCGGATTCCTGGTGTGCGTCACGCAGTTCGGCGAGCGTGCCCTCGGCCAGGATGCGGCCGCGGTGCATGATCGCGATCCGGTCGCAGAGCCGTTCGGCTTCGCGCATGATGTGGGTCGAGAAAATGATGCACTTGCCCTCGTTGCGCAGCTCGGCCACGGCGTCTAACAGCGCCCGGGCCACGAGCACGTCGAGGCCGGTGGTCGCTTCGTCGAAGATCAGCACGGGGGGATCGTGAACGATGGCTCGCGCGATCGAGACCTTCTGCCGCATGCCAGTCGACATCTTTGCGCCGAGCACGTCGCGGATTTCTTGCATTTGAAAGCGGTCGAACAAGAGGTCGATCCGCTCGTGGAGTTCTTCCTCGCCCATGCCGTACAGGCGGCCGAAGTATTCGACCATCTCGCTAGCGGTCATGCGGTCGTAGACGGCGGTGTTGGCGGAGACGAAACCGATTTGGTGTCGCACCAGCTCGGGCTGTGTGACGCAATCGAAGCCGCCGACGATCGCGGTGCCGCTGGTAGGCTCGAGCACCGTGCTGAGGATGCGCAGCGCCGTGGTTTTGCCGGCGCCGTTGGGACCCAACAGGCCGTAGACCTGGCCGGACGTCGCGTGGAAGCTGACATCATCGAGTGCTTTGACCTCGCCGCGCCGCAGGTCGGTGTAGGCCTTCGAGAGGGAGCGGGCTTCGATCATAGTGCGAGGACCCGGTGAACGCGGCTTCCGTGGCGTGGCCGGTGCACGAGCGAAACGGCCGCAGTAAGTGGTTACACCAACTTACCTTATGATCGGAAGGGCGGGCAACCGATTTGTCGACGCCGGGGCGGTTGCGCCGGCTTGAGCAGGCTTGTCGATCAGCTCGTAGAGGACGTTCCGCTGACGGGGGATGAAACCCAGCTCGCTGATCGCGCCGCGAATTTCGTCGAGTGTCAGGAAGTGGACCGTTCCCGCTTCGGCGACGACGTTCTCCTCGATCATGAGGCTACCCATGTCGTTGGCCCCGTAAAGCAGGGCTAATTGGCCGATCTTGAGGCCTTGCGTGACCCAGCTCGATTGCAGGTTCGCAAAGTTGTCGAGATAGAGCCGGGCGACCGCGTTCGTTTTGAGGTACTCGTAGGAGCCGGCGGGCGGCGTGTCGGCCATGTCGGTATGATCGGGCTGAAAGGTCCAACAGATAAATGCGGTAAAACCGCCCGTCTCGTCTTGCAGCTGCCGCAATCGCTCCAGGTGCTCGATCCGTTCGGCGAGCGTTTCGACGTGGCCGAACATCATGGTCGCGGTGCTGCGTCCGCCCAGCTCGTGCCAGACGCGGTTCACGTCGAGCCAATCGTCGGTCATCACCTTGCCGCGGGTGATGGCGGCGCGGACGCGGTCGACCAGAATTTCAGCACCGCCGCCCGGAAGGCTGCCGAGTCCGGCGGCTTTGAGGCGTTCGAGGACCGTGCGGAGCGGCAACTTCGAGACTTTGGTGAAGTGATATATCTCGGGCGGGCTGAAGCCGTGGATGTTTACCTCCGGGAAGCGGTTCTTAATGTCTTGGAGCAGCTCTTCGTACCATTCGAGTTTGAACTCGGGGTGGAGGCCGCCTTGCATTAGAATCTGGTCGCCGCCGAGCTCGACGGTTTCTTGCACCTTCTGAAGCAATTCCTCGCGGTCCAGCACATAGCCTTCGCTCGACTTGGGCGTGCGATAGAACGCACAGAAGTCGCAGACGGCGGTGCAGATGTTCGTGTAGTTGATGTTGCGGTCGATGTTGTAGGTGCGGTAGTTCTCGGGATGGAGGCGACGCGTGACTTCGTCCGCCGCCCGGCCAAGCGAGGCAAGATCGTGCGACTCGAGGAGCGCAAGGCCCTCGGCAGGCGTGAGCCGCTCGCCGGCCACGGCCTTTTCAAGTATGCGGTGATGACTATTGCTTCGAGCAACCATTGATCGACATTTGGGTGAGGGCGCGGACGGCTTCCTTCGGCACGAGGCCGCGCTGGGCGCAGAGCCAGGCGAAACGCTCGAGGCCGGCGAATTCTTTTTCGCCGAGCGTAAAGTGCAAGTTGTTGCGCAAATAGTGGAACGCCAGATCAGTGTCGATGCCCAGCAGCGGCGCTTCGGCCGCGGCGATCTCGGCCAAATGCGCGACGCCACGATCGCGGGCCGCCGCGAGTTGCGGTTCGAGCTCGCTGGTATTCACGTCGGGGCGGGCGACCCAGGTGGCGAATACGAAGGGCAGGCTGGTCCAGTCGAGCCATTTCTCGCCGAGGTCCCAGACGTCGACGTCCGACGTGGCTTCGGCTTGAATGGCACGGTCGCCGATCAGCAGCACGGCATCGGCGCTCGTGTTCTCGAGGCCGCAGCCGATCGGGAGCGGTTTGCATTCTGGCCGGACGCCGGCTAGTTCGTCGAGCAGAACCTGAGCCAAGGCGGCGCTCGTCCGTGAGCCTTCGTCGAGGGCAAGCGTTTGCACTTCGGTTGGCGGCACGCGGAAGTACAGCTTCACGCTCAGCACGGGGCCCCGGCAAGCGACGCAAGCGTCCGAGACAATAATGTGCTCAGGCCGTCGCAACAATTCGACCGAGGGAACGAGCGCGACGTCGAGCCGGCCGGCGGCGAGCGAATCAGCCAGCCGGCTGGGCAGGTCGTAGAGCAGGCGCAACCCAGGGGCCGACTGCTCGAAACCGTACACGAGCGGCTTGCTGTTGAGATAGTTGACGGCACCGATGCGCATGGCGGGTTCGCTTCCTTCTGTTTCGCGGCAATTATAGTCGTATTTGGCCGGAGCCACTAGGCCGGCGGCGTACATCGCTAACCGCAATGCCAAGTGCGAATTAACCAGATCGCATCATGCGCGGCGGCTCAATTGAATTCCATCCGCCGAAACGATTGGAGCCCCCACCAAAGCGGCAGGACGGTGGCCGAGATGCCGACGACGATCGCCGTCGAGCTGCCACCCCACAGCCAGAGCCGCAAGAAGGCTGGGTTCAAGAACGACTCCCGCCAGGGCGCGTTCCCCGCGATGAGATAGAAGTGGCAGGGCAGGGCGGAGAGCACGACGATCACGATGATGTAGAGCGCGCTAACGACGAGATTGAGCGTGCCGCCGAAGCCGGCCGAGATTTTCGAAGGCGAGGTTTCGCGGAAACTCGGCATCATTGCACCAAGCCCGACGGCGATTGAAGAGAGCCCCAAGCAGAGCAAAATGCAAACCAACTGGTGCACCACGATGATCAGCGCCGAGACCTGCAGCATGAGGTCGCTCAACAGGATCAGCGTCGCACAAGGGACCCAGGAGCCGAGCGACGCGAAGACAAACTTGCTCCACAGCACCGTGTCGCGCTTCATCGGCAAGAGGCCCAAGACCCAGAAGCAGTGCCCCTCGAGGCTGATCATCGGGTAGATGAACCGCGTCGTAAACGTAGAGAGAATCAGCCCGACGACCGCCAGATTGAGAAAGCTGACCATGTTGATCCAGGTGACGTAGCTGATGTCGCGCTGTGGGTTGTTGAAGCGGTCGACGTTGAGAAAATAGAGCCCCAACAGTCCGAAGAAGATCAGAAACTGAGACCATTGCACGGGATCGCGACGAAGAAGTTTCCAATCTTTCATCAAGAGCAGTCGCAACTGTGCGGGAAACGGGGCGAGCACCAGTGTGGCGAGCTGGTCCGACCACTTTGCGAGCGCCGTAGGCACGCGACCCGCCAGCGCCAAGAATCGCACGATCACGCGATCGATGGCCGTCTTGTCGGGATGCCGCGCACTGCGTTGTCCGCATACGAAGCTGTTGTAACCGGGGCGGAACCAGCGCTTGGCGGCCCAGACGGTCAGCACGTGGCACATCATCGCGTTGGAGATGAGTAGCGCGAGATAGAGGCAGCTTTGAAAGAACGGCACCTGAAAGACATTGGTGTGCGAATCGGCGGCGGCCTCGGGCCGGGCCGCTTCGAGCAGCCCGCCGGTGAGCCAGGAGCTAGGCAGCCACTCCTGCTGCGTAAAGCGGAAGCGGAGCAGCGTTTCCTGGAACCATTGGCTGCCGAAGAGCCGCGTTTGTGGTCCGCTCACCGTGCGCCAAATCGACCAGCCGGCGATCACCGTCGCCAATAGCGCGGCCCCGCCGACGATCAGCACCCGCATCCGCGGCAGCCGGTAGATGATGAACAGGCAGGATAGCGCACCGACGCCGCTGGGGATGTAGACAAACGCCACGATCAGCGGCAGGATCAGAACATAGTAATACCACGGCGCGGCGACGACGATGCCGTAGGCGATCATCATCGGGCTGGCCAACAGGAAGAAGCCCCAACTGCTGAAAAACACCGCTTCTTGAAACTTGTAGAGCACGAGCCGCTCGGCGCGGACCGGCTGCGTGAGCAGGAACTCCGTCTCCGGCGAGTTGTAGAGCCCCGTGTAGAGAATGATCCCCGACGAGAACACGAGCATCACGTTGAGCGACGCGAAGAACAAGTGAAACACAAAACGAACTGTCTGAGCGTGATAGCTGGCGCCCGGCGGGCCGACGTGCTCGACGACGAATTCAAAACCCTCGAAGAACAACGTGAATAGCCCGAACCAGAAGAACAGGCTCAGACCGATCACCAGAATCGTCCGCAACCGCCCGGTGGTGAAAAGCTGCCGCAATCGGGTCGCGGCGACTCGATAGCGCAGCCGCCAGAATATTTGAGCTTCATAGTCCTCGGACGGCAGCGCCGACGGATTACGCTCCGCAAGAGCGATTGCACCGGACCAGGTAGATGCGTGAGCGTTGCTCATGGCCGAAGGGTTCGCCGAGGCTGGTGGGGCACCTTAAGCATAGCAGATGCCGGCCAGCAAATCAGGGCGTATCGGTCGGCGACGGCGCGTGTGGAGCGCCCTCGGTCATTGCCAGGTACATCGATTCGAGCGATTGGTCGCCGCCGGGGTAGCGCTCGCGCAACTCGGCGAGCGTGCCGTCGAATATCAGCCGGCTGTGACTCATGATGCCGACGCGATGCGAGATTTCCTCGGCCGCGGCGAGTGTGTGCGTCGACATTAGCACGCACATGCCCTTGCGACCTTCCGCGCAGAGCAAGTCTTTCACCAGCCGAATGCTGTGCGGATCGAGGCCGACCAACGGTTCGTCGAGCACTAGCGCCCGCGGCGAATTGATCAGCGCCGAAGCGAACACGGTCCGCTGCTTCATCCCGTGGGAATATCGCTCCGTGAGCTCGTCGGCAAATTCGGTGAGTTCGAACCGCTCGATCTCGCGGTCGATCGCCTTGGCGGCATGTGTGGCATCGAGCCCGTGCATTTGCGCGACAAATTGCAGAAACTCGCGGCCGGTGAGCTTATCGTAGAGAAAGGGCTGATCGGGGACGTATCCGATCAGCGACGTCGCCAGCCGCGTCTGGGTGACGACGTCGTATCCGCCAACGCGGATGGTGCCCGCTTCGGGTCGCAGGAGGCCGACGAGCAGTTTGATCGTGGTCGTCTTACCGGCGCCGTTGTGGCCCAGGAGCGAATAGAGCTCGCCGGCGGCCACACGAAGGTTCAAACAGTCCACCGCCACTCTGTCGCCGTAGGACCGGCGGACCTGGTCGAATTCGATCATCGCGCTAGTTGCGTGGCGTTGTGAGCGTGGCGACTGTGTCCAGATCCAAGAGTTCCTCGGCCAGACGGATGGCTTTGGGATCGGTGCGACGCTCGAAACGGAGCTTGGTGTTCACCAAATACACGTCTTGTCGTAAGACGGCTCCATCATCGGCGACCCAGACCGCGGCCCGCAAGGTCTTGTCGGCGGCGACGCCCGCGGCCGACAATTCACTATACTCGATCCGTTTGGCGCGAGTCATGTGCCTACCTTGGCGGATCGTTTCCTCCTCGACTACTTCGGCTTGCAACATCGTCAGCGAATCGCTTGGTGGGCGGAACAGGCTGAACATCTCGACCTTCCACCTGCGACCCACATAGATCTGCAGCAGCTTCGGCTCGGGGATCAACTCGCCGTCGAGTTGTTTCGAGTTGGGGAAGGGAAAACTCACCTCGTGCGACGCGCCGCCGCTGAGGAACTTCATCTTCAACTCGGGCCCGTCGACTTTGCCATAAATCTTGACCATCAACGGCAAGTCGTTGAGCTGTACCTTGGTGTCGAACGAAGCGAGCGTGCCAAACGAATCGAGCACCAGTCGCGTCCGCGAATCGAGCTTAATCAGCCCCAAGTTGTCGACGATGCTCGACATCCATTGCGGGGCCATTTCCTTGAGCGGGATGTCCTCGAGCAGCACGCGGCTGTGGATTTCGGTCGTCGACTGGGCTCCTGGGACGGCCTGACGGACCGCGTACCCGACGCGGTGGCCGCCGCACTCGATCTGCCAGCAAACCGGCAGCTTCTCTTGGACGACCCCGTGCGTGGGCGGCTCGCCGGAAAAGAACGGAGGGAGAATCTTCTCGACCACGAGCCACGACATGGTCGACGCCCACAGCAGCAAAACGACGGCGACGAAGATTCTATTTCCCATGCTGAGTCTTCCTTGAATGCGGGAAGGAGTGCCTGCACGGACGCTTTCAGTGTACACGCGCCCGACGGGCCGGGCCACGAAAATAGGCAAGATTTCGTCAATTCTTCGCGGGGCGGGGCCGACGCTACCGGGGGCGTCGGTTGTGGTATAGACAGTGATGCTGGCGAGTAGTTCGCTGCCCCTGGCCGAATATTGATTCTCCCGGGAGGTCGCCCGCGTTAGTTCTCCGTTGCACCAATCGCCCAATCTTCCGAAGATAGACGCTGGTCGAGGGGGCCCCGAGTATTAGATCACGGGATAGTGCATGGAGGTTGCGACGTATGTTGGGGAAATTCCATGATCCGACGGGATCCGCCCGTTGGCAGTCTGCGCTAGAAAGTTGCGCCGTTGCCGCATTGGTTCTAGCTGGCTGCGGCAGCGACGCGCCGGATGCCGCCAGCACCAGTCGCACGGTCCCCGCCCGCAGCGCGACGCGCGGCGAGACCCTCGATCCGCAGCATCCGGTGATCGAGATCGACACCAACCTGGGAGCGATTCGCGTCCGGCTCGACGCGGTGAATGCACGTGGCACGGTCCGTAATTTTCTCAACTACGTAAACGACGGTTTCTACGCCGACACGCTGTTTCACTATGTCGCGGCCGACAAGATGATCGTCGGCGGCGGTTACTCGGTCGATTCTCGGCTGAAAGTGCCGGGCAGCACGGTCCGCAATGAAGCGCACAACGGGCTGAAAAACGTGCGGGGGACGATTGCCATGGCCCGCGACGCTGCGGCCGGAATCGACAGCGCGACGTCGCAGTTCTTCATCAATTTGGCCGACGCGCCCACGTTCGATCATCGCGGCGAGGAAGCGGGGGAATACGGCTACTGCGTGTTCGGCGAGGTGGTCGACGGCTTGGAGGTGGCGGAGAAGATCTCTCGCTCAGCGACGCGCGACCAAGGCGGCGAATTGGCCCAATCGCCCGTGCCGCCGGTCGTGATCAAATCGATTCGCGTGGTCGAGTAGCGGCGACTCGGCCGCCTGGCGCGCGTTCTCGATCCCCCACAATGCACCAAGGGGCCACCACGCGTCGCGCAGCGGCCCCTTGGTGGGAGATGAATGATTTGCAGCGATGCTAGCTGGTCATCGCATTGGTTCCCGTGCTGGTCTGCGATTGCTTCAGGCCGAACGAGAGCATGATCCAGGCCCAGCCGTTGAAGATCAATTCGATGCCTACGAACAGACCGATGATCCACAGGCCGGAAGCGGGCCATTGCTTGTAGACCAGCATGCCCAAGAGCAGCGACACGGCGCCATTCAAGAGCACCCAGCCCCAGCCCGTGAAGCGCTCGCTGAGGGCAAACACGATGCGGAAGATTCCGCTGAACACCAGGAAGATGGCGATGATCAGCGTCAGTTGGATGGCGGCATTTTCCGGATGATCGATGATCATCAGGCCCACGACGGCGTAAAGGATACCGATCAAAAGGTGTGTCAGCGTACCGCTCCAGCGACCGGCCCAGAACGAACTTACGATCTCAGAAATACCGCCCGCGAGCAGCAGGAATCCGAACAGCCAAGTGGTGGCCATTGTCGCAATGCAGGCCGAGCCGATGGCGATCGTGCCGAAGACAACCATCGCGATGCCTAGCGCCAGGAACCAGCACCATTGATCGCGCAGTGATTGCAGTTCATGAGCGAAGTTCGACGGGCCGGGAACGGAGGAATAGGTGTTCATGGTATCCTCAAACTGATGGGAGAAATTGATGTTGGTCGCGGAGACCGGAAGCGGGGACTTCGGCGAAACTCTTTTCGAGTGTAGCATACAATTAAGGACCTGCCGGAATTGCCGGTGATTTCGCAAATTCCGTGGTGAAACTGCCGATGCCGACCTTTGGCGACCGTTTGAAAAGTTTTCGCTACCTGGCCAGTGGGCCGGTGCGCGGGCGGTTGGCCGAATGGTCGACGCTCGTCCCGACGATCGCGGCGCTCGAAGAGAATCTCATCGCCCAGAGCGACTACGATCTCAAGAAAATGAGCCTGTCGCTCCGCTATCGGGCCCGCAGCGGCGAACCGCTCGAGCGGTTGCTTGTGGAGGCCTTTGCCTTGGTCCGCGAGGCGGGGCGACGCAAGCTCAACATGCGGCACTTCGACGTGCAGCTGCTGGGCGGGGCCGCGGTGCATTTCAATTCGATCGTTGAGATGCAAACCGGCGAAGGCAAGACGCTCACTGCGACGCTGCCGCTCTATCTGGCCGCGCTCGAAGGCAAGGGGGCCCACCTGGCCACGGTGAACGACTACCTGGCCAAGCGCGATTCCGACTGGATGCGCCCGCTTTTCGAAACACTCGGCATGAAGGTCGGCTGCATTCAGAGCCAGATGCCGCAGCCGGAACGGGCGAAGCAGTACAAGTGCGACGTGACCTACGGCACGGCGAACGAAATGGGATTCGATTTCCTGCGCGACCGGCTGCTCAAGCGGCGGATCAGCGAGGGGCAGCGCGATCTGTTCGGCGCGATGCTCGGCCGGGCTGGCTCCGGCAATGAAGAACCGGTGCAGGGCGAGCTGAACTTCATGCTGGTCGACGAAGCGGATAGCATTCTGATCGACGAGGCCCGCACGCCGCTAATCATCAGCGCTCTGCCGGGCGAAGAAGAGGAACGCGAGGCGGAGGCCTACCGCTGGGCGGCGAAAGTCGCGCCGGAATTTGTCGAGGAAGAGCATTTCGATTACGACCACAAGGACAAGACGGTGGAGCTGACGCTGGCCGGCCGGCGCCGCGTCCGCGAGCACGTCAAGCCCGACGCCATGGACCGCATGCCGCTCTCGACGATTTACGAGCACATCGAGCGGGCGATCAAAGTGAAACGCGAGATGTTTCTCGACCGGCAGTACGTCGTCCGCGACGGCGAGATCGTGATCGTCGACGAATTCACCGGCCGACTCGGCGAAGGGCGGAAGTGGCGGGCCGGCATTCATCAGGCGGTCGAGGCCCAGGAAGACGTCAAAATCACGTTCGCCACGTCGCAGGCGGCGCGGATCACCGTGCAGGATTTTTTCCTGCGTTTCAATCGGCTGGCCGGCATGACGGGCACGGCGAGCACCAGCGCCGGCGAGTTGCGCAAAATTTACACCTGCCGCGTGATCCCCGTCCCTACGAACAAGCCGCCGATCCGCGAGAAGTTGCCGACGCTCGTGTTCGGAACGGCCGACGACAAGTGGCAGGCGATCATCGACGACCTCGTCGAGCAACATGCGCTCGGCCGGCCGGTGCTAGTGGGCACGCGGTCGATCGACAAGAGCGAACTGCTGTCGCACCTGCTCAAAGCGCGCGGCATCGAACACACCGTGCTCAACGCCCGCCACGTCGAACAAGAAGCCGAGATTGTCGGCGGCGCGGGGCAGCAGGGGAAAGTGATGGTCGCCACGAACATGGCCGGTCGCGGCACCGACATCCGTCTGGGTGAGGGCGTCGACAAGCTTGGCGGCCTGCACGTGATTTGCACCGAGTTGCACGAGTCGCAGCGAATCGACCGCCAGTTGATCGGTCGTTGCGGCCGGCAGGGCGACCCCGGCACGTATCGCCAGTTCCTGGCGCTCGACGACGAGATTCTCACCACGGGCTTTGGTCCGAAGAAGGCGGACGCCCTGAAAGAACGTGGTCTGGCGCTCGCAGGCGGCGGCCCGGTCAGCGGCTTTGAAGCCCTCTTCTACAAGGCCCAACGCAAAGTCGAACGCCGCCATTTTCACGATCGCAAAGTGCTGTTGTACCACGAAAAGGAGCGGCAGAAGATGCAACGGCAGATGGGGCAGGATCCGTATTTGGATACGGCGGGGTGATCTGCTGCGTAATTGCATGGCCACGCGTTGGATCGATGCGCGATTCTTGATTGTCCCGCCCGAACGGGCTATCCTGATGAAGAGGACAGCGCATGAGGCAGTTCAAATGGATCGAATGGAACCTTCAGAAGATCGAAGCGCACGCCTTGTCTGCAGAGGAAATTGAAGCCGCGTTTGACCGAGCGTTCAGTCTCGAGCAGCGCAAAGACGGCTCGTATCAGATGTTCGCCGAAACGCCAGCGGGCCGTCGAATCTGGGTGATCTGGCGGTACGATCGAGAGGACGACTCAATCCCTGACGTGTTTGGCGAGCTTGGCGAACTGCCGATCTTCGTGATCACAGCGTATTGAGAGGAACACTGCCATGACGATCCCCACAACCGATCAGCGAAGTCCTGAGCGCCGATCGCGAGACGAGCAAATTGCCGCTGAGCCGCCAATGGCGTCGCCTGAACTTCCGCCCAACGCAGTCTCGTCACCGGTGGAAACGCAACTTGGCCGGCTGGACCGGCATCCGCTGGCCGTAGCAGGTATTGTGGAAAACGGATTAGTACGTCCCCTTGATCCGGCCGTCAAATTGCCAGAAAAATCACGAGTAATAATTGTGGCGTCAGAAGCGAATTGAACCGAAGTGCTCATCGGCCGTCGTGGCCGGCAGGGCGACCCCGGCACGTATCACCAGTTCCTCGCGCTCGACGACGAGATTCTCACCACCGGCTTCGGCCCGAAGAAGGCGAACGCACTGCGAGAGCGCGGGGTGACGCGGCGTCATTTCTCCAGTCGCACCACCACACACTTAAACGCCGGCGTCTTGCTCAGCGGATCGATCGTGCGGCTGACTAGCCGGTTGGCTTCGGGGTAGTACATCGCGGCGTTACCGGGTTTAATCGAGGGGAACTCGGTGGCGCGGATTCCGTGCATTGCACCGGCGGGGCCGCGGACGGTGACGTGGTCGCCATTTTTGAGGCCGAATCGCGCCAGGTCGTCGGGGTGCAGCAGAATCACGTCGCGGCGGTCGATGTTGCGGTAGACGTCTTCGTCTTCGTAGACGACCGTGTTGAATTGGCCTTCGCTGCGGATCGTCATGACGCGGATTTCGTCGGCGGCTATGCCGGGAAGTCTCGGCAGCTCGTGTACGTGGAGCCGTGCTTTGCCGTCGGGCGTGGCGAAGTGCGGCTGGTGGAACGTGCGACCGGCGATGTGAAATTCCTCTTTCGTGCGGTCGATGTCGGCCAGCTTTTCGTGGCCGGGGACGATTTTGGCAATCGCCTGGCGGATTTGAGCGGTGTTGCGCATTGCGGACCAGTCGATCGGCGAAGTAGAGTTGCTGACGCCTTCCGCAACGGACGCGATCACATCGACTTCGGAGCGCGGGCCGTCGTGGCGGCGCGGGCCGCCGTCGCTCAGGCGGATGTAGTTGAACATCGATTCTTGGGTCGTGGCCTGCGGCTCTTCGTCGCGGGCCAGCACCGGGAGGATGATGGTTTCGCGGGCTAAGCCGTGGGCGTGGCCGGTGTTGAGTGTAGTGTTCAAATAGACGAGCAGGTCGAGTTTTCCGAGGGCTGCGGCGGCGAAGGTGGCGTCGGGGTTCGAGCCGTAGAGGTTGCCGCCGAGGCAGAAGCCGACCTTCAATTCGCCGTCCGCAGCACCGGTGATGCAGCTCATCGTGTCGCGGCCGGGCGTCGTGGGCAGCTCGACGCCGAAATGGTTTTGGAGTCGATCGAAGACGGCGTCCTTGAGCTTGGGCGCGACGCCCATCGAGCCGATGCCCTGCACGTTCGAATGGCCGCGGATGGGGAGCAAGCCGCAGCCGGGCCGGCCGACCATACCGCGCATTAGCGCCAAATTTCCAATCGCTTGCACGTTGAGCACTCCGTGGGCGTGGTGCGTGATGCCCATGGTCCAACTGAAGACCACGCTTTTCGCGGCGGCGTAGCGCTCGGCGATGGCGTCGATTTCCACGCGCGAGACGCCACTTTTGGCGACGATCTCGTCCCAACTCACGCTTTCGAGCCGCGATCGCAGCACCGGCCACCCCTGGCAGTGATCGTTGAGAAACTCTTCGTCGTGAACCTTCATTTCCAGCACGCGCTTGGCGACGCCGGTGACAAGTGCCAAATCACCGCCGATGTGCGGCTGCACATACAGATTTGAAATCGCGCTGCCGAAGAGTAGGCTCCGCCAATCGCTGGGCACGCCGAATCGCACTAGCCCCGTTTCGACGATCGGGTTGATGACGATCACGCCACCGCCGCGGCGACGCACGCCCATGAGCGTGCGCATCAGTCGCGGGTGATTGCTCGCCGGGTTGCCGCCAATGACAAAGACGAGGTCGGCGTAGTCGAGGTCTTCGAGTTCGATGGTCGCGGTGCCGCTGCCGGTGACGGTGGTCAGGCCGACGCCGCTCGCTTGGTGACAGTAGAAACTGCAATTGTTGACGTTGTTCGTGCCATAGAGCCGGGCGAAGAGTTGCAGCAGGAAGCCGGCCTCGTTGCTGCTGCGGCCGCTGAAGTACCAGAATGACTCGTCAGGCGGCGTAGCGCGAAGTTTTTCCGTGATGCGGCCCAGCGCGACTTCCCAGGAGATCGGGGTGTAACGGCCGGTGTCGCGGGTGTAGAGCACCGGCTCGACAATTCGCCCGCAGGCTTCGAGCTCGCGCGGCGTGAATTGCTGCAACTCGCGGGGCGTGTAGTGTTGCCAGAAGTCACTGCGGATGGCGCCTTGCATGTCGGCGACCATCGCCTGCAGACTCTTCTTGCAGACTTCGGGAAAGTAACCGAGCTCGTTCACCATTCCGCCGCGCTGCCCGCCCATGCCGAGCGCGCAGGTCTTGCAGGCGTTCTTGGAGCGCATGGCCTTCCAGAGCTTGAGAACGCCGCCGGCCTCGCGGGCTTTTCGCCAGGTGTACCAGACGGCGGGCCAACCGCCGCCGAGCTTGTATTTTCTCATGGTCGCCTGTGCCGATCGAGGAGTGTCTGCCGCGGAACTCGCGCGACTGGTGAGCGCGGGATGCCTCGGTTAAGTTAGCATGTAGCATAACGTATTGTTGTGGGTGGTGGCAGCGCGTGTAGCTTGGTCTGAAGGTTGGTCAGGAGGTCCCCGCTCGCTGAAGCGAGCTCGCCGAGAAAATGTTGGAATCCATCGAAATTCAGCCCGTGGTGAAGCCGGTGAGTGCTCGCTTGCGACCGCCAGGGTCGAAGAGCATCACGAACCGGGCGCTGGTGTGCGCGGCGCTGGCAGACGGCACGTCGACGCTGACAGGCGCCCTCGATAGCGAAGACACACGGGTGATGATCGCCTCGCTCGGCGAGTTGGGCATCGACGTCGCGTCGCAGGACGGCGGGCAGACGCTGGTTGTCCAGGGCTCGTGCGGCCGCATACCTGTCGTCGAAGCCGAATTGTTTTGCGCAAATAGTGGGACCACGATTCGCTTCCTGACGGCACTGGTGACGCTCGGCCACGGGACGTTTCGGCTCGACGGCGTCGCGCGGATGCGCGAGCGGCCGATTGCCGATTTGCTCGACGCGCTCCAACAACTCGGTGCGAACGCCAAGAGCGAGTCGGGGAACGGTTGCCCGCCGGTCGTCGTGCATGCCAACGGACTTCCCGGCGGCAGCGCGACCGTCCGCGGCGACATTTCGAGCCAGTTTCTGAGCGGTCTGTTAATGGCTGCGCCGGGCGCAAGGTCGCCGGTCGAGCTCCGCATCACTGGCACCCTGGTGTCGCAGCCGTACGTACAATTGACGCTCTCCGTGATGCGGTCGTTCGCCGTCGACGTAAAAACGAGCGAACAACTAAGTGAGTTCCACATTCCAGCGCCAGCGCCGTACCGCGCGTGCGACTATACAATCGAACCCGACGCATCCGCAGCAAGCTATTTTTGGGCTGCCGCGGCAATTACCGGCGGCGAAGTCACGGTGGACGGCCTATCGGCCGCGAGCCTGCAGGGCGACGTCGCGTTCGTCGACTGTCTGGAAGCGATGGGTTGCGAGGTCCGTCGCGATGCCGATTCGATTACCGTCGTCGGCCGCCCGCTTCACGGGATCGACGTCGACATGAACGCGATCAGCGACACGGTGCAAACGCTCGCGGTGGTTGCCCTCTTCGCCGAGGGCCCGACGACGATCCGCAACGTCGGTCACATCCGTCACAAGGAAACCGACCGCATCGCTGCGCTCGCCGCCGAATTGCGAAAGCTCGGCGCGACCGTCGACGAGCGCGACGATGGTCTGGTGATTCGGCCAGGCAGACTTCATGGGGCGACAATCGACACCTACAACGATCACCGCATGGCGATGAGCTTTGCACTCGCGGGATTGCAGCAAGGAGGCGTGCGCATCAACAACCCCGAATGCACAGCCAAGACGTATCCGAATTTTTTCCACGATCTCGCGACGACGGTGGGGTAACGACCATCGAAAGAATTCCGCGGGTCGTGCCGATTTAGCTCGGACTGAATCTAGCGCGGCTCGAAACTAGCGAGGACGTGCCGGTACATCGGCCGTCAAGCCAATTCCGCTGGCGCTCGCGGTCTGGATCAAATGCTCCGCCCGCTCCAGCAAAGATAAGCTAGAGTTCAACTGGGAATAGGCCTCCGACCCGGGCTCGCAAGCCTCGAATCGGGCTCCGCAGTGCTGACACACGATTTGCTTGCCGAGGTACTCGACTCGGACTTGCAAATTGCGGCCGCAGGTTGAGCATTCCTGCACGAAATAGGTGCTGCGTGGCATATGGTATCTCCTTCTACCGGCGATACTCTCCCCGACAGGGTCCATGCGTGGGAAACCTAGTATATGCGGGCGAGTGGCAGGAATCAATGATCCATTTCCGGGGGTCGGCCGAAGCTTATTCCAGGCGGCCGCTAAGCTGCTGCTAGCGGTCCACTTACGCCAGAAGCGCCAATTTGTCGGGTCTGAAGAACGCCCAGTAGTTTCCGATTTCTCTAACACTTAATCACCCAAATTCTGCTTATGAGCCGCCTACTCGATCCATCCTCGCTCGACCGTTCAGACGCAATGCAAGCACGCCGGGTTCGCGGTGTGGTGGGACAAAGTCTCGCCGTTTTTGCGATCCTGTTAGCACCGGTCGGAACCGCCTCCGCCGCCACGCCTCCCTCGATCGAGAAAGTGGTTCAAGCGCTGACCGGCTATTTTCGTTCCCTACCGGATTTCCAGCGACGCGATCTATTGAGCCAGCAGCATGTCGTTGGCGCGCTC
>JANNTD010000365.1:0-4749 GCA_031403315.1 Planctomycetota bacterium
AGCGCGGCCACGTGCTCTTACACCAGAACTACTTCCAACACAACATCCACGAAGCGGGCGCTCTTTGGGGCGACTCGCACTGGCGGCCGGCGGACAACGTGACGGACACGGGCCTCCCCGAGCCGCCGCCCTACATCGGCGACAAGCGCCTGTTCATGGCCCCGTCGTTCTACGACGTCACGAATCCAAAGCTCCGCGCACTCCATCGCGGCTACATCCGACAATGTCTCGACAACTTCGCCGACACGTCCAACGTCATCCAGATGACGAGCGCCGAATACTCCGGCCCGCTCGAGTTCACGCAGTTCTGGCTCGACACGATCATCGAGTGGGAACGGGAGACCGGCCGCGACGTGATCGTGGGTCTCAGTGCCCCGAAAGATGTACAAGATGCGATCCTCGCCGATCCCGAGCGCGGCCAACACATCGATGTGATCGACATCCGCTACTGGGCGTACACGGCCGACGATGGCCTCTACGCGCTGAGCGGCGGCCAAAACCTCGCCCCACGGCAACACTTGCGCCAGACTCGACAGAAACCGGGCGGTGCGGCCGCGATCGTAAAAGCCGTCCGCGAATACCGCGACCGCTATCCGGAAAAAGCGATCCTCTACAACGCCGAAGAAAACTGTCCCAGCATCCGCGACGGCTGGGCCACACTCATCGCCGGCGGCTCGCTCGCCGACGTGAAGCTGCCAAGGGAACTCGCCAAAGTCATTCCCACGATGCGCCCGACCGACGGAATCACCAAGGGCAACAGCGCTTGGTGTCTCGCCAACGAAAGCGGCGACTACCTTATCTATTCACTCGCCGCCGACACAATCACCGCCGATTTGTCCCAGGATGGCAGCCGCTATCGCGTGCGTTGGATCGATGTCGAGACTGGCGGGATTCAACCGGGATCGGAAATCACCGCAACCGAGCCGCTGCAATTGCCCGCCGCAACCAACGTGCTCTGGCTCTCCCGCCAACGATAGTCCCAGCTATGGCGCACAACAGGAGTGCATCGGGCTCCGGTACCGCGCTGCCGAAGAACGACGGCTGCTCTCCGAAGCCGGCAATCGCAACATCGCCGAAGTGGGCCTTCCATAGATCGTAGTCGCCAACGTCGACCATGCCATCCACGTTCCCGTCGGCGCCCGTGCCGCTCGTGACCTCTTGACCGAACGAATCTCGCCACGCCGTGTAGTCGGCCGCGTCGACTGCGCCGTCGCGATTGAAGTCGCCGCGGATGCCGTAGACGTACTGCGCGGCCGCGATGTCGTCGACGTGAAGCTGTTGATTGAGCGATTGGCAGCAGTACGGCGCCGCTTGATTTTGGAAGTCGCCGACGTACATCACCCGCTGGTCCGGATCCTCACCCGCCCACTTCGGATGATTCAAGCCAATCGCCGCGTGGCCTAACTCGTGCAGGAACAAACCCTCGACGTCATCGCCATACTGAAACGCGTCGACCGGCGTGACGTCCTCGATGCCGGTGGCAATATGAAACGGTGCGACCTGGGCCGTGCGAGCGAGATTGAAGATCACATCGCCTGAGTACGGGAAAAACTCGTGACCGCCAAAGCCGGGCGGACCGATGCCGATCGATCCGGCGCCATACCATATCGACTCGGTGAGCGTGAACGCCCCGATGCGAATCATCGGACTTGACGAACCGGTCGCACCGACCGGCAGGCCCGCATCGGTGACTGGTCCTACAAACGTGATGTTGGCCACGGACGACCAACTATCGAACGCACGCTCGATCGCTGCCTCGAATGCACCGGCTCCATGATTGGTGTTGATAAGATTCCTGATTTGGGAGAGTAGACTGGTTCCCTCCACGCCTACAGCGCTCGGGTCGGCCGCCGTGCCATCGGGGACGTAACCCCAAGTGACGATCGCTCCACTACCCGCGTAGGGATCGTCGCCCCATTTTGAGCCGGAGCCGTTGCCGATCGTATCGTAAGCGAGCGCCGCGCCGGTGAGAGATAGCGTCCCAGCAACCACAATAATGCCAACCCATATTGTGTTCGATGAAACGGACATGCCATCGATCATGATACTGGAAAGTTCTATTTCACGGGTATCCAAACCGACATTTCCGACGGACCGCGATTCGACCACGCAAAGTAGGGGATGAACCGCAATCGGATCTCGTTTTGCCGCTCGCGGCTTAGCGGCCGGTAAAGCTTGTCCGACCAGTCGCCCGACGGCTTCACAATCGCCGTGGTCTCGATGACCGTCACACCGCCCAACAGCTTCGGCTCGAATCGGGCTGTCAGCTCCGCGTCGGCGGGGATCGTCACGTCCTGCACACGGATGCCCTTTGGCAAGTCCGACGACTCGAGACAGTACACGATTGGCCCGCGCTCAATCGCCACCTGATTGCGGGCCTCCTCCACCAGCGGATTCGCCTCGACCAGCCGCGCGGGCATCGGCAGATCGAGCTCGACCGCATCACCCGGCTTCCAGCGGCGGCGAATCTCGGCGTAAGTGCCGGGCAGTGTCTTTATATTCGCCGGCTTGCCATTCACGCGGATCGTCGCCGATTCCGCCCACCCAGGGATGCGAAGCTTCAAAGCGAACTCCGTCGTCGGACATTCATCGACCACAATCCGCACGCGACCTTCCCAAGGATATTTTGTCGTTTGCCGCAACTTGAGCGGCTTGCCGTTTAGCTCGATCGCCAGCGTGCTGTCGCCATACAGATTGACCCACACCGCATCGTCGCTCGTCGAATAGGCAAAGCCGCCCACCTCCGAGATCGTCCGCAGGACGTTCGGCGGGCAGCAGTAGGACGTCATGAACGGCACTCGCATCCGCGGCCAGCGGAGCTTCACCGGCAGCGGTTCGACCTGCCGCAACGGATTCACATAAAAGTAGTCGACGCCGTTGAGACTCACACCGCTCAGCACCGCGTTGTAGAGCGCGAGTTCCAACACATCAACATAGCGGGCCTCGCCCGTGATGAGGAACATCCGCCAATTCCAGAGCACGTTGCCGATCGCCGCGCACGTCTCGTTGTGGGCCGTGACATTGGGGAGCTGGTAGTTGCGGCCGTAAGCCTGGTGGATCCGCGTGATGTGCGATTGGTCCTCTGAGCCGTCGGGCGACGCGCCGTCGTAGAGCGCGCCACACGCACCGGTGATGTACATTTTTTCGTGGACGACGTTGTCCCAAATCGGCTCCAGCGCCGCGAGCAACTGCTCGTCGCCCGTTTCGGCATACAAGTCGGCCGCCCCCGCAAACAGGTAATTGGCCCGCACCGCGTGCCCCAGCGCCTCGCGCTGTTCGACGAAGGGCACACGGTCCTGGTTGTCGTCGCCACCGTCGGCAATTTTCAAGTTGCGCATGTCGAGAAATTTCTGAGCCAGCGCCAGATATCGTGGCTCTCCCGTCACGCGATACAGCTCGACCATCGCCATGTAGTGCGACGGACAGACCGAATTGCGTGCCAGCTCCGGCGTCGGCACCTTGAAAGTCGCGTCGAGGAAGTCGCCTGTCTTGCGTGCGACGTTGAGAAATTTGTCGTCGCCCGTGACGCGATAGTGCAAGCATGCGGCCGTGATCAGATGGCCCATGTTGTACATTTCGAAGTTGTGTCGATCCTGAAACGGCTGCGCGGTCGCGTCGCCATTCCGCTGGCGGATCAGCACCGGCGTATGAATGTACCCGTCCGCCCGTTGCGCACGACCGATCGCGTCGATCGATTGGTCGAGAATCGCCAGCAGCTTGGGATCACGCGTGACGGCATAGGTCGCGGTCACGCCTTCGAGAAACTTGTAGAAGTCGCCATCGTTCCATTGCGCTCCGTGGTAATCGCCCTCCATGTCGCCGGCGGCAATCAGAAAATGGACCAAAAACGGCTTGTGCGCGGTCCCCTTCATGATCTCCCACATCGCGGGGATCGACCGCTCACGATTCACCGCAAACCGATTCGCCCAAAACCCCTCGGTCCAACGCACGTCCGCCAGCGGCACCGGCTGCACAACGGCATGAGGCCGAACCGCTTCAGCTACGCGCACGATTTGTGCTGCGCACAATACGACCGCGGCAATTGCAATCGTTCGCATCACGTCTTGGAACTTTCGTCGGCCCATGCTTTCAACCATCATTCCTCGACTACGCGCGTGATCCGCAGCGCCAACCATGGATCGTCCGGCAGATCGAGCGAGCGATTGTCCTTGTCGTACACGGTGTAATCGGCCTCCGCCGGCTGGCGGATCGTGAACGGCTTGTCGACCGGCGTGATGGTCATGTTCCACGTGTCGAGCACGTCGACGTGAAACTTCATTCCGCCCGCCAGCTCTTGCGGATCGTCGCGCTTCCGCCGCGGCAGTTGAAACTTCCATTGGAGCGGCGATTTGGCCCCAAAATAGACGAGGAAATACTCGCCCGGCTTGCCCGCCACATTCGGCACTTGCCATTTGTCGATGGTCTCAACGTAGTCGGGTCCGTCCGCTAGGATATCGCGGAGGAACGCAATCCGCGCCGGGCTCTGCCCGTGCAGCTTGCCACCCTTCGCCCACCAGAGAATGTCCTTTGGATGCAAGTAGCACTCGCCGTGGCCAGGATACGTGCCGGCGATGATGCACTCCCAGAAACGATGCACCATTTCTTCGGCCGAGAGATTGCCCCAGCGGAGCGGAATGTTGCCCTCGTACTTGATCTCGTCGAACACGATCGGCTTGCGATACACGTCGCGGAACAGAATCGCCCGCCCCGCCTCCTCGGCCGCCGAGCCGTTCTGAATGCTGGCGTGGG
>JANNTD010000366.1:0-5634 GCA_031403315.1 Planctomycetota bacterium
CCGATAGAAAAGAGAAAGTAGTCCGATAGAGAGCTGTGGCCTACGGCAACCACGGGAACATGCTCAGCGAGCATCGCGTCGCTTCCTGCTAAGACCGCTTTTTGCGCAGACCCTCCCCCACCACTTCCCCCTTGAGGATCCCTGGATTTCGCAGGAGAAGTGTATTTGCGTTCAGTTGTTGTATCCGATTCTAGCAAGTCTTCGTCGCGATGCAACGACTATTTTTGGCCACCTGCGAAAATCTTTTGACCAGAACGCAAGATGCTCAGAACTCCACCCCCGGACTTCAGAGCACCTTGAGAGCGTCTTGAATTGAGACACGGTCGATTCAATTCCCGCGATCGCCGCCGCCGCCGCCCCCGCCGGGAAATCCGCCAGGGAATCCGCCCGGTGGTCCGCCGCCGCCCGGGCCGCCGCGTCCGCGTCCTCCGCCATTTCCGCCTCGGTCGCCGCCACCACCTCCGCCGCCCATCCGCTCCGACATCCGCTGCATGTCGCGCATCATTTCCATTTGACGGCGGAACTGGCGGCGGGCCTGCCGGGCCGGGTCATTGTCGTCGTCGTTGTCTCGGCCGCGACCGCGCTCCCACGGCGGCTGCACTTGACCGGTGCTCGAAGTCGTCGACGTCTGCGCCTGATCGCCGAGCACCGAGACCAAGGCCTTCTGCACCGCCGAAGAGTTCGTGTGCTTGAGCGACACGACGCGCGTGATTTCCGGCGACGTGAGATCGGTCTGGTCGAGCTCTGCGACCAGTGCCTTGACTTCCTCGAACAGTGGATCGGGGGCCCGCACCAAGAGCGAATTGCTCCGCTCGTCGATGCCGATCGTCATTTTCTGCGATTGCTGGTCGAGATTCGGCCCGTTGCCGCGAATCATTTTGAGCATGTCCTGGGGCGACATCGCGGCCGGCCCGCCCGTGGCCATGCGGTCCTGATAGATTTGCTGCACCACGGTGGCAATCTCGGAGGCCTGCATGTTGTAGACCGGAATCAGCCGCGGCCGCGAGTCGGCTTCGACTTCCTCCGGGCCGACGCGCTGGTCGAGCACACGGAGCAACTGTTCGACCGTGTCGAGATCAGCCGGCTTGGCCCGGACGATGAGCGCGTTGAGCCGGACGTCGGGCACGATGTCGACCGATCCGGAGGAGAACCCGCCGCCGCTGGCACCGCCTCCGCCGCCCAGGAGCAGATTTCCCATCAAGCCGCCACCGATGTCGCCGAGCGCGGCGCCGGCCATTTCGTTCACCAATCCGCCGCTTTTCGCGCCGCCGCCGAAGATCGCGGAGAGCACCTCGGAGACGTTCGCCGCCTTGGCAAACTTGAGATAGAACACCGCATAGTCGCGGGTCGTGCTGCTGCTGCGTTCGGCGACCGTCGAAAGCAGTTGTTCAAAGTCGTCGAGCGCTTCGAGGTCGTCCGAGGCGATCAAGACGCCGCCGGGGCCGGGGGCGACCACGATCGGCGCTCCGGGCCGGCTCTCGCCGGTGTCCGCTACCTGGTCGTCGACATAGCGGAGCATTTGCGCAAGGTGAAAATTACCACGCTCGCGCGGTACCAACGCCGACGGCTCGGCGGAGGAGTCCGCTTCCACCGGGGGCGGCTGTGGCGTTCTTTGCTCGCTTTCCGCATCCTCGCTCGGCCGATACGTTTGAATCGTCTGCGCCGGCATCACGACGCGGATCCGGTTCGGCCGCATCGTGGGCCAAATCTGCTCGATCTGCGACAGTGCCGAACGGGCCGCCGCGCCGGTGAGCGGCAGCAGCCGCACATGCTCGTTCGACTTGGTCGCACCGGTGGTATCCTGCGTCTCGCCCATTTGAGCCAGGAGGTCGCGAATCTGCTTCACCTGCCCCGCCGTGCCACGGATCAACAGGCTCCGCGTGGTGATGTCGGCGTCGACGCGCGGAGCCGACGGATCGGGCTTCTCCCTGTCGAGTCCGCCGAAGAGTTTCGTGATCGAGAGCACGGCCACCTGCGGATCGACGGTCGAGAGCGGAATCACCGCCACCTGCCGGGCGTCGCGCTGCATCTGCTCGATCGTGGCCCGAATCGTCGCCTGCTGCGCCGGCCGGGCGAAGGCCACCAGATGACCCGTCACCGGATCAACCGCCAGCCGAATCGCTTTATCGCCCTCCAAGAGCGTCTGCAAAATCTGCAGCACCGACTGCGGATCGGCCGTCGAGATCGGATAGACTTCGAGCTGCGGCGCACCAGATATGCCGCGGGCCGCGTCGGCCACGTCGATCAGCCGCACGACTTCCTCCGCCCGGGCAACCCGCTCCGGCGTGCCGTGGACCAAGAGCTTCCAACCGGTGACGTCTTTGCCGACGTGTAGCTGCGCGTCCGGCGTGCTGAACGCTTCGTCGGGAATGCCGAGCAATTGCCGCAGATAAGGCATCGCGTCGTCGACCGACAGATGCTTGAGCGGGATTTCGCGGATGTTCCCGGCAGCGTCGGTCGGTCGCTCGACCGCGTTGATCACCGAGCGAATCGCTCGCAGCCGGCCGCCGGTTTCAGTGACTTGAATCCGCTTCGATTGTGGGAGCACGATCACCGCACCCTGCGGCCCGATCAAGTGCTCGACTTCTGCCGCGGCTTCTTCGGCCGACATGTTGAGTACCGGGAACGTGACGCGAATGATTTCGTACTCGCCCCGCTGGTCGAGTGCTTCGAGGGGCACATCGGTCACGAGATTTGGCGGGATGCCGTCTTCGAGATTCACCAGCACCAGCATCCGCCCGCTCCGCACCAGCGTGAAGCCCTTCGTGAGGAGCACGCTATTGATCACGTCGAGCGCTTCGGCCGGAGTGTAGGACCGCGAGTCGTGGTAGTTGAACGTGCCCGGCGGCGGCGACTCGAGCACGAGCGACAAGTCGGCCTGCTCGGCAAACCAATCGAGCACATCCTGCCACGGCTGGTAGCGGAAGTTGAACGAGAGCTTGCCGTCGCTCTTGGCGGCAGCGGGTGCCACTGGCTCTGCCAGTGCTTCCTTTGTGACTGCCGCTGATTCATCCGCAGCGGGCTCAGCCGCCAACACGGAGGGCGCGAATGCGCTCAGACAGACAACACAGCCTACGGCCACGAGGGCAGGGGCGAGAATGCGATGGAGGGATAACATGGGCGCGTGCTCCGAGCGCTATCGCGCGCGACGCATCCCAGCCGCCACGTCGCCGGATACTGGTAGGAAACCGTACCCCTCCCATGATACTCGGCCGAACCGCGAAAAACCAGCGAGTTCCGGGGTCAGCCGATCCGGGTTGGATGCCGTCTGCAAACGCAGGATTTCGGCCGCTAATTTGAGAAACTCACGCCCCAGCCGACGCGCGGGCCGCAAGGTCGGTGGTGACAATTGGGCAGGGGATAGCCGGGCGGCGGGCGACAAAAGGCAACTTCGACTAAGACTGCTTCCGATGGCGTTAGTGCTGTCCGACGGAGGAGCGATCGGGGATGATGCTCTCTGGCTTCGCGCCCGAGTGGCTGTCCGTTAAGGCCCTCTTGTTCAACCCGATAATCTCAGGAGTGCTCGATGAGTCAATCGCTTCCTCAACAGACGCGGATCATCATTGTCGGCGGCGGAATTATTGGTTGCAGTGTCGCTTATCATCTCACCAAACAGGGCTGTCGCGACGTGCTCTTGGTCGAGCAAGGCCAGTGCGGAGCTGGTTTGACGGCACTGGCCGCGGGTCTGGTGGGTGGCTCGCCTCAAGCGGGTTGGCGCAAGTTCATTGATGCCAGCGCGAAACTCTACGCTTCCCTGGAACAGGAAACGGGCGTGGCGACGGATTGGCATCGGGTCGGGTCCCTGGTGCTGGCGCAAACCGAGGCGAGGATGATTCAATTCCGCCGCCTCGTGCCCATGGCGCAATGGTCGGGGCTGGACGTCGAGCTCATCACCGCCGGCGACGTGAAGAAAAAGTGGCCGCTCCTGGAAACGAAAGACATTCTGGGCGCGATGTGGCTGCCGGACGAGGGCCGTGTGAATCCTCAGCA
Source organism: Planctomycetota bacterium (assembly GCA_031403315.1). Lineage (GTDB taxonomy): Bacteria > Planctomycetota > Planctomycetia > Pirellulales > Lacipirellulaceae > DASYDU01. The sequence goes on from JANNTD010000366.1 coordinate 3,991, forward strand.
AGCAGCGTTTGCCTTGGCGCGCGGTGCTGAACAGCGCGGCGCCAAAATCGTGCAAGGTGTGCGCGTCACGGGCGTGCTCCGCAAGAACGGCCGCGCTGTGGGTGTCACGACGACGCACGGCGACGTGGCGGCTGAAGAAGTCGTGCTGTGTGCGGGAATGTGGTCGCGCGAGCTCGGCCTCGAGTGCGGGGCGACAATTCCCGTGTATCCGGTCGAACATCCTTACGTCGTCTCGAAATCGCTCCCAGGGATCAGCGGCGATCTACCATGCGTGCGCGATCCCGATGCAGCGATTTATTTTCGTACCGACGCTAGTGGGCGGATCATCCTTGGCACGTTTCCTAAGCAGAGCAAGCCGAGTTTGGTGGACCCGATTCCTCACGATTTCTGCAACCAAATGCTGCCCGGCGATTGGGACTGTGTCGCCGACGCGATCAAAGCCTGCCAGCACCGCGTGACTACAATCGATGTGGGCGGCTTCGAGAAAATGGTCAATTCCCCCGTCGCCTTCACGCCGGACACCAATTTCATCCTCGGCGAAACTCCGGAAGTGCAAAAGCTATTCGTCGCGGCAGGCTTCAACGGCCACAGCCTGGCTTACGCCGGCGGCGCCGGGGAAGCGCTGGCCCAATGGGTCCTCAAGGGCGAACAACCGACAGATTTATGGTCGGTCGACGTCCGCCGCTTCGCATCGTATCAAAACAACCGCGACTTCCTCCGCGACCGCGTCACGGAAACGCCTGGCCTGCAATACCGCATGGCCTGGCCGAACTACGAATTGGAAACCAGCCGCAACACGCGACGCAGCCCGCTCCACGATCGGCTGCTGGCTCAGGGCGCAGTCTTCGGCAGCAAAATGGCGATCGAGCGCCCGATCTGGTTTGCGCGCGGCGGTGCGAAACCTCCCATGGACTATTCGTTCGGCCGTCAGAATTGGTGGAGCTGCGTCGCCGAGGAGCATCGTGCCACGCGCGAAAATGTCGCGCTCTTCGATGAAACCTCTTTCAGCAAGTTCCTGCTCACAGGCCGCGACGCGGTGCGCGTGCTCGATCGGCTTTCGCCAAATCACGTCGACGTCCCCATCGGCAAGCTCACCTATAGCGGCATGCTCAACGCGCGCGGCGGCTTCGAGAGCGACCTCTGCTTCGTGCGGCTCTCAGAAGACCAGTTCTATCTCGTGACCGGTTCCGCCCAGCCGACGCGCGACATGAACTGGGTCGGCCGGCATATCCTGCCCGAACAGGATGCCGCCATCACGGATGTGTCGCACGCCTACGCCGTCATGGGCGTGATGGGACCGAACTCGCGCAAACTGCTCAACGAGCTCACCGATGCCGATCTGTCGCTCGAGGCGTTTCCCTTCAGCACCGCTCAGTGGATCAGCATCGCGCGGGCCAATGTATTGGCGCTACGCATCACCTACGTCGGCGAGTTGGGCTGGGAACTGCACGTCCGGATGGATCAGATTCAATCGGTCTACGAAGCGATCCTGTCCGTCGCCAAAAAATTCGACCTCGCCAACGCGGGCTACTACGCCATCAACTCGCTACGCATGGAAAAAGCCTACCGCGGTTGGGGCTCCGATATCACGGCGGGCGACACACCCTATGAGGCGGGCTTGGGCTTCATGGTGAAACTCGACAA
>JANNTD010000367.1:0-16748 GCA_031403315.1 Planctomycetota bacterium
GTGAAAGGCGCGATTTGAGCGTCGCGGTGGCAGCGGACGCAGTGCGTGTCGACGATGGGGGCGATGTGTTTCGTGTAGGTGATCTCACCCTTGGGTGCGGTCTGTTTGGCTCGGCCGATCAGGCAGCCGATCGGCTCGGTCGTCGGCACCGACACCGGCTTGCCCGCGAGGACCTCGTCGAGCGCGTTCGCAAGGTTGCGCTGCACTTCACCCACTCGTTGATAGCCGACGCCGAATTGGTCGTCGATGCGGCCATGGTAGACGACGTTGCCGTCGCCATCGAGGACAAAAGCCTCGGGGGTCCGCGTGGCGCCGAACTTGTCGGCGACTTCGCCCGCCGTATCCTTGAGCACTGGGAAGTCGATCTTATGGACGCGAACGTAGTGGCCGATCTCGAGCAGCGAATCCTGCTGATTGGAATCGATGCCAACGAACTCAACGCCCTTGGGTCCATACTCTGCGTCGAGTTCTGCCAGCCGCACCCCATAGAGCTTCGCCAGCGGACACTCGGTGCCAAGGAACACGACGACCACCGCCCGCTTGCCGCGCCAATCGTTCGATGAATGATTGGCACCGAGATAGTCTTGAAGCGAGAAGTCGTCGATCTTCGCGGCGACCCGCGCGTCGCCGCGAACCACGCCGATGGAGACGAAAACCGCGACGAATATCAAGGACGCACGCATCAGATACATAAATCCACCTCTTTCCCCTTCCGTCCGCTGAGTTTATCTGCGCGGGCGAACAGGGTCAAGAAAACGGCCGCTATCACACTGCTTGCCGGTCGGCTCGCGTGAACAACGAAACGGCAATCAGTGTGGCGAAGCCAAGTGGAATCGTGACGATGCCGGGTTGGCTGAACGGCATGAGGGCCTGTTCGGGCGGCAGGCCGTAGACCTTTTCGAACGTCTCGCCGCTCAAGAGAATCCAGGTGAGCGAGCTGACCATGCCAACCACGATCGCGGCAATGATGCCCTGCCGCGTGGTCCGCCGCCAGAACAACAGCATCACGAGCGCCGGCAGGTTCGCGCTCGCGGCGACGCTAAACGCCCAGCCGACCAGGTAGCTCACGTTGAGCTGCTTGAACAAGATGCCGAGCGCGATGGCGATGATGCCTACCACGACAGACGCCAGCTTGGCAATGCGCACCCGCTCATGATCGGTGAGCTGCACTCCGCCGACGCTCTCGATGAGATCGTGCGTCACCGCGCCGGCCGAAGCGAGGATTAGCCCGCTCACCGTGCCGAGCACCGTCGTGAACGCAATCGCCGAGATGACCGCGAACAAGAGCTCGCTGAAGCTGCGGGCCAAAAGCGGCGCTGCCATGTTGCTGTCCGTGGGGTCGAGCGCGCCGCTGGTCATCGCGCCGAGACCCATGTAAAGCGTGAGCACATAGAAGAAGCCGATGCAGGCGATGCCGACGATCGTGCTCTTGCGCGCAGCCGCTTCGTCCTTCACCGTGTAATAGCGGATGAGAATGTGCGGCAACGAAGCCGTGCCGCAGAACAGCGCGAGCATCAGCGAGAGGAAGTTGAGCTTGTCGAACAGCTTGCCGCTGCGGATGCCTTTGAAGGTAGCGCTCTCTCCTGGCCGCAGGACATGGCTGCCGGGTGTCGATTTCGGCGAATAAGTGGTGAAGGTCGAGCCGTCGGCTTCGCGCGTCGTCTGGCTCGTGGTGAGCACGACTTCGCTCTGTTCGAGGACGCTGAAGAACTCGAGCGGACCGAGGGGACCAGTTTTTTCGACGCTACCCGGCAGGCGGCTCACGAATCCGACCGGCGCGAGAGTGGCCTCGCCGGGGCCGTTGCCGAACGGCTGCCCATTCACCAGCACTTGGCCATCCGCGCGCTTCACCACCGTCTGCGGCTCGACGGGGCTGGTCGTCGCGTGGAAGCCCCGGGCGAGAATCAATACGGTGAGCACCGCGCTAAACACCACCAAGAGCGACCCCTTGATGAACTGCACCCAAGTGGTCGAGACCATACCGGCCGTCACGACGATCACGATCACAACCGCTCCCACGAGCACGACGCCCACCCAATGCGGCAAACCCAACAGCGGCTGCACCAGCACGCCGGCACCGACCATCTGCGGAATCAGGTAGAACAAGCTCACGGCAAGCGTGCTCGTACCCGCGGCCAGCTTGATGCCGCGCGAATTGAAACGGGAGTTAAGCGCGTCGGCGAACGTGAATTTGCCGAGCCGCTTCATCGGCTCCGCGACCACGAACAGCGCGACGACCCAACCGGCAAGATAACCGATCGAGTACAGGAACCCATCGTAACCGTAAAACGCGATCATGCCGCAGATGCCGAGGAACGACGCGGCCGAGAGATAGTCGCCGGCAAACGCGACGCCGTTGACGAACCAGGGAATCTGCCCGTGAGCCGCGAAATAGCCGGCCGACGACTTGGCCTGCTTGCCGAGGTAGAAGCTGATACCGAGCGTCACGGCCACGAACGCGAAAAAGATCGCGATGGCGAGCGTCGAAGTCTCGTAGATCACGGCCGGCCTCCCGGCGTGTCGCGGTCGGCACGCGGCGCTACCTCATCCGACCGGCACACCCATCCGTAGACCAGCGCCAGCAGCAGGGCCGCAACGATCAGACCGAAGCCGTACCAGATGGCGAGATTCACGCCGGCCCAGGGCAACACCGCCAGCGAATCGGGCGAGAACGCCGCGAGCAGCACGAAGCCGCCGTAGAACACGAGATAGACCGCGAACAGCACGAGCCCCAACCGAGTATTGCGCGATTGCATAAGATGGAGTCACCGAGTGGTCGAGGTGCGTTCGTTTTCGGTCACGAAATCTTTCGCACGTTGCGAATCACGAACCGGCTCCGCGGCAGCGCCGGCATGTGGGTCATTTCGAGGCTCAAGTCTTGCGGGGGGAGATCGTAGCGGATTTCCTCGGTGAGGAATCGCACCGCTGCTTTGGTGATTTCGACCGAGAAGCGATCGCCCGGGCAGCGGTGGCCAAGGTCGCGGTCGCCGCCGCCTTGCGGGATAAAGCTCAGCGGATCGTTGTTCCAGTTCTTGAATCGCTCGGGCCGAAACTCGTGCGGCGCGTCCCAGAGCTTCGGATCGTGGTTCGTGGCGTGGAGGCCGAGGATCACGCGCGTATCCTTGGGGAAATGATAGCCCCGCCACTCGAAGTCCTTTCGCACGCGGGCCGCAACGGCGGGAAAGAACGGACACGTCCGCCGCACTTCCTGGACGAACAACTCGGCGTACTCGTCGCCGCCCGAGGCCAGTTGCTTGCGGCAATCCAGATGTTCGTGCAGCATGAGCGCCGCGTAAACAACGAAGACCGAAACCGCGATCGTCGGACGCAACACATTTTGCAACTCGACGCCAGCCACTTTCGGCTCGAGCAACTGGCCCGTGAGATCGCGATGGTTGGCGACGACTTCGAGCGCACTTCCCGCCGGCGGCTTGATCCGTCCGGCGCGAACGTCTTCGATGACTCCCGCCGCCCAGCGGTCGGCCTGTTTGCGAATGAATCGCGCCCGCCAATGCGTCCAACCGATGGCCACCGGGAACTCGTAGAGCGTGGCCAGCATCCGCGTCACACGCGGCAGTTCTTCCTCCGGTAGCGGCACACCCGCCCAATCGAACACGGCGCGGCAAATTACTTCGCGCGTCTCGTAGTAAAAATTGACCGAATCCTGCGTTGCCCAGCGGCTCGCCCGGCGTCGCCACTCGTCGGCACAGCGGTTGGCTACGTCGCCCGCCGTGTGCGGCCCGATGACCGAAGTGAACATCGCCTTGCGATGGTGATGCGGATCGTGATCGAGCCCCTGCACGCCGCCGCGACCGGTGAGCACGATCTCGGCCCGCGCCACCACGGCCCCTTTGCGGTAGAAGCGGTCCTGGTCGTAAAACATCTCGGCGGCGTCGCGCCCGCGAATGCAGATGTTCGTCTTGAAGAGCAGGCTTGTCCGGAACAAATCGGCCCCGACGCGGTCGCACCGCTTGCCGATGAAACCATAGGGGTCGGCCACGATGGCCAGCGAACTGTCGAACAGATGGTCGTGCGGAATCTCGGGCATCGTCCCCCCTTCACGGAAAAGTGACAGGAATGAGGCCCCGATTCTACGATCTATTCCTTGCCTAGACTACCGTCCAACCGCATTTTTCTGCCGCGGCAATTCCGCGATGCCACCCGTTTGCAGATTGGCGTAGATCAGCGTGATGTCGTAGCCCGGCGTAGCAACGTCACGAAGGTGCCAGCGCCGAGCCGCCGCCGCCTTGGATGTAGCTCCGCATGTGATGGTTCTCCATCATCAGTTCGTCGTGCTGCGCCTTGACGACGTCGCCGATTGAGACCAGGCCGTGAAGCCGGTCGTCGTCGATCACCGGCAGGTGGCGAATTCGATGGGTCGTCATCAACCCCATTGCCACCGTGACGTCGTCGTCGGGCCGCGCGGAAATCAACGTGCTGGTCATGAACTTGGCGACCGGCAACTGCTGGAGCGGGACGCGATTCCCCGCCTGAGCTTTCAAAACGTCGCGCTCGGTGATAATCCCCAAAACCGGCCCGTCTGGCGCGTCGCGCACGATCAGCGACCCGATGTTGAATCGCACCAATTCCGTGACCACGTCATCGCACGATGCCTGCGAAGAAATCGTGCGTACTTCGTGGCTCTTCTGGTCAAGAATCTCTCTTAGGCGCATGGTGCGTCCTCCGCTATCATTGTAGTTCGTAACGGATCGCGCCGGATCGAAACTTCGCCGTCTGGGCAAATGCCCGATCAAGACGCTCAAGGCAAGACATGTTTCCCCGCGAAAGTGGACGAAAGACAAGTCTGACTGCGGAAAAATCGGCGTCCATTGATAATCTTACGTCGCGCAGGCCGCCGGCGTCAAGAAACGTCCGCCGCAGCCCGCATTTTCTCCCGCTCCGCCACCCGCTTGCGGATCAGTTCGAGGTCGTCTTTCGGCGTGGCGTCGTTCTGGCAGCTACCCGTTATGAACCGACCACTGCTGGCCCGGACCATCGAAAAGTAGCGTCAAATGGTTGAGCACGTCGCGCCCGAGCACTCTTTCCGTCGCATCGATGAGCAAATAGCGACCACGATAGACGCGGTTGAGCAAGATCATGTCGACAACGGCCACGGAGACGAGGCTCTTGGTCCCGTCAAAGGCCGCCAATTCGTACTGCACATCGGCAACCAATGGAACGCCAATTTGCTCGACTGCAACGCGCGGGAGCAACGTGACGTCGGCACCAGTGTCCATCAGCAAGACATGGTCTGCGACCATTGTCGCATTGTCGGGATTGCGTAGCGTCACACTGGCAACGGGCGCTGGTGGCTCATGATGCAGCGTGTCATAGCTGGGCATCAGCCGACACCTCAAACACCTGCTTTGCGAAATCGCGCGCTTGCTCTGGATGGACCAAGCGCGGACTCATCATGCGGGCAATGGGAGCGGCTTCAAGACCGGGGACGACGACGTAGACCTTGGCTTGCTCCGGCAATGCCACGTTGCCGAGCAGACGAATCTGTCCGTTTTCCACAATGCCTTCAATCGGCGAGATGTTCATATTGCACCTGCGTCAGACTTCCCTGGTCAAATGCACGAGCGCCCAGATCAATTCTAGTCTCGACACTCAGGAACAGCAATTGTGTCCGTGCCGGCCCGCATTTTCTCCCGTTCCGCCACCCGCTTGCGGATCAGCTCGAGGTCGTCTTTCGGAGTGGCGTCGATGAGTTTGCGGGTGTAATCTTCGTGGGGGCGGGCGTAGATCGTTTCGGACGGGCCGAATTCGATGATCTGGCCTTTGTTCATCACGGCCATCATGTCGGCCATGAATTTCACGACGCTCAGATCGTGGCTGATGAAGATGTACGTCAGGCCGTGCTTGTCTTGCAGGTCTTTCAAGAGATTGAGCACCTGGGCCTGGACCGAGACGTCGAGCGACGAAACCGACTCGTCGCAGATGATGAAGTCGGGCCCCGTGGCGAGTGCGCGGGCGATGCAGATCCGCTGCCGCTGGCCGCCGGAAAACTCGTGCGGATAGCGGCGCAGGTAGGCCGGCTCAAGGTCGACTTCTTTCAGCAGAGCGGCGGCCCGATCGCGCCGTTCGGCTTTCGTGCGGCCGATGCCGTGGATCTGCATCGGTTCGGTGAGCGTGGTTTCGATCGTCATCCGCGGGTTGAGCGAGCCGTACGGGTCCTGGAACACAATCTGGAAATTCTTGCGGAGGTTGCGCAGCTCGCGGCTCGAGAGCGCGGCGACGTCGGTGCCGCTGTAGATCACGCGGCCGGCGGTCGGTTCGATGAGCCGCAAGATGGCCCGGCCGGCGGTCGTCTTGCCGCAGCCGCTTTCGCCCACGAGGCCGAGCGTCTGGCCGCGGTAGACGTCGAAGCTGATGCCGTCGACCGCTTTCACGTGGTCGACGACACGGGCGAGGATGCCGCGACGGACCGGGAAGTAAACCTGCAAATTCTCGATGCGCAACAGCGGCTCGGTTCCCTCGGCGACAGACTTCGTGTCGGGCCCGTGCTTGCCTTCATCCCACGGGTGTCCCATCGCCGCGAGTGCCGACTTCGGATGCAACAGCCGCCCCCGCCCCTGCTCCGACAATTGCCGAAGCCGCGCGGGGTCCATCTTCCTTTCGACGACGCGGACTTCGCCGTGCTCGGTGCGCGATTCCATGAAGTCGTCGACCGTGGGCAAGCGGCGAAAGGTCGATTCGAGTCGCGGCCGGCAGGCCAGCAGTCCCTTCGTGTACGGATGCTGCGGCCGGGCGAAGATATCGAGCACCGGGCCGTATTCAACCTCCTTGCCGCGGAACATCACCAGCACATCGTCGGCGATCTCGGCGATCACGCCCAAGTCGTGCGTGATAAACACGATCGCCATCCCGCGCTCGTCGCGGAGCCGGCGAAGGATGTCGAGTATCTGCGCCTGAATCGTAACGTCGAGGGCGGTGGTCGGCTCGTCGGCGATCAAGAGCTGCGGATTGCAGGAGAGCGCCATGGCGATCATCACGCGCTGCTTCTGCCCGCCCGACATCTGGTGCGGATAGTAATCAACCCGCTCCTCGGGATCGCGCATGCCGACCTCTTTCAAGAGCGCGATCGTCCGCTCGCGGGCCACGGACTTGGTCGTCCGCTGGTGCAGGATGATCGCTTCCATGATCTGGGCGCCGACCGTGAACACGGGGTTGAGCGACGTCATCGGCTCCTGAAAGATCATGCTGATGTCGCGGCCGCGAATCGACTGCATCTGCCGCTCGGGGAGGCCGACCAAGTCGCGGCCCAAGAGCGCGATTTTCCCCGTCTCGATCCGCGCGTTGGACGAAAGCAGCCGCATGATCGACAGCGACGTGACGCTCTTGCCGGAGCCGCTCTCGCCGACGATCCCCAACACGCGGCCTTGCTCGATGCAAAACGAAATATCGTCCACCGCCTTCATCACGCCGTCTTCGGTGTGGAAGTAGGTGCGGAGATGGTCGACTTCGATGACGGGGAGTGACATGGGAGAGAGTTGAGTGTCTAGGGATTAGAGTTGAGTGTCGGGAGCGGCTGAAGTTGTTTCATGCGTAACCACCGTAGAATACGTGTGTCTTGGTTCCAACCCTCAACACTGATCTCTCAGCCCTCAACCTTTCAATGAGCCGATTGTTTGAGGCGCGGGTCGGTGGCTTCCTGCAGGCCTTCGCCGATCAGGTTGTAGGCGAGCACAGTAATGAATATCGCCATGCCGGGGAAGAAGATCAACCACCACATTTGCTCGATCGCGCTGCGGCCCGACTTCAGGAGCGTGCCCCAGCTTGGGTTAGGCGGCGAGGCGCCGAAGCCTAAATAGCTCAAGCCGCTTTCAATCAAAATCGCCGCGGCGATGCCGAAAGTGATCGGCACGAGCACCGGCGCCAGCGCGTTCCGAAGTACGTGGCGAAACATAATGCGATGCCAGCTGGCGCCCATCGCCCGCGCTGCGGACACGTAGTCCATCTGTTTGAGCTTAAGAAACTCGGCCCGCGCGAGCCGCGCGATGCTCGTCCAACTCGTCACGCCAACGATCACCATCAAATGAAAGTTTGTCACTTTGTCGAGCATCGCCACCAGCGCCAGGATGAGCACAAGCGACGGAATGCACATCACCAGCTCGATGAAGCGGCTAAGGATCATGTCGGCCCAACCGCCCAAATAGCCGGCCAGCGCGCCGACCGTGATGCCGACCATGGCCGCAATGCCCATCGACACGAAGCCCACGCTGACGGCGATTTGTGTCCCATGCACCATCTGCGCGAAGACATCAACGCCTTGCTGATTGGTGCCAAAGATGTTGTAGCGATTCGGGCTGCCGGTCACACCCGACGGATTGCCGGGCAAACCCGGCCACTCGTCGGCCCGCACGCGGCGATGAGGATCCTGATACACCAGTGGCCAGACGGCCCAACTGTTGGGATCTTTCGCTTTCAAATTCGCCGGATACACACCGCGAAACCGATCGCGGAAGAAAATCGGATTTTCCCAGCCGCGGTTGAAGTAGCCCATGCACGGGAAGTAGATCGAGCCTTTGTACTCGCAAACAATCGGCTTGGTGCCGGCGATCAGCGGGGCGAAAAGCGCCACCAGGCACAAGAACCCGACGAACACCAACGCAATCATGCTCAGCTTGCGGCGACGGAAACGGTGCCACGCCTGGTTCCAAAACCCGACCGTCGGTGGGCAGCGGATGATCGCTTCGGCTTGTTCTGTGGGGTCGCGTTTGCTGGCAGACGTCGTGCTCATTGATAACTCACCCGTGGATCAACCACCGCATACAGCACGTCGGCCAACAGCTGCCCAAGCAGCGTCAAGATGCTGAACATCAGCGTCAGTCCCATAATCGTGTCGTAGTCGCGGCGGCTGATCGCCTCAAAGTACAACCGGCCCATCCCCGGCCAGGTGAAAATCTGCTCAAGAATTACCGCACCGCTGAGCAAGTGGGGCAGCGTCAAGCCGATCAGCGTCACCAGCGGAATCAACGTGTTGCGGAAGGCGTGATGCCAGATCACTCGACCGGGCGGCACGCCCTTCGCCTTCGCTGTGCGCACGTAGTCCTGCCGAATTTCTTCCTGCATGTTGGCGCGAATGAATCGCGAGTAGTAAGCGAGACTTCCGTAGGTGAAGCAAACGATCGGCAGAAACGAGTGAAGAAACAAATCCCACGTTTTGCCCCACAGAGACAGCGACGCAAAGCCGTCGGAAGTCATTCCGAACAGCGGCAGCCATTCTAGCTTCACCGCGAACAAGAGCTGCAAGAACAACGCTGCCACGAACGCCGGCAGCGAGTAGAACATATACAGCAGCGAGCTGACGGTTCGCTCGCGGAGCGATCCGGCGTGGACCGTCGCCCACAGACCGATCGGTATCGACAGCAAGTACGTGAGCACCATCGACGTGATCGATAGCAGCAGCGTCGCCGGCATGCGCTCCACGATCAACCTTGATACCGGCGCGTTGTTCTGGCTAATCGATTTGCCCAAGTCCAGCCGCACCACGTTGCCCAGCCACACGAAGTAAGCCTCGTACCACGGCTTGTCGAGGCCGAACAGACGGTTGAGCCGATCGATCTCAGCCGGACTCAACTGCTTGCTGGGGTCCATCATGGTGGGGTCTGCCGTCAAGGGCGTGCCCGGAATGTTGCGAATCAGTGCGTAGATCACGAATGTGATCAACAGCAGCGTCAGAAGCCCAATCCCAATGCGGCGGACGAGGTAGGAAAGCATGGCGGGTCCAAGTTTGGCGTGCCGGCGATCGACTGTTCGTCTCGGCGATTACGGCACTTCCGCCGCCGTGAAAATGCTCGATACCCCCGGCGAATAGTGAAATGGCCCGCGAGGACTGAAATTGTAGCCGCGTAGTTTTTTGTTGAAGCCATAGAACGAATTCCGGTAAAACAGCCAAGTGTAGGGCTGATCTTCCCACAGCTCGTTGTGAATTTCGCCGTAAATCTTGGCACGCTTGTCGCGATCGAATTCGCGGCGTCCCTGTTCGAACAACTCGTCGACGCGCGGATTGGAGTACTGTCCGAAATTTCGCTGCTGGCCGGTAACCCAGAGATTGCTCGATGTATCTGGATCGACGCCGCTGCCCCATCCGCCGAGCGCCGCATCAAACTTATGATCCGTGTTGAGTTGCGTGAGCACGGTGAATTCCGTTGGCTTGACATTGCATCTCACGCCAATTCCGTCCAGACACTCCTTCATCAAGGTGCAGGTTTGAATGCGGTCCTCGAACGGTGCACACAGAATTGTAAACTCAAACGGCACTTTCCGGCCCTCGAACTCTTTGTCGCGAATGCCGTCGCCGTCGCTGTCCGTCCAGCCGGCCTCATCGAGCAGGTCTTCGGCTTTGTCGAGGTTTTGCTCGTAAGGCTGCGGACCATTCTCCGGAAACATCCACGAATTTGGGTGGAAGGTGCCTCGACCAGGATCGTAGAGGTTGTAATAGATCGTGTTGAGCATTTCGTCGTAGTCGAAGGCATACGACATGGCCTGACGCACGCGTTTGTCCGCGAAGTAGGGTGATTTCACGTTCCAGCAGAAATGAAACTCGGTCCACTCTTCGCCACTGACTTTGGTGTTGCGTTCGTAAAAATCGTCGCCATTGGTCTGGCCATGCCATTGGTCGGCGAACAACAAAAGTTCATCCGCCTGACCCGCCTTGAGCGCCAAGAGCGCCGTGTTTCGATCCTCGATTATCTTGAATCGGACCGTTTTGAAATACGGCTTCTCGCGCACCTGCTGGCCGTCGTGTATGTAATAGCTCTCTCGGCGGTCGAGCACGAATTCCTGCCCGCGCGCCCGGCGACGCAGCGTGTAAGCACCGCTCACGACAGGGGCGTCTTCCAGTTGGGAATGCGCTGCGCTGCGCGTCATGGTGGGATCTTCCGGCACCGTGGACTCGTAGATGTGCTGCGGAATGAGCGGAAAAGACAGGTTGCTGACGTTCGTGGCGAGCGCTTCCTTGTGAAAGAACACCACGGTGTGGTCGTCGTATGCCTTGACGTATTTGAGGTGCTCCGTGCCAGTCCGCACCGCGGGGATGATCACGGCATCGCTCATAATCACCTTAAACGAGTATTCGACGTCGTGGGCCGTAATCGGCTTGCCGTCCGACCACGATAGGTCGTCACGCATCACGACTTTGTCCATTAGGCGGTCCTTGCTCGATTGCCAAGAGACAACCATGTTCCTGTCGGCGAACATGTTCAGATTCCAGTCGAAGGTAAACAGCTCAACGCTGGTTAGTTTTTGATAGTCGAATTCCACAATGCTGCTGATCAACAGTGGATTGGTGCTCTTGAGATCGCCGTCGGCCACCATCACCACTTCCGCGTCGTAGCTGACGCCGGCGCCGTCCTCCACAGCCAACCTTCCGAGCGTTGCCAGAATTCTCTCGTTGTCTTCGCGCGAGTTATTTCGCAGCGCGAGCGCTTGCTTCGCAGTCAGCTGCGGCGGGCCCAATTCCTGTTGGTGCGTTCGCATCAGCACCAAGGCATCGAGTGCCGGCTGGTCGATCCACTCGGCTGTTTTGTCGAGCTCGGCCAAAGGCGGCGGATCGAACGGCTCGATCATGTCGCCCAATTGAAACGGCTTATCGCCGGCCGCCGAACTTTCGTCTGCCGCGGCCGACGAAGAATCGCTTGCGTCTTCGCTTCCCTTTTCGCCACTGCCAGCACCCGCCGGGCTTCGCTCCGACGAACAACCGATAGCAACCGCCAATACCAAGACTGGAAACCACCACGGTCGCAAAGGGCAAAGTTTCATCAAATCGGCCTCAATCAGAAGTTCTTGCACGCGCCAGCATTCGACGGAAAGTTACGCTACCCAATGACTTGTGTCAGGTCAACGACAGTCCCGGTCGAGGCTGCTAGCTGGACAAAGCTCGGCCCTCGAAGTTGTGTTGCTCCGCAACCCGCATCGCTGCTAAGCTCTCCGCCTATTTTGCGCGGGACCTCATTTTAGTGGCATCCTGCGCGCGTTTGCGGCTTGAAATATAAGTAGTGAGGCTACCACGATGAGCCAGTTGTGTCGGTCGAACATCGCTCTGATAGCGATTCTTGCACTGAGTTTGGTTTGGTCCAGTGGCGCGGCCGCTCAGTCGGCGAGCTCTCAGCGGCCCGGCTCGCGCGCCTCGTCGGCCCAACAACGGGCAGCTCAGCAGCGTGCGGCGAATCGTGCGAACGCCAATCGCAGGCCCGTGCGAACCGCCCAAGCCAATCGGCCCGCCGCCGGACAACCGGGCCAGCCGGCCCAGAAATCCGACGCCGAGACCAAGGCCGAATTTCAGAAGCTTATCGGCGCGAATTGGATCTGGTCGCCGGCCTATGAAAAAGACAAGGTGCCCGAGGGCGATTGCTACTTCCGCAAGACGATCATGGCGGGCGGCGAGGTCGAGTTCGCGCAGATTCACGCCGCCTGCGACAACAAATACGAGCTGTTCGTCAACGGTCAGCCGGCCGGCAACGGCGCCGATTGGCGGAAGATGGACGTGCACGACGTCACGAAGCTGATGCGGCCGGGCGTCAACGTGGTGGCGATCAAGGCCTCGAACACCGACGTGGGTGCGGCGGGCATCGTGGTTCGCGTGATCGTGAAAGAGCGGGGCGGCACGTACGATAATTTCTCGACCGACGAAACCTGGCGCACGAGCGTCAAGGAAGCCCCGAATTGGAAAGCTCCCGAATTCCGCGATCGCGCCTGGCTGGCGGCAAAAGTCTACGGCCCGCTCGGCGGCGTGCTGCCATGGGGCGACGAGGTCGTGATCTCGAACGAAGGCTCGCGGTTCATGATCGACCCCGAGTTCGCCATCGAGCGGATGGTGACCGACGAGCAAGCCGGCTCGCTGATCGCAATGGCCTTCAACGCCAAGGGCAACATTCTCGCGTCGCAGGAAGGCGGGCCGCTGCTCTTGATCAGCGACGCCAATCTCGACGGCACGTTTGAAACCGTGAAGCCGTTCTGCGACAAGCTCAAGAACGTGCAGGGCATCCTCTCGCTCGGCGCGTATGTGTTGGCGGTGGGCGACGGTCCGGACGGCGGCGCGCTCTATCGGCTCACTGACAGAGACGACGACGGCACGGCGGAAGAGATCAAGACGCTGTTGAAGTTCCGTGGCCTGATCGGCGAACATGGTCCGCACGCCGTGCAGATCGGCCCCGAGGGTTTGGTCTACGTGCTCTGCGGCAACTTCGCCAGCGCCGACGCGACTCACGACCCCAAGAGCCCCTACTCGATCTCGTACGAAGGCGACCTTGTCGTGCCGCGTTACGATGATCCAAACGGTTACGGCGCCGGCGTGCCCGCGCCGGGCGGCACGATCTTGCGCACCAACACCGACGGCAGCTTCGTCGAAGTCGTCGCCGGCGGCATGCGGAATCCGTACGACATCGCCTTCAACGCCGACGGCGAGCTGTTCACCTACGACGCCGACATGGAATGGGACGTCGGCACGCCCTGGTACCGGCCGACGCGCGTCAACCATGTGCCGCCCGGCGCCGAGCTCGGCTGGCGGAGCGGCTGGGCGAAGTGGCCGGAGTACTATCTCGACAGTTTGCCGGCGACGCTCGACGTCGGCCCCGGTTCGCCCACAGGCATCGAATCTTACGATCATCTGAAGTTCCCCAAGCGATTCGAGAACGCGCTGTTTGTCGGCGACTGGGCGCTTGGACAAATTCATGCCGTGCAACTCACGCGCTCCGGTGCCAGTTACACCGCCCGCATCTCGACGGTCCTCAAAGGCCGGCCGCTCAATGTGACCGACCTCGCCGTGGGGCCGGATGGTGCGCTTTATTTCTGCACCGGCGGACGCGGCACCGACGGCGGCGTCTATCGTCTCAAATGGAAAGGCGAGGTGCCGGCCGGAACGCTCGACCTGGGCCAGGGCATCCAACAAGCGCTGCGGCAGCCGCAATTCCACAGCGATTGGGCCCGCCGGCGGATCGCGCTGGTGCAACGAAATCTTGGCGACCAATGGGGACCCGAGCTCCAGCGCGTGCTCAACGATCCGCGTGCGAAGCGGAGTGACCGGCTGCGGGCGATCGATCTGATGGTGTTCTTCGGCCCGGCGCCGACGGTGGAATCGCTGGTGGCAATGTCGCGCGACCGCGATCCGGAGCTGCGGGCCAGGGTCGCCCGGCTGATGGGCACCCAGGCTGATGCGGAGTTTTCGCAGCCACTCACCGGCATGCTCCGCGATCCGGACGCTTGGGTCCGCCGGCTCGCTTGCGAAGCGATCGCGCATCGCGGCCCCGGCGCTCCGACCGACGCTGCACCGGTCGACGACCTGGTGCGGCTGCTCGGCGACCCCGATCGCTTCGTTGCGTTTGCGGCACGGAAGGCGCTGGAGCGGACACCAGTTGATGAGTGGCAGGACAAGGTGCTGACCGCGACGACGGCGCGGACCTTTTTGCAGGGCGGAGCTGGGCTGTTGGCCGCAGCGCCGTCGAAGGAACTCGCGCTCGCGGTGCTCGACGGCTGCGAAACCATGCTCCGCGACAACATCGACCAGGTCGGCCGAGGGCCGAGCCCGGCACAGGAGGCCGAGTTCCGCGACACGTTGCGGGTGATCGAGCTAGCGCTCGTCCGCGGCGAGCTCGCGCCGCAGGACGTGCCGTCGCTCGCCGCCGAGGTGCTCACAAAATATCCGACTGCCGACCCGCTGGCGAATCGCGAGTTGGTGCGGCTGTTGGTGTACTTGCAACCGCCCGAGGCCGCGACCGCGCTCTCGGCCGAGCTCGAAACGAACGTCTCCGACGTCGAGAAGTTGCACATCGCCGCGTATGCCGCGCGGCTCAAGACCGGCTGGAACACCGACCAGAAGCTCGCCATGCTGCGATACTTCGAGTCGATTCGCGGCGTCGAAGGCGGGCACAGCGTCAATGCGTACATCGAGAATTTCGCCCGCGATTTCTTCACGAACCTGACGATCAAAGAACGGCGGCAAGTGATCGCGGCGGGCGAGAGCTTCCCGACTTCCGCGCTCTCGATTCTCGCCAAGCTGCCGGCGACGCCGGGTCCGGACGTGCTCGCCGAGATGCGGGCCCTCGACGCGCGGCTCGACGGGCGCGAGGGCGAGGCGATCGCCCGGTTGCGCGTCGGTCTGACGGCGGTGCTCGGTGCGAGCGGTGAGCCGGCTTCGCTCGCGTACTTGCGCGAGGTGTACCAGAACAATCCCGATCGCCGATCGCCGGTGGCGATGAGTCTCACGCAATTTCCGGCCGGCGAGAATTGGAACGTGCTCATCGATTCGCTCCGCACGACCGACGGCATCGCCACGCCGGAAGTGCTCTCCGCGCTCACCCGCGTGCGGCAGCGACCGGAACAGGCCGATCCGTATCGCAACGTCATTCTGCTCGGCCTCAAGCAAACGCCCTCGGCCGGCGACCTGGCGGTGAAGCTGCTCGAACATTGGACGGGCGAGCCGACGCGGTCGGGTGCAACGACCGAAGAGAAGCTCGCGGCGTGGCAAGCGTGGTACGCGGAAAAATTCCCGGATGCGCTCTCCGCCGAGTTGCCCAAGGACTCCGAACAGAACAAATGGAGCTTCGAAGAGCTCTCGGCGTATCTGGAAGGAGCCGAAGGCAAGGCGGGCAATCCGCAGAGCGGGGCCCACCTCTTCACGACGGCCCAGTGCATCAAGTGCCACCGCTTCAACGGCACGGGCGAAAGCGCGGGGCCCGATCTCACTACGCTCGGCCAGCGGTTCCAGCGGAAGGAAGTGCTCGAGTCGGTCGTCTTCCCGTCGCACGTGGTGTCCGACCAATACGCGAGCAAGATGGTGCTGGCGAACGGCCGGGCGTACACGGGCATCGTCACGCGGCAGCCGGACGGCAGCATGACGGTGCTGCAATCGGACGGCGGCAAAGTGACGCTTGCGGCCGACGAGATCGAGGAGATCGAGCCGAGCAAGACGTCGGCGATGCCGGACGGGCTCTTGAATCCGCTGACGCTCGAGCAGGTGGCCGACTTGTTCGCGTTCCTGATGGAAGGCAGCAACACGAGCATGGCAGGCCGGGTGGCGGCGCCGCAGCGGTGATGCCGGATGCTGATGTTGATTCTGAAGCTCATACGGGTTCCTCCTCTCTGTTGAAACGTCGCATTGGTTTGATTGTCGCAAACTCGCCACGGTGACGTTGCGCCGGCCGGCACTTTCGCCTGCTCTCGCTCATCGGCTGACTTCGGCTGGAGAGATCTCCGACGGCCGAAGCGGCCAAGTTGCATTTTGCGAAAACCTCGGGTTTCGCCCGAAGCGGCCAAGTAGTCGACCCCTCGCCCCGTCCGAGTGGCGCTCGACGCGTTCAGCGCGCACCGCGAGCGCAGCCATCCGCTTTCTCGCGTCGACGAACCCCGATCGCCCGACGCTTCGTCAAAAAAAGCGCCGCACGTTCTGCGTTAAGTTGCCAAAGAACAGGTCGTTCCCAAACAGTCCCGTATGCGGAGGAAAAGCCTCACACGCACTCGCGGAGGATAATGGCCTCACGCGATTGAGACGCGGTCAATCCTACACGATGAGTGGTCGTTTGTATAGTACCTATTTTTGGCCACTGGCGGAGAAACCGGATTCACCACGGAGGCACAGAGGGCACGGAGGTAAGATTGGAGGGTTCAGGGGTCAGGGTGCGTCGGCGTCAAGCCGGAGGAAGGTAGCGAATGAAAGAGTCGTACAAGGTAAGACCTAGCCAGTCGCCTTGGCCTCGAGTGATGCGTGCTGTCGGGCAACCGACAGTGCGAAGCGTTCACAGAGGTAC
>JANNTD010000368.1:0-1303 GCA_031403315.1 Planctomycetota bacterium
CGCAATAGCCTTTCGCCGCCTGTACGGAAAGGTCGTACCGCAGTTCGAGTTGCTCTCTCGCCTCGTCGGTGAGTTCAAGGGTCATCGGCTTCTGCCCGTTCACGATCATTCTGCGGAATCCGTCGCCCTTGAGGTGAACGCTTTTCGGAAACCGCTGAGCCAGCGACTGCGCGACTGTCGTCTTACCTGAAGCCATGAGACCGGTGACGAGGATGATGCGGCCGCTCATCGGGGGCCGTCTCGAAGGATGGCTTCGATCTCGTCGAGCACCGCAAGGCATTCGTCGTCCGTGTTGTAGAAGTGCGGCGCGATGCGAATACCTGCCCCGGGCCGGTAGTCCACAACGAAGTTTCGCCGAATCAACTCCTCTTTGACTTGCTGAGCTCCGGGCACATCGACGGTGACGTGATTGCCGCGCCTTTCGAATTCCAGGGGTGTGTTTACGGTGTACCCGCGTTCGAGAGCCCCGTCCACGAGGATCTGGGTCTGGACCCGCGCTTTTTCGCGGATGTTCTGAATGCCAACTTCGCGCACGATCTTGTAGCCTTCCCGCGCCTGGTAATACGCCGGCATGTTTGGAGTGCCGCCGGTGAACCGTGCGATGCCTTCAGCGTACTCGATCGGCGGTGCTTCGAAGCCAAACGGCCGCGCATGCGAAAACCAGCCGCTCAAGCGAGGCTCAAGGCGGTTCACGATGTTCGGGTGCGCATAGATGTAGCCAGCTCCTGGTCCTCCGCACAGCCACTTCACCGAACCGCCGACGAGGAAGTCCACATCCAGCTCGAGGACGTCGAACGGGACCGAACCCATGGACTGGTAGGCATCGAGCACCACGAGTGCGCCGCGTTCATGAGCCTTCCGTACGAACGGCCGCACGTCTACGAGTTCGGCGGTTCGAAAGAGGACATGTGAAATGACCACGAGCGTTGTTCGCTCCGTGATCGCTTCAAGTAGTTCGCGTTCTGGAAAGACCAGCGGGTTCGTCCCCACCCGCACCACCTCGGCCCCGATGCGGCGCTGTCCATCAAGCAGGTACTCCACCGTCGGAAACTCACCGGCACAATGCACGATTTGGTTTCGCGGCACTTCGAATTCGAGGCAAGACAGGATTTCGGCCAACGCGTTGGTCGCGTTCTGACACATCGTCATGCTTCCACGGGGGGCGCAAATGATGTCTTCCAGGATGCCGGCTGTGTTTGCCACCTCTGGAAGCCACGTGTCCCAGGCGACCACGCCCTCGGTAGCCCAGAGGTTCGTGTACTCCGCCAACGCTTCATTCACCGATGCCGGCATGGCCCCGAGC
>JANNTD010000369.1:0-9766 GCA_031403315.1 Planctomycetota bacterium
CGCAGCCGAGGCCCGCGCGACAGCAAACGATTCTGTGGGTCGGCAGCGACGTTCGCCGGCGTCGCGCGGGCACTCTGTCGGTAAGTGGTCGAGAGCACCAACTCGCGTAACAGCTTCTTCAGGCTCCAGCCGTGCTCATGCTGAAAGCGGAGGGCCAAATAATCGAGCAGCTCGGGATGGGACGGCAGCGTGCCCGAAGTGCCAAAGTCTTCGGCCGTCTCGACAATGCCTGTGCCGAAGAGCTGCTCCCAGAGGCGATTCACCATCACGCGGGCCGTGAGCGGATTCTCTGCCGAAACCAGCCAACGAGCCAGCGTCAAGCGATCGTGTACTGACCCGGCCGGCAGCGGCGGCAAGATATCCGGAGTGTCAGGCCGAACCTCCGCAGCTTTGTCGAGCCAGAGGCCGCGCGTGAACACGAACGTCGCTCGAGCCTGGTCTGCGGGCAACTCCGCCATGACGGGTATCGAAATGCTTGGTATTTTCTCGGTCAGTTGTTTAAGCTCCGTGAGCTCCTGTTGCGCGGCGACAAACGCGGTTGATTTCTGCAGTTGGAGCCAGGCATCGTTGGGCGAGATCGCATAGCGACTGCGGCCGATCACCAGCGCGGCGTCGCCCACGGTGGCGCGGTCGTGCGCGAGCGTGATCCGCAGCCGGCTCCCGGACGGAATCACCACCGCCTTGTCGAGCAGGAACACGGCATAGTGCGGGCGCCACTGCCGCGTGTAGCTGGCCCAACCCGAGGGTTCGTCCCGCAGCGAATCGGCCGGGTCGAGAAGCGGTTCCGCCTCGTCGGAGAAAGCCTGTTTGAATTCAAATTCCACAGGAGGGCCATCGCCAGCCGGCAGTATTTCGACCTTCAGTCGTGACAACACAAACCCAATCTCCGAGATTCGCCGCGCCGACTCGGCGTCGCGCACGAGCGCATCGATGCGCAAGGCAGTGATTTGACGCAGATCGTCGGGAAGAGGCGATTCGAGGGTGAATTTCGACCCGGTCGAAATGGTGCCTTCTGCCAGGACTTCGGTCGCACTCGTTCCGTCAGCGTCGTGCTGCCGTTGGATTCGCAATCGCGTGCTGCGTGTGGAGTTTGCCGCGTCGATCGCCAAATTGTGCCACTGTTCGCCGTCCTCGGCGAGCGGCCGCACCAAGCTATGCTGTTGGCGGAACAACTGCGACCGACGTCGTTCCAAATTTGCCGCCCGGTCAAAGTCAGCTTGTTCAAGCGGAACTCTCAGAAGCGGATACTCTTCGTCAACGTCGCTGTCTTTCGAGTCGTCGAACAGCGCCATGAACTGGTAATACTCGTCGTGCCGAATCGGATCGTACGGATGCGAGTGGCACTGGACGCAGCCGAACGTCGTGGCCTGCCAGACCTGCCAGGTGGTGTTGACGCGGTCAATCACTGCGGCGATGCGAAACTCCTCATCGTCAGTGCCGCCTTCGACATTGGTCTGCGTATTGCGGTGAAACGCGGTGGCCAGTCGGTCGTCGATCGTCGGCGATTCGATCAAGTCGCCGGCGAGCTGCTTGATCGTGAACTGGTCGTAGGGCATGTCGGCGTTGAAGGCGTGGATTACCCAGTCGCGATAGGGCCAGACGTCGCGGTGCGGGTCGCGCTCGTAGCCCGTCGTGTCGGCATAGCGGGCGAGATCGAGCCAGACCGAGGCCCATCGTTCGCCGAAATGTGGCGAGGCGAGCAGCCGATCGACGACGCGCTCGAAGGCGTCTGGCTGCTGGTCGGCGATAAACGTCGCGACTTCTGCTTCGCTGGGCGGCAGACCCACCAGATCGAACGACACGCGCCGCAGCCATTCGATCCGCTCGGCGGGCGGCGACGGCGATAGTCCTGCCGATTCGAGACGCGCGAGGACATAGCGGTCCAGCGGCACGAGACCCCAAACGCGATTCTGCACGTCGGGCAGCGGCGTCGCGCGCGGTGGCATAAAGGCCCAGGGCGTCTCCCACTTTGCACCGGCGGCGATCCATTGCTTCAAGCGGGCGATTTCGGCGGCCGAAAGTGGCGGCCCGTGCTCGGCCGGCGGCATCCGCGAGTCGGGATCGGGATCGGTGACACGCTCGAGCAGGTACGACGCTTCCAAGTCATGGGGCACCACTGCCGGTTGCCCGGAATCGCCGCCTGCAAACACATTGTCGCGATATGCGAACGACAATCCGCCCGCCTGCTTGACGCCTCCGTGACAGGCGACGCAATGCTCGGCGAAGATCGGCCGGATATCAGCGTTGAAGCCGACCTGTTGCTCGTCGGCCACGGCAAACTGGGAGACCGCAACTGTCAGACTCGCTAACAAGCACCTTGTGAGCGAATTAGCAGTCCGTCCGCATTGGATTCGAGCATGCCGACAAGCAGCACGTCCCCCGCCGCTTGTCGACGCACCAATTGCTCGCCCAATGCCAACCAAGCACATACAGAATCCGCTCTACGATGAGGCAATCTTCGGGAGAACCGCTTCGTTGCCCATTATATCATCTCTGCGGCACATCAAGCGGTTTGGCCGCCGCGGTCGCTCGTAGCCGTCGAAACGAGAGCTCGAGCACGTTTGCGCAAAACATTTTGCGAAACGAGCCATTCGGAATGAAGCGCGCATCTACGGGAGTTCACGGATTCGCAGATCTTTGAAATCGACCGGGGCGCCTTCCGACTCAAGGCACAAGTAACCGGATCGCGGCTCGCAATCGCTGCCGCCGGAGACCTCTTCGCCGTTGACCCACAGTCGGATTTCGCCATTGATGCAGCGAACGTAGTAGTGGTTCCATTGTCCGACACCACGACTGAGCTGCTTTCTGGGGAAGCTGCGTTCGCCGCTGGGAGATGTCGGAGGCATCGGCTTCATCTTGGCTGTTCCGACGGGGAAGACATCACCGTGAGTGGTAAACCAGTCGCCCTTTTTGCCTGCGGATTTCTCGTATTGCTCCGCGAAAGCGAGATCGAGTACCTGTACTTCAATGCCACCAGGCGGCAGGACGCCTGGTTTCAAGTCCTTGAGCGCCGCGTCGGCCGTCCAGACGAAGATGCCCGAATTTCCGCCGGCTTGGAGATGCTTCCACTGGGCGACGAGCTCAAAGTTCGTGTACGCCTTGTGCGAGCGAATGACGCCGACCGGCTGGCCGTTGCAATGCAGGGCGCCGTCCACCCAGGTCCACGTGTCTGGTGCGCAGTTGACGTTGACGAAATCTTGTTCGGACAGAGTTGTCCAACCAGGCCCAGTTCCATCGAGGAATGCTTTTGGCAAAGACTCCGAGGGACTCTCTTGAGCTATGGCCGCCAACGGAGCAAACACCGACAGGACGAAGCACGCGATCCACGTCGAAAAGTCGGTGTTGGATGTCGTTCGTTGTCTGATCGGCGTTCCGATGTTTTTATCGTGGTGTCGCATAGGTTGAGAATGTCCTGATCGAGTGTGTAAGTGGGCTCCCGGCCTCGCCGCTCGGCATGTTATGACTCGACACGGCTTGACCCAAGGAGCGGAGGAGGGACTCGAACCCCGACACGCGGATTATGAGTTCTCTGCGGAGAAATGAAAAGGCTGTCGAATCGCGCGGGGCGTTAACGGATTCGTCCCGCACTTGAGGGTGGACTGAATCGCAGGCCTTTCAGCGGCCTGATTCGGCGGCGTCGGATTTTTCGCAGAATTCGCAATCTCCGGGCTCGCGGATTAACGCTTAGGACCCTTCGGCCAGCAATTCGCGAACTCGGAACTCACCGCTTGCGTAGTCAGTAAAAAGTGCCGAAGCGTGGTTCTGAGTGACCTCGGCGACGCTGGACACTCGGGTCGACGGGAAATCGTCGGCCGAGGTTTTTCGGTAGTCTCCGCGGCACCAACAGCACAATCCTTTTCCGCCGCTTTTTCGGCGCGCATCTTTTCTAAGTCGAGGAACAGCAATCATGTCGTCCGCAACTCCCGTTACCCATGTCGGGCCTCCTAGCCACGCCGAGCCTCCTACCCACGCCGAGATCGAACTGCTTGCGCAGAAAATCAAGGCGCACAGCAAACCGTTCCGCCAGTTGATCGCCGAGGTCGGCAACACGATCGTCGGTCAGGAAACGCTCATTCATCGCATGCTCGTCGGATTGCTCGCCAACGGTCACCTGTTGATCGAAGGTGTGCCGGGGCTCGCCAAGACGACGGCGGTGGCGTGTCTGGCAAAAGGTATTCGCACCGGCTTTCAGCGGCTGCAATTCACGCCCGACTTGCTGCCGGCGGACTTGATCGGCACGCTAATCTACCGGCCGCAGGACCAGCAGTTCGTCGTGCAGAAGGGGCCGATCTTTTCGAATCTCATTTTGGCCGACGAAATCAATCGCGCGCCCGCCAAGGTGCAGAGTGCGCTCTTGGAAGCAATGCAAGAGCGGCAGGTGACGATCGGCACCGAGACCTTCAAGCTCGACGAACCGTTTCTCGTGATGGCCACGCAGAATCCGGTCGAACAGGAGGGCACCTATCCGCTGCCCGAAGCGCAAATGGACCGGTTCATGCTCAAGGTCGTCGTCGGCTATCCGAACCGCGATCAAGAGCTCTTAATCTTGGAGCGGATGTCGAAGACGCGGAACAACATCGCGACGCGGGCCGTGACCACGCCTGAGGAGATCATGTCGGCCCGGGCCTTGGTCGACGAGATCTACGTCGATCGCAAGGTGCAGGAGTACATTGTCGACCTGGTGATGGCCACGCGGCGACCGCAAGCCTACGGCCTTGAGCTCGACGAGTTGATTCAGTACGGCGCGTCGCCGCGGGCGACGATTTATCTGACGCTCGCCGCCAAGGCGAACGCCTTCCTGCACGGCCGCGGCCACGTGTTGCCGCAGGACGTCAAGGAGATGGCGCTCGACGTACTGCGACATCGCGTGATCCTCACCTACGAAGCCGAGGCGGAGGAGAAAACGTCCGAGGACGTGATTCGCACGATTCTCGATGCAATCCCGGTCCCGTAGCCGACCGACGAAACTCAGTCGTCCCACGATACATCCGGGATGTAGGGGCCGACGGTCGCCGGCGCGGTAGGCACCGGCGACCGCCTCCCCGAACTTTTCCAATCGAAATTCGTTCAGGTGTTGTCCTATGCTTCCTCGTGAAATCATCAAGAAGATTCGCCGCATCGAGATTCATACGCGGCACATTGTCAATGAAATGCTCGCCGGCCAATGGAACTCGGCGTTCAAAGGACGCGGGATCGAGTTCGAAGAGGTGCGGCCCTACCAGATCGGCGACGATGTGCGGGCAATCGACTGGAATGTGACGGCACGCGCCGGCCGGCCATTCATCAAGCTGTTCCGCGAAGAGCGCGAGATGGCGGTGATGCTGCTGGTGGACCTGAGCGCGTCGCAGAGCTTGGGGACGCATTGGCAGACGAAGCGCGAGCTGGTGACGGAGCTGAGCGCGACAATTGCGTTCTCGGCGATCAAGAGCAACGACAAGGTGGGGCTGACGCTCTTTACCGATGGCATCGAAAAGTTCGTGCCGCCGCGCAAAGGGACGCGGCATGTGTTGCGGATCATCCGGGAGCTCCTGTACTGCGAGCCGATGGGGCAGGGGACCAGTTTGCGGAAGGCGCTCGAGCATCTCAATCGAACTGCCTCACGGCGAACCGTCGTGTTTCTGGTGAGTGACTTTCAGGACACGGGTTACGAAAAAGCGTTGAAGATTGCCCGCCGTAAGCACGACGTCATTCCGATGGTGGTCGCGGATGAGCGCGAGTTCACAATGCCCGAGGTCGGGCTGGTTCGCCTCCGCGACGCGGAGACCGGCAAGATGATCGCGCTCGACACGTTTAGCAAGGCGAATCGCCGGGCTTACGAAGAGCTCACACGGCGGCAGGCCGCCGAGCGCAACTCGCTGTTCCGCAAGCTGCAGCTTGATCCGATTCATATCTATACGGGCGAAGACTTCGTCGAACCGCTGAAGCGGTTTTTCCATAGGCGGGAGCTGCATCGATGAGCGGGCGATCACTAATCACAACTGTCGCGGCGGTGCTGGCACTTGTGCCGACGCTCACATTGGCGGCTGAGCCGGTCAAGCTGAGCGTCAGTGTCGACAAAAACGTCGCGCAAGTCGCGGAGCCAATTTGGCTGCTGTTGGAGGTCGACGCACCGCGTGGCACGCGGGTCGAGCTGCCGCAGCTCACGGAACACTTGGGCGAATTTGAAGTGCGCGGCAGCGAACGGACCAAAGACGTCCCGGCCGCCGACGGTGCCGAGTCACGGCGCTGGGTGCTCAGCGCCCAGCTCGAGACCATCAAGACCGGCGAGGTTACCATCCCGCCGCTCGACGTACACTACGCGACCGACGCCAAAGCGACGACGTTCAAATCACTCCGCAGCCAGCCGATTCAGATCCGCATCACGAGCGTGCTCGAGAATCGGGCCGATCCCACCAAATTTCGCGACATCAAAGACTCGGTCGACGTTGCGATACCCGAGTTCGACTCGTATGCCTGGCTCGGCTGGACGGCCGCCGGCGTCGGTGCCGCTACGGCCGTTGCCCTGCTCGCCTTGGTCGTCGTCCGACGGAAGCGCGGACCATCGCCGGCCGAATGGGCGCTGGCGGCGATTGCCGACGTGGAACAATGCAAAATTACGAGTAGCACGGACGCCGAGGCGGCATACAACGAAGTGGTCGACGTGCTCCGCGAATTCTTCGAGCTCGAGTTCAACGTGCCGACGCTGTCGCGGACCACGCGCGAGTTCCTGGTCCAAGCGGCGAAAGTGGTCGGCCTCGAGAAAACGGCCCGCGAACGGTTGGCCTCGCTCGCATCGATCGCTGACGAAATCAAGTTTGCTCGGCTTGGCGTGGGTGAACAGCAAGTTCGCCAGGCCCTGGAACAAGCCAAGGCGTTCATCGCCGAATGCGAAGCGCACTGCCGGGCGAACAAGAAGGAGGCGGCGTGATGTTCTTCAGCCCCTGGTTCTTCCTATTGTTTTTGCTGCTGCCCGTGGTCGCATGGCGACTCTGGTCGCGTTCGCGTGACGTGGCGGTGCCATTCAGCTCGACGCAGTTTGCGCTCGATCTGCCTCCCACCTGGCGGCAACGGCTGGCCTGGGTGCCGGCCGCATTGACGCTCGCCGCGGTGACGCTTGCAATCGTCGCGCTCGCGCGGCCGCGGGAAGGCCGCGAACAGACGATCATCGACGCCGACGGCATCGCCATCGAGATGGTCGTCGACCGCTCAGGGAGCATGCAGGCTATGGACTTTCAAATCGACGGCCAGCACGTCGATCGTCTGACTGCCATCAAGAACGTCGCCGGCCGCTTCATTCAGGGCGACGACAAGGCCCAGGAGAAGGAGGGCCTCAGTGGGCGCGTAAGCGATTTGGTCGGCCTCGTCACGTTCGCCGGTTTTGCCGACGCAATCACGCCGCCGACCTTGGACCACGCGTTTGTGATGGCCCAGCTCAATCATCAAGAAATTGTCTCCCGCCGCGACGAGGACGGCACCGCGATCGGCGACGCCATCAGCCTGTCGATCGAGAAGCTCAACACGCTCGACAACCGCAAGCACGAAAAGGTGAAGAGCAAAGTCTTGATCCTGCTCACGGACGGCGAAAACAACGCCGGCGAAGTTGATCCAGTGCAGGCGGCTGAGCTGGCGAAGAAAATGGGCGTGAAGATCTACACGATCGGCGTTGGCACCCGCGGCTCGGCTCCGATGCCGGTTCGCAATCCTTTCACCGGCCAGCAGGAAACCCAGTGGGTCGAAGTCAACATCGACGAAGACACGATGCAGAAGATCGCCGCGACCACGGGCGGCAAGTACTTCCGGGCGACCGATACCGAATCACTCGCGGCGATCTACGGCGAGATCGACAAGCTCGAGAAGACGAGCGTCGAAGCCCGGCATTTTGTCGACTACCGCGAGCTGGCGATCCAGGCGTCGCACGTCAGCGCGTGGAGCGTTCCGCCGCTAGTTCTCCTCGCGCTGGGCCTGCTGGCGGCGCGGGTGCTGCTGACGAGCACCGTGTTCCGCGAATTTGCCTGATTCAACCGTTAGCGATATACCACCATGGACATTCAAATCGGAAATCCGGGCCAGTTGGTTTGGCTATGGCTTGTTGCGCTGTGTGTTGCGGCTGTGGTTTTCGCAGTCGTGGCACAGAGGCGCGCGAGGACGCGGTTCGCCACGGCGAATCTCATTCGCCGGCTGCTGCCGCCTGCTCGCACATTGCGTCGCGCCGTCGGCACGACGCTGGTTACCGCGGCGATGGCGATGATGGTGCTCGCGCTCATTGACGTCCGTTGGGGCAAAGTCTGGCGCGACGTGCCGCAAAAGGGCATCGAGGTGATGTTCGTGCTGGACGTTTCGCGGTCGATGCTGGCTGAAGATGCGGCACCGAATCGGCTTGAGCGGGCGAAGCAGCAGATCAAAGACACGGTCGACGAAATGGCAGGCGACCGCGTGGGGCTCGTGGTGTTTGCCGGCGACACCAAGCAGCAGATTCCGCTCACGACCCACTACGACGACTTCAAGCAAGCGCTCGACGAAGTCGGTCCGCACAATGTCCGCCGCGGCGGCTCGCGGCTGGGCGATGCGATCGAAGCAGCGTCACACGCCTTCCTGACGAAGTCGAATGCTCACAAGGCAATGGTCGTATTCACCGACGGCGAAGAACAGGAGAGCCAACCGATTGAAGCGGCGCGGAAGGCCCATGCGGAGACGGGCGTCCGCATCTTCACGGTCGGCCTCGGCGACATGGAACAGGGAGCGCGCATCCCGGTCGGGTCGAACAATCGCCGCGACTATCTGCAGCACAATGGGCAGCAGGTGTGGTCGAAGCTGCACGGTGACATCCTTCGCCAAGTCGCGACCGAGACCGACGGGGCCTATGTGCCGGCCGGCACGAAGCAAGTCAACATGTCGGACGTTTACCACAACTACATCGCGGGCGTCGAACAAACGGAATTCGACACGGCGCGGATCAATCAGTACGAAGCTCGGTTCCAGTGGTTCTTGGGCGCGGGATTGGTGCTATTGCTGCTGGAGATCGCGCTCACCACGTGGCCCGTTCGACAAGCGTCCGGCGCACAGCGCGAGTCGAACTTGCGACAGCACGACAAGAAACCATCCCCTCAACATTCGACCGCAGCATGAACGCGATCCAAAAGAAATTTTGTGCAAGTCTCGTGCTTTCGAGCATCGCCTGCGGTGCGCCGCTGTGGGCGGACGACGGCGATCGAGATCTGGCGATCGAGATCAACAAGGCCAACGAACTGCTGCGCGGCGGCGACGTCGACGCGGCGATCGGGGCGTACCAACAGGCGAAGGAGCATGCACCGGAGAGTGCCGATCTGTCCTACAACACGGCGGTCGCCCAATATCGCAAGGGCGACGTGACGGCGGCCAGACAACTGTTCCAAGCAACGGCGGCGAGTGAGAACGACGCGATTGCGGCGAAAGCCCGCTACAACCTCGGTAATTGCAACTATGCGTCGGCCCTCCAGCAGTCGGAAAAAGATCGCCCCGCCGCGATCCGCGAGCTCGAATCCGCGATCACCAACTACCGCAGTGCGCTCGACGTCGACCCATCTGACGCCGACGCGCGGGCCAATATCGAGCTCGCCTCCCTGTTGATCGACAAGCTGCGCGAGGAACAAAAACAGCAGGAACAACAACAGGAGCATCAGGAGCAGCAGCAGAAGCAGAACGAACAGCAACAAAGCGAGCAGCAAAAGCAGGATCAGCAGCAACGGGGCGACAGCCAGCAACACTCGCAGGACAAAGTGCAGCAACAGCAGTCGCAGTCGTCGCAGGG
>JANNTD010000370.1:0-3490 GCA_031403315.1 Planctomycetota bacterium
ATCGGCACACAGTACTTCAAGCAGGTCGTGATGACCTGGTCGATCCGCAGCCGCGGCAGTGTCCAGCGGACCCACATCATCACCGTCACGCCAATTACACCTTTGACGATCACGTTGACGCAGGCGAGCAAGTTGCCCAAGTAGCCGAAAATCGACCCATGTTCGAACGTCAAATTGAGCCAGTCGCCGATCGGAATCGGCCCGTGCCAACCGCCGAGGAACAGGATCGATGCCAGCAAACTCACGGCCATCATCGAGCCATACTCGGCC
Organism: Planctomycetota bacterium; assembly: GCA_031403315.1. Classification (GTDB taxonomy): domain Bacteria; phylum Planctomycetota; class Planctomycetia; order Pirellulales; family Lacipirellulaceae; genus DASYDU01. Next base: position 271 of record JANNTD010000370.1, read on the forward strand.
ATGAAGAAGAAGCTCCAGCGTAGGCCGGAATATTCGGTGTGGAACCCGGCGACGAGCTCGCTTTCCGCTTCGGCGAGGTCGAACGGCGCCCGATTCACGCTCGCCGTCGCGCAAGTGAAATAGACCCAGAACACGATGAACGTGAACGGATCGTGGAAGATGAACCAATTCGTAAACCAGCCGGCTTGGCAGTCGCCGATATACACCAGGTCCATCGACCCGGCGATCAGCACCGGCACCACGGCACACAGGCCGAGCGGCACCTCGTAACTCACTACCTGGGCTGCCTCGCGCATTGCTCCGAACAGCGACCACTTCGACGCCGACGAGTAGCCGGCGAGGATCACGCCAAACACTTCGAGCCCCAGCACCGCGATGATAAAGAACACGCCGATGTTCAGATGCTGTGCGACGAACGGCATGTCGCCATCGGCGAAGGGCAGGGCCATCAACGCCGCGAACGACGCACAAAAGCTCACGTACGGCGCGATCTTGAATAGAAACTCGTCCGCCCCCTCGGGCATCAGGTCTTCTTTGGTGATCAACTTGAGGCCGTCGGCCAGCGTCTGCAGCCAGCCGAACTTCCCGCCCACGCGCGTCGGGCCAAGGCGATCCTGAATCCGCCCTGCCACCTTCCGCTCGAGCCAAATGAAGCCGAGCGCGCCGACCGCGATCAGGTTGATCAGCAAAAAGAGGTGTACCAGCGCGGCGACGCTATACGCCAACCACACCGGAATGTACTGCGACAAAAACTCGGCCACTTGCGGTTCGTCCTTAACCCGAAACTTTGCCGCTCTTATGCAACGGCCAATTGTTGTACGATTCTACGTAATCGAAGTGCTGTGGCGGAAGGCCCTCCTTCATGGGATTGCCTTCGACGTAGTCGACGCGACCATGCACCTCATCCGGAGTGCGTAGGAATACCTTGTATGGCCGAGCGGCCCAAACCGGGTGCTCTGATCCTATGTCCGCAAGGCCAATCAATTCGAGTCGCACAGGTTCCGCCACCTTGTTCCAAATAGTGAGCGCATCATCCCGGTGCCGGCGAATCACCAAATGCACGTGATTCGACAGTATCGCGCACGCCCACACGGTATATCCCTTCTCGGCCACAACCCGCGCAATCGCGCGGCCGATGGCTTGCCTCTTCGCTTCGTCAATCCAAAATCGCGGATAATCCAACAACGGCTCCGCCTGCTTGTGAAATTCTCGCAACTCTTTCCGCGTCGGCTGCATTCGCGCCGGCTTCCGTCCATGATAAATCTCGCCCAACGTCGCGAACTTAGGATCGCGCAGCTCCTCCGAACCACTCCCACGCAGATCATTCGGGAGCCAGTGCCCATAGAGCGTCCAGATCAAGTGGTGAGCGATGATCGAAGGACGCCGTTGAGCCATAACGTAGTTCTCTGCGAATCGCGAAGACGCAAGCGGTAAATGTCGCGGTATCGCTCAATATATCGCTTGTGTCTGCGCGATCCGTCATCGATCAATCTCACCCATCACGATGTCGAGCGACCCCACGATGGCCGGCACGTCGGCGATCAAACACCCTCGGCACAGCACGTTGGTGATTGACAGATTGCAGAAGCAACTGCTTCGCGCCCGCGCTCGCCACGGGATCGAATCGCCCGAGCTCACCAGGTAAAAGCCCATCTGCCCCTTGGGGCACTCGGTTTCCAAATACACTTCGCCCTTGGGTAGTTTCTGCGTGAGCTTGATCGGTTCGCCAAAGCTGTCGGTCGATCGGTTGTAACGATCGATCGCTTGGCGGCAGAGATCGACGCTCTGTACCACCTCGAGCATCCGCACATAGAACCGGTGCCAACAATCGCCGAGCACGGCTTCACGCGGTACCGCGGGGTACTCGTGGTCGTTCGGATAGTGGCCGTTGCGCTCGCAGATTACTTCGAACGCGTAGCCGTCGTACATCGACGTGTAAATTTCCTCGCCGTCGCGGCGCAGATCGTGGTCGATTCCGCTGCCGCGCAGGACCGGGCCGCTCGTGCCAAAGCTGATCGCCATCTCGGGCGAGATGACGCCGATGCCGGCCGTCCGCTTCACGAAGATGGCGTTCGTCGTGAGCAGCGTGTGGTATTCCTGGATCAACGGCCAGAATTGATCGAGAAAGGCTGAGCATCTGTCGGTCCAGCCGCGCGGCAAATCGGCCGTCGCACCGCCGGGCGTGAGATAGCTGTAGGTGAGCCGGGCCCCGCACGCCTCTTCGAACAGATCGAGAACTTTCTCGCGTTCGCGGAAGGCATACAGGAACGGGCTGAACGTGCCGAGGTCGAGCCCGTACGCGCCCATGCCGACGAGGTGGCTGGCGAGCCGGCCCATTTCGCAAATCAGCACCCGCAGATGCCGCCCGCGTTCCGGCACACGGTAGTTGAGCAACTTCTCGACGCACAGCGACCAGCCGAGATTCATGTTCATCCCGGCCAGGTAGTCCATGCGATCGGTGTACGGAATCCACTGCCGCGGCGTGAGGTTCTCGCCGATCTTTTCGGCACAACGATGCAGGTAGCCGATATGCGGCGTGACCTCGGAAACCACCTCGCCGTCGGTCCGCAGCACCAACCGCAGCACGCCGTGCGTGCTGGGATGCTGTGGGCCCATGTTCACGAGCATCTCGTCCGTGCGGACGTCGAACTCGATGATGCGGGGATCTTCGACTGCCGTGCTCATGCGTGCCTACTTATCTGCCTCGAATGCCGTGGTACTCGAGCGGCATCTCGTAGTCTTTGCGGAGCGGGTGGCCGATCCAGTCTTCCGGGCAGAGAATCCGCCGCAGGTTCGGATGGCCGGTGAACTCGATGCCGGAGAGGTCATACACCTCGCGCTCGTGCCAATCGGCTGTTTCCCACAGGCCAGCAACGCTTGGCACCTCGGGCAATTCGCCCGGCTTGTCGTTTTTCCACCGCGGCAGCATCACTTTCAAGACGAGGCTGTGCTTGTGCTTCATGCTGAACAGATGGTAGACGACCTCGGTGTGCGGTTGCCACTCGCTCTTGGCGGCCTTTTTTTCGTCGGTGTGCAGGTAGTCGACGCCGGAGATGCAATTCAGATAGTCGAACGCCAGCGTCGGCTCGTCGCGGAGATAGCGGCACACTTCCAGTAACCCCGCTGGCGTGACTTCGATCCACGGATCGAGGTTTTCCAGGTTGGCGCCGGGAATCTTGTCGCCAAATTTGGCTCGCAACTGCTCAACAAATGCGGGACC
>JANNTD010000371.1:0-7457 GCA_031403315.1 Planctomycetota bacterium
CGGTGCTCGCCGAGCACGAAATTGAAGACGTAAGCGTCGAGGACCCGCCGCTCGAAGAGGTGATCGCCAAGGTGTTCTCCCAGAGTGCTGCCCGCATTCAAGAACTGGATATGGCAGTGGGAGGCCACGATGCCAAGTAGCATCGAAGGGAATCGCTATCAACGCGCCTGCTACCGACTCTCCTGAAGTACTTTGATGTTGTGTACCACTGCGCTTCAGGTGTAACGCTTGCGCCCCGCTCGTTCGTAGGCCGCGAGTGTCGGGTATACCGTCGTGATCACCGCCGCGATCGCCACGCCCGAGAGGAACCCGCCGAGGTGGGCGCCGTAGGCGATGTGCTCGTCGTGATTCGCCAAGAGCAGCATGTCGCCGATGAAGCCCACAATGGCAAACGCGCCGAGCTGCATCGGCGGCACCGGATGCGCCAGCGGCCAGACCTCCGCGTACGGCAATTGCCAACGCAGCGCCAGCCCCAAATACACTCCCTCGAAGCCGCAGACCGCCCCCGAAGCGCCGATCATCGGCGTCGAGGACTCCGCGTTCAGGCAAATATGGACGATCGCCCCGCAGATTCCGCAGACAATGAACACCGCCAGCGCCCGCCACTGGCCCAACAATTCCGACGTGAGAATCCCGAACGTCCACAGAAACACCATGTTAAACAGGATGTGCTCGACGTCGCCGTGCAGAAACATGCTGGTGACGAGCGTCGAAAACGCCTTGGCGCCCTCGACGCTCAGCCTACCTTCAACGAGTGCGCCGGCAGCGGCGCGGACTTGCATGGGGATCATGCCGCCGCTGTCCCCAAACGAGATCTCGCGGCTTTGCTCCACGGCAAACACGATCACCGCCACGGCAATGATGCCCCAGATCGAGAGCTGACGAGAGACAGGCATGTCACGCCTTGGCATTCGATGCGATGATTATCCACGACCGCAAACAGCGTGCGGCGTCGCATGTGATCGGACGCCCTGCACGTTCCCCGCCCAACGTCACTTCACGGCCGACTTCGTACTGGCCGCCTGCGAGCCGTTGCTTGTCGAACCGCCGCTTTGATCCGCCGCGTTCTTGCGCCGCTTGCTGCCGCGTGCTCCACCCGTATCTTCGCGGAGCGTCTCCACAAACCGCGCGGCCGCCGGCGAGAGCACTTTTTCCTTACGCAACACCACGCCATACGTCCGCGGGGGGAAATAGCGGCGCAGCGGCGCGGTGTGCAAGTGGTCGGCCCCCGTGAGGCAGTGGCTCATCACGATCGAGATTCCCAGGCCCAGCTCCACATAGCGCTTGATCACGTCGTAGCCGCCGACTTCGAGCTTCACGTCGTGATCGAGCTCGTGCTCCGCGAACACCGACTCCACGAACCGGTGCGTGCTCAAGTTCTTGGGCGGCAGGATCAGCGGATATTTGGCAATATCTTTGAGCGTCGGCTGCTTCTTCTCGGCGAGCGGATGGTCGTGCCGCGTGATTAGCATTGGCTCGTAGGTCACGAGCGGATGGAACGTGATGTCGGGCGGCGTGTCGAGCATCGGGCCGATGGCGAAATCGACCTCGCCTTCCCGCAACAGCTCGAGCCCCGCCTTCCCGGTCACGTTGTGCAATCGCACGTCGACCTGCGGATGTTCGCGGGTATATTTCTCCACGAACGGCGGCAACAGATATTGGATCGTCGAACCGCCCGCTGCGATGTTGACGGTGCCGCGATCGGCCGACTCGCGGAGCGACGAGAACGACTCTTCCAGCGAATCGATCGCCTCGACCAGCGGCCGGGCCAGCTCCAACAATCGCTGCCCATCGTGCGTCAGCGAAATCCGCGGCCCACGACGGTGGAACAACTCCGTGCCTAACTCTTGTTCGAGCGCTTTGATCTGCAGTGAGACGGACGGCTGGCTTAGCGAGAGCTTTTCGGCAGCCCGCGAAATGCTCTTCGTGCGCGCGGCGTGGATGAAGCCGCGGAGCTGCTGGAGGCGGTTATTCTTGTAGCGCGAGGTGGACGCGGCCATCTGCCGGTTCCCGAAATGCGAGATGGGAGCCAATCGTCGGTCCGACGACTCAATGCTACCCTAACAATTGGCCGCGTCAATCATTACTGCGACTATCCCTACAGTGCATAAATGCTGGGATGTGCCGAATTTGCGGAAAATTCGGCTGGCGGCAGCCTGGCCGATGAGCTACGCTATTGGAGAACTGGGGTGTCTCGGTTTGAGGACAATCCTCTCGAATCGGGACACTAATCATCGGCCGCAAGTTGCCGCACCTCCCAGTAGCGATCGTCCTTCCTGCCGCAAAAGACTCGATCCGACAAAGAGTTACGTCAACACGCCAGGCCGCTCGATGAGCTTCAGCCGACCGTTGGCACACTCGTTGCAATATTAGGCAAGTGAAACGCCGAGCCGGTCGTCACCGTGATAACCGGAACTGTTGATAGCCGGACCGGGCGAATCGAACCGGAACCGAGAAGTGGCACCCCTCACTGACATCCCTTTTAATAGGGCCCCCATTTCCAGGCACCTTTCACCGTTACAAGCGAATCGCCTGCCAGGAGAAGTCACGATGAATTGCTCGCAAAAAACGTCGTACTTGCAAATTGCCTTGATCCTGGGCGCACTAGCCGCCGGAGCCGTGGTGACGCGGGTCATTCCCGATGTCCGCCCGATGGCGGCCTACGTGCAGCACACGCAAACCATCCCGACGACCGCGGTCTTCAAGCACGCGAGCGTGAAGAAAGCGTCGCACGATGCCTCGCGCGATTTGACGGGCATCGACGTCGACCTCCGCCGGATCGCCTTGTTCGGCCGCATCTCCTAAGTCATCCGACTGGATTCATCTTCCTGGCCTCTCTCCGCTAGGTCACTTATCGGTGACCTCGCAGCAGCCGACAACGCCCACTGCCGGCTGCTGCTGTTTTTAGGGCGGCTTCCATGCGATACGAGGACATTCCGCCTGAATGGCTCGCGGAGTTCGAAGCGGCCGCGAAGCGCACGCTCGAGGAACGGTTTCGCTACGCGTTCATCAAGACGTACAAGCCAGTGATGGACGATGCGGACTTTCGGGCCTTTGACACGACGGCCGACTATCGCCGTTGGTGCGAGGAAAACTTGCCGAGTTGGTTGGGCTACGGGCGGCCATCGGACATCCAATAGCCAGACGGCGAAATCCCTTGGAATTCCGCCGAGACGCGCATCGCGCATCGAGTCTCGGAGAGACTCGTCCACGTGGCACTACGCAAAGATTTCCGTCCCCACGAGCGGCGGGGCAGGGAAGGGCGTAGCGCACGCCGCGCAAGCTTCGCGATCCCGCGGCACATTCGCTCCGCATTCGCCGCATGGTTCCAGTTTTGCTCGGCGGTGTTCGAGCCAGTAAGCGGCGAGTCCCGGCGGTCCAAACAGAAACACGAAAGTGGCCCAGACGCCGGAGTGCGGCCGAAAGTATTGTCGGTGCAGCCGGTGCGCGTACCAGGCGGAAGCCAGTGAAACGATCAGCACGATCACTGACATGGGCCAGAGGAGAGCAAAGGTCTGTCGCAGTGCAGCAGAATACGTGTTGGCCTTGTAATACTGCAGCCGCCAAAACGGCTCCACGCCGACGATCGAGCCCAGCCAGCCCAACGGCTCCGGCATCAAGGCGCTCATCGCCCAGAACTCGCGGCTCTCCAGCGGCGGCACAGAGCCCTGCAACTCGACACGCTCTTCGCGCTGGATCGCGCCGTCGGGCGAAATCCAATACAGTTCATTGATGCTGCCACCGCTCCAATAGCCAGCATGACAATTGAGAAGCAGCGTGTCGGGACTGAGCCAATAGCACGTGAACGATCGATCCGCCGGCACCTGGCTGGGAAGCTTGAACTCCCAGTGATTGTCGCTGGTCGCGTCGTAGAGCAGCACCCGGTCGCGTGTGCGGACGACGACGATGCCCGTTGTCTTCGGCGGCTCTGTGTCGGAATCCGCTGGGTCGGCGGCCGGCGGCAACGCTCGAAACACGTCTTGCTGCGCCACCAAACGGAACCGTCCCGGCCGGGTGCGTCGCGCGTTGTCGTCCCGATCGGCGTCTTGGACCGTCGCTTCCAAGACATGCATCTCGCCGATCGAAAGTGAGTCAGGCACCTCCAGCACGACGCGCGACGTTCGCTCGCGGAGGTCGATCTCCCACAGCCGTTTGCCGTCGACGACGAATATCAGCCACTGTGCCGGGTGATCGTACGCCGAGAGATTGTGATACTGCACGATACTGTTCCCCTCGACATATTGACTGCTGGCGACACGATCCGTGACGCGGCCCGCTTCATTGCCGGCGAATGAAAACTGTTCTTTCCGCGGCGGCAACGACAAGCGAAAACCCTCGCTGCCAATGTAACCGACCGAGAGCTTCGAGGTGGGATCAAAGCCGGCGAAGTAGAGATGGTCCGCTTGTTTGTCGGAGCTGACCACGTACCAGGCGGTCGGTGGTTTCTTGCCGTCGGTCACGCCGCCAATCCGGCCGCGGTAATTATCCCAGCGGATCGGAAGCCGGATCACGCCGGGCGGCAATTCGAAGCGTCGCGGCGACGCACCGTAGAGCCACAGCTCGTAGTCGCTCGGCCACGGTTTGCCGTCGAGCGTTCGCCGGCCGAGCGTACTCATCCCGGGCGTGTCGTTGGATCGAATCGAGATGACCGGCGTGCCATCGTACGCGACGTCGAGCTGCTCGCTAATGATCGTACGCGCGGAGAGCGAGCCGAAAATCGAAAACAGCCAGCCACAACCCACGCCCCACACCACGCCGATACCCGTCGCGACAATCGCCGCGGCGACGATTTTCCGCCAAATGTTCGCGCGCCCGTTCATGGTTTATTGTCCTCGACGATCAGTAATCGCGTTGCTGGACGAAGTAAAAGATGCCAACGATCAGCAGTCCACTGGCAGCGAACGACAACGCGACGGTGAGCCAAAGCCAGGGTGCGCTGCTGGCGACAAGCGCGACGAGGATTCCCGCTACGAGCGGAACCAGCCGCGAGCCGAACCAGCGCCCCGGCCGCATGCCCGCGAGAAATGCCCCGAAATACAGGGGTGGCAACGACAGCCATAGCTGCCAGGCCGGCACCGTCATCGTCCAATAGAACGGCGCGTCGAAATGTCCCGGCGTCGCCGCCCACCAGGCATAGAGCGCGATTAACAGTCCAGCCATCAGCATCGCCAGCGAGCCGCCGACCAAAAGCTTGAGTCCGAAGATGCGGTTGCGGCTCATCGGCCGGTGCAACAAGAAGAAATAAGTTCCTTGACCAAGCTCCCAAGCCGTTTGGCGAAAACCGAGCGCGATCGCCAGTCCGCCGCCGACGAGCCAGAAATAGAAATTTAGCGAGTCGTTGACGAACGGATAGCCGTACAGCCAGCGACTCTGCCAGGGCACTAGCCGCGTGGCCGTTAAGTCCGCCAACACATACGCCACGCCCAGCACCGCCAGCGCGACGATCCCCGCCGATTCACGCAGCTCCTTGATTACGAGCGCTTTGTGCATCTTCGATCTCCGTGGCAAAGAGCGGGAGCGACCGCCGCGACCCGCGAGTGTATTCGATGAACGCGTCTTCGAGATTCAGATCTAGCACCTCGATCGATTGCGGTCGCAGCCGCTCGACCGCTTCGCGCTGGGTGTCGTCGTAACCGACCAACACCATTTCCAGGCTGGTGCCCGCCTGCCGGCAGCTCACGAGCCCGGGCACGTCCACCGCATCGGGAGGCGTGCCAACGAACTCGAGCACGATCTTGCGGACCGATTCTCGAAAAGTCTCCGTGCGGCAATCGACCCGCAACACGCCGCCGATCATGATCCCGATCCGGTCGGCGACGCGCTCGACGTCTCCCAAAATGTGCGAGCTGAACAGGATCGTCCGCCCTTGCCGCTGGATGATCTGAATCAGCGACTCCAAAAAGTCGCGCCGCACCACCGTGTCCATGCCCAGCGTCGGATCGTCGAGCACCAACAGCTCGGGATCGGGGGCCACGGCGAGCGCCAGCGACACTTGGGCCTGCTGTCCGCGCGAGAGCCGGCGGAACTTTTGCTTCCGCGCGAGCTCGAAGTGGTCGAGAATCTGGTCCACCAGCACGTCGTTCCACCGCGGGTAGAACGCCCGCGCGAACTCGACCGCCTGGCCGATCGTCATCCAACTGTAAAACGGATGCCCCTCGGCGAGATAGGCGATGCGGGCCCGCGTCGCCTCCGAAATCGTCGCGCAGTCTTCACCCAGGAGCGTGGCGCTGCCGCTATCCGCGCGAACCATGCCCATCAGAATCTTGATGGCGGTCGACTTGCCGGCCCCGTTGCGGCCCAACAGCCCGTACACGCTCCCCGCCGGCACGCGGAGCGAAAGCGTGTCGACAACTCGCTGTCCCTGGTAATGTTTCGTCAGCCGATCGGTGACAATGGCATCGGTCATGGGAAGTCCGTGGTCCGTGGTTAGGTGTCCGTGGATGCCCCAGCAAACTGAAAGCCCTTGATCCTTTTCGTAACCGCCGCGACAACTTCTTCCGCCGAGAAGCCCAGATGGACCGCTTCGGTAAGGAATCGATCGAGTGCCTCGGCAAACCGCTCGCGGCGGACGGCCGTGCTCAATTCATCCTGCAGCTCGGCGACAAACACGCCCAGCCCCTGCCGCGTGTTGAGCACACCCTCGCGTTCGAGCTCGGTGTAGGTCCTGGCCACTGTGTTCGGATTCACCACCAGCTCGCGCGAGAGCTGCCGCACGGAGGGCAACCGCGTGCCCGGTCGCAGCCGCCCGCGAGCCACCGCCTGACGGACCTGGTCCATCAATTGCCGGTAAATTGGCACCCGGGACGTCGGATCGCATTGAAATTCCATAGCCGCAGCCTCGTACTGTATTAAGTGTACTAGTACAGTATACTCCACGTCAAGTGCCGCGCAAAAAAAGATCCTCCCCGACTATTTAGCCCCGGGTGATTCGGCTGTCTCAGCAGCCGAACGCCCGGGGCCAACACGCCCCGCCGTCCTTTTACTCCCGGCCAAAAATGGTTCGGGGGGTGGCCAAAAATAGTTGTTGAAATTGGGCCAGCGACTCTGATAGGTTGAATCTCGCACGATTGACAGGTGTTCAGTAAGTGCGGTTTGTGCGTTGTCGATAGGCCTGTGCCTGGGCTGCAGCCCCTCATCCGGTAGCCGCAGTGAGGCACGACTTCGAAGGTCGACGGCGGTCAACACGAGCCGCGCGCGGTGGACGCCAGCCGATCGGGCACCGGAGCTCCGCTACAACTCGGTGCGGAGGAGGCCTCCTTCCATATTTGAACAGGTGAATTTTGAACAGGTGAGCAGGTGAGTAAGTAGTCGAGCACAAAACGAATCGCTAAAAGATGGCCACAATAAGGCACGAAAAGACACAAGAACCACGCCTGTTCGGCTCGCCGATTGCGACGAGTATTTTGAGTCGTGTGGTGTGAGCACACAAGCGGCAAACGGGAGCTGTGTGCAGGGCG
>JANNTD010000372.1:0-12407 GCA_031403315.1 Planctomycetota bacterium
CTTCCGAGGATACCAAACCATTACTAACAGACGCACTTTTCTTTTCGAATTGACCTGCTCTTTGATGACCGTGCTGGTTGCGGTCGCCGGCGCCTCTGCCGACGGCGAAACCGAGGCCAAGACCATTGCAGTCGCTCTGGCCAAATTGCCAAAAGCTGATCGAGCCGTGGCAGAGTCGCAGCGCTGGTGTGCTGTCTTAGAAAACAATCGCCTTGGATCAATGGGCGCACCGGTCAAAGCGACCGTCGACGGCAAGGCGGTATTTTTGTGCTGTGCTGGCTGCAAGGCCAAGGCAACCGCGAAGGGACCTGCCACGCTGGCCAAGGCAACGGAGTTGAAGAAGGTCAACGCGGCGATGGCGAAACTCAATGCCGAGGATCGCACCGCAGCCGAAGCGCAACGCTTCTGTGCGGTCATGGAGAAGAGCCGGCTTGGCACGATGGGAGCGCCGGTCAAGGTGATCGTCGACGGTCAACCGGCGTTCCTCTGTTGCAAAGCATGTATCGATCGTGCCCAGGCCGACCCCAAAGCAACTCGTGCGAGAGTCGCAAAGCTCACGAAGGCCGTCGAAGACTCACAGTAGGATCGTTCATTCAAGTTGCGTGACCGACAAGCGGCGGCTGCGCTAGAGCACGTCACAGCCGGAATGATTGGAAGCTGATACATGATTGAAAAAATCATTGAACTCTCGATCCGCAACCGCTTCGTGGTGCTGATCCTGGCGGCGGCACTGACCGTGGCTGGCGTTTACGCCTTGCTGAATACGCCGGTCGACGCGATTCCCGATTTGAGCGAGAACCAGGTCATTGTCTTTACGGATTGGATGGGGCGAAGTCCGCGGGAGATCGAAGATCAGGTCTCCTATCCCCTGTCGCGCAAGCTGCAAGGTCTGGCAGGGGTGCGCGCGGTCCGATCGTCGAGCGAGTTTAACTTCTCGATGATTACGATCATTTTTGAAGACAATATCGACTTCTATTTCGCCCGCCAGCGCGTGACCGAGAAGCTCAGCCAAGCCAGTAATTACCTGCCGGCCGGGGTCGTGCCGTACTTGGCGCCGGACGCGACGGCGCTTGGCCAGATTTTCTGGTACACGGTTGAGGCCAGCTCGTCGAATCCGATTGACTCCGCCAAGCTCTGGGCGCTGAACAAGTTTTACATTGGCCCACAACTCAATGCTGCCTCCGGCGTAGCCGACGTGGCCGTCGTCGGTGGCACGCCACTTGAATATCAAGTGGATGTGCGCCCCGAAGCGTTACGTTCCTATGGCATTTCTCTCGGCGACCTCTACGCGGCAGTTGGCAAAAGCAACATGCCAGCCGGGGGCGGTGTCATTCAGAAAAACAACGCCGAATACATCGTGCGCGGCGTCTGCTGGATCAAGGACAAGTCGGACATCGAGAACACGGTCATCAAGGAAGTCGAAGGTACTCCAATCTATGTCAAGACAGTGGCGGACGTACACGTAGGGGTTCAGTTCCGCCGCAGCGTCTACGAAAAAGACGGAAATGAGGTAGTCGGTGGCGCGGTATTGATGCGTCACGGCGAGAATCCGCTGGAGGTCACTCAGCGGATCAAGGAACGAATCCACGAATTGCAGCCAGGGTTGCCGGCAGGCGTCCACATCGTGCCGGCCTACGATCGAACACGGCTCATCAGCGGGGCAATTCACACGCTCCGCGAGGTGATGTGGCATGAAATGGTCATTGCCTCACTGGCTATTCTCTTGATTTTGACCCATGTGCGCAGCGTGTTCGTCATTTGCATCACGTTGCCTTTGGCCGTGTTGTTCTCGTTTCTGCTGATGTGGCTGCTGCGAATAACCGGCATCATCGACATCCAGGCCAACATCATGTCGCTGGCCGGCATCACGATTTCCATCGGCATCCTGGTGGATCAGGCCATCGTGATGGTAGAGAACGCCACCCATCACTTGAAGGACCATTTTGGGACCAAGCGAGTCACCGGCGACATCCGAGAGCTCGTGATCGGGCCTTGCCGCACGGTTGGGCGACCGATCTTTTTCTCGGTACTGATTATGCTGTTGTCGTTCGTGCCGGTCTTCATGCTCAGCGGTCGGGAAGGAAAGCTATTTCATCCGCTGGCGTTCACGAAAAGCTTTGCCATGATCGGAGTGGCCCTGATCTCGATAACGCTCGTTCCGGCTTTGATTCCGACCTTCATTCGAGGTCGCTTGCGAAGCGAGGAAGAAAACCCGATCGTCCGCAGCTTCATCAATATCTATAAGCCACTTCTCACCTGGGCGCTTCCACGGCGAAATCTCGTGATGTGGATGTTTGCCGCCTTGCTCGTCCTGGCGGCGGGCATGTTCCCGCTCCAGGCTATCATCGGCCAGGGCGCCAGTGAGACCGCTTGGAAGGCGACGTTTCTCGGTGTATTTGGGCTCGTGACAGCCTTGACCGTGATTTTCACTCGCGGGCTCAAGTGGCAAGTCCTCTCATTGGCAACCCTGGTGCTGGTGGGCCAATGGGCCTTCCATTTTACCAAGATCGGCGTGGCCTTCATGCCCGCCTTGGACGAAGGCACGACGCTCGACATGCCGGTCACGGTGCCGCGGGCGAGCGTCACGCAAGCCGCCGACGATCTTAAAGCTCGCGATGCTTTGTTGCGCGGCTTTCCCGAAGTCGAATCCGTGATCGGAAAATCGGGACGAGCCGATACGCCCACCGATCCAGCGCCGCTCGACATGGTCGAAACCTTTGTCAATTTCCGACCCAAGGAGTTGTGGCCCAAGCGAGTGCTCAAGTACGATCATGCCGAAAAACAGGTAGGCAAGGTCCTGCAAGTCCTGGAGGACAATGGGTATGTCAATCGCGCCACGGACGAGGATGATCGCGGAAACCTCATCAATGACGGCACGCAAAAGGCACTGGAACGATTCGATGAAATGATGCGCGACCTGGCCCTGCTGCGGTATAAGGAGTTTGAGCGGGAGTTGAGCCCGGAGCTTACACGGTTCGCCGTGGCGGAAGCGATTCGGATGATGGAAGACGCTCAATCGCTTGGTTGGTCCCGGGAGATCGATAAATCGTCGGAAGTTGACCGATTATCAAAGGAACTGACGAACAAGTATGGCGTGTGGCTGGCAAGGAATCCTGCTCTCGAAGACGTGACTGCCCTGAGCCAAGATGTGGCACAATCACTCAAGGACAACGACGTCGTCGAGGACCTGGTCACTGCGCTGGAGCTGCACGAGTCGATGGTTGCGAGGCTCTTTACCACGATCTCGGAAGCATTGGGCGCTGACCGGAAGACATTTTTTGACTCCCTCCTCCATGCGGTCGAGGCAGAGCGGGCCAGGCTGTGGACCGAGCGCGTCAAGCAGGTCAACTGGGAACTCCACGACCGCGGCTCGACCGCGTTCAACGGGTATGCGATGGAGGAGTTGGTCAAAGCCGCCGGCAAGGCGGGTCTAACAGAGGGTGCGAAACACAGGGCCGCGGCAGAGCGATTTGCGGAGGAAGTCGTCAAATCTCAGCTTGGCCAAGACTTCGACCAAGTAGCTTTCGAGCCTTTTAACGCATTGCGTGCGGACCTGGACAAAGAATTTGCCGACACCGTCTTCTTCTGGCCCCGACAGACCGGCCCGAAGGGCGACCTTGTCGATGACGAAATGGGGCGGGTTCTCCAAGTGCCCGGCTGGAGCAACATCTTCACGCAGCCGATCATCAATCGCATTGAAATGCTCTCCACGGGAGTGCGGACCGATATCGGCGTGAAGGTGTTCGGCGAAGACTTGGACACGATCGACCAGGTGTGCAAGTCGATCGAAGCAGCCTTGAAACCAATCAACGGCGCGCGTGACGTGATTGCCGCGCCCATCATGGGCAAGGGATATTTGCAAATTGACATCGACCGGGAACAAGCCGCTCGATATGGCATCGCGGTCGAAGACATTCAAAATGAAATTGAGGTTGCGTTGGCCGGCCGCGCAGTCACGTACACGGTCGAGAAGCGAGATCGGATCCCCGTGCGTATTCGGTACGCCCGCGTTAGCCGCGAAGATGAGGAGAGCATCCGCCGACTGCTGGTAAGCGCAGGAGGCATGTCAAGCAGTGGCGGCGGCAACGGTGCCATTGCAATGAGCAGCACGGGACAGGCTTCGCCATCGATGGGCCAATCCGCAACGACGGATGGCGGCCAATCTTCGATCAATGAAAACCACGATGCCACGACGCTGCACGCGGCCAAAGGGAAAGTCCTCGTCCCGCTCGAAGCGGTCGCCACGGTGAAGATCGTGGAAGGCCCCGCCATGATTAAGAGCGAGAACGGACGGCTGCTGAATTACGTCACTCTGAATGTGCGTGGTCGCGATATTGTAGGCTACGTGGACGAAGCCCAGCGCGTCGTGGCACAAAAGGTTCATCTGCCCGAGGGAGTGCATATCGAATGGAGCGGCGAGTTTGAGCACCAGGTTCGCGCGGCTCGCACATTGCGATTCGTGTTTCCCGCAGTCATCGTGCTGATCTTCGTGATCCTGTATCTAACATACAATGACCTGGCCGACGCCGCGCTGATGATGTTGGCTGTGCCCGAGGCATTGGCCGGCGGCGCGTTTTTCATGTTCCTTTTCCCGAAAATCATGCAAGGCTGGTCCGCTCCTCCAATGGATTTTAGCGTAGCGGTGTGGGTGGGATTTATCGCTTGCTTCGGAATGGCCACGGAGACGGGCATCATCATGCTCGTCTATTTGCGCGAGGCCATTGAAAAACGCGGCGGGCTGGAGAACATCCAATCGCTGGAAGAGCTACGCCAGGCCGTGATCGAAGGCGCCGTGCATCGGCTCCGTCCAAAACTCCTCACCGAGGGCGTGGCCATCATTGCCATCTTTCCGATGGTCTTTGCCACGGGCGTCGGAGGCGAGATTCTGGCACCGATGGCCTTGCCCGTCTTGGGTGGGCTCTTGATCTCAGATGAGGTCGTTGACCTCTTTCTGCCGGTGCGGTTCTATTGGGTTCGTAGGGCGAGGTGGCTCAAGATTCACGGGCGGCAGAAGGCGACGGAAGAATTGCCGGTAACCGACCAACCCGAACGAGAACCCGCTCTTGCGTAATCCCAGGCAGGCACACTTGGATCGTCCTGAGGACTTGGCCGACCTGCCAAGCAATCTCACGGGCTCCGAATCATCTCTGGCCGGCGACCTTGGACCTGGCGAGGAACAACGCTCGCGGGAATGGCAGGAGCTGCCAAGGCATTAGGCAATTGCCCCTCGTCATAATCTGACCACCAGTTCTTGTCATTGTCGTCTGGCATCGCTTAAACCCTTGTGACGCCAGGGTTTCCGAGTCCACCTATTGGAGTCGCGACGAAGCCCCGCCGGTCGGCATGTCGCTTGCTTTGCAGCTGTCTGACACTCGTCATAACACAGCGTTGCAAGCGACTCGACCATGCAGATTCACGCCAACTGGCTCGCGCCCCTCGTCGTCCTATTCTTGTCGATTTGGTCCCACTCTCTCCTGGCCCAGTGTTGCTCAGGCCGAGTTTGCGCCTGTCCAACCAGCTCCGTGGAATTGAGCAGCCATCGGCATGGCCGATGGTTCATAGTGGAGTCCGACAACTTTCAAGTCTGCTCCGAGCACTCCGCTGGGCACGCCAAAAATCTAGCACGTCACGCGGAATCAGTTCGCACGGCACTGGGGGCAAAGTGGCTCGGAAAATCGCTGGAGGAAAAATGGAATCCCCGGTGTCAAATCGTCCTGCACGGATCTCAGCAGAGTTACGTCAGTGCGTGCGGCCGGGGAAGTGAGCGCACCGTCGGCTCATCGCTCATCAATGTCAGCGAAGGTCGAACCGTCAGCCGGCGAATTGACCTGCTTGGCAGTGGGACGGATTTTTTGTCGGCTGCATTGCCCCATGAACTGACACACGTCGTTCTTCGAGAGCGGCTTCCATCGACGGGCGTGCCTCGATGGGCGGATGAGGGAGCGGCAATTCTTGCCGATTCCAAAGCAAAGCAAGGCCGACACGACAAAGACCTCGCCGACGCGCTGCTGCGTCGCACAACGTTTCAAGCAGGTGAACTCCTGACGAGAGACGAATATCCTGGCCCGGATCGGATGGGTGCCTTTTACGGTCAAAGCGCTTCGGTGGCGAAGTTCCTGATCGACCAAAAGAATCCCGAGCGATTCGTGGAGTTCATCGAACAGGCGACCGTGGTGGGCTACGATGCGGCTCTTCAGAAGTGCTATGGGATCAAGAGCGTAATCGAACTGGACCGGCAATGGCGACGGCATTTGCATCCAGTCCGCACCGCTTCAACACCGACTAGTTGAATCCAAGCGCTTCGCATCTTCTCCTCTGCGTGGCATCCGATTCCGAAGACTTGCAACTTGGACGGATTCTGGCGCGGTCAAGCAGACTATCGCCCGACCCGCAGCGCGATGAGTGCCGACAATCCTCGATTCGTACCGCCGGTCTCTAAAGGACCGCCAAAGTATCGGCCGTTATTTAACGGCAACGACCTTCCCGGAAACCGATACTTCGACTTCGCGTACCTTACCGGTTGGCAACTTTCCGCGAATTTGATATGCATCCTCTCCGTTCGCCTTAATCCTGCGAGCGCTTTCAAACTTCACGCGCGGCAGCGCCTTCTGAGCGACTTCCATGAGATCAGGCCGAACATCACTGACCGGTACAACCGTGGACGGGGCCGGCTCGCTGCCGCAGCCGACGCAACATGCAACAACAAGCAAAGCCGCAAACCATCGCATCGTCAATGCTCCCCAGAAATGGGTTCGCCACCCGCCCGAGTGGCCATCGCCTTAAAGACCTTTGGGTCCATTTCCGCCGTCAAAAACGTGACGTGAGCATCGGCGAAAACGAAGTTTGCACCGGTGGGATGCAGGCTATGGAACATATCGTTTTCCGCCGCGGGGTCGCCCGGACTTGCCTCGTCATCGGCTTCGCCCAAACACATGGTTGAACCATGCTCGGGCTCATACGTGCCTATACCATCGGCGGGTCCCGGTGCCAGTAGCGCGCCCGTCACCGATCCGACCCACGTCGACTGCCCCAGCGCGTGGGAGCGCTCGCCTACGGCGAGTGTGTGCGAGGTGCCGTCGGTAATCTCGCGAAAGCGGATGTGGCTATTGCGGGAGAAGAGTCCAGTGCCATCAATTCCGGGTTCGGAATCGCCGAACACTCCGACGTAGTTCGCCGCCGCGACATCACAAATCTTGGATTGGGACGGATCGTCTCGCAATGCTTCCCACGTGACTGGAACCGGATCGGAGGGACAGAGATACACGGCAATGGCCTTCGTCCGGGTCTGCTGGTTGGCAGTATCCTCAATTGCCAGATTGAATCGAATTAAACCGCTGAGCGAGGTCTCTTCCAGATTGTTGAGCAATAGTGCTGCCCAGCCCCAGCCGGGCCCCGTGTCGGTTCCATCCGACGTAAACCCTGAAATATATCCCGACGGCAACGAGCGCTGTGCAGACTCGTAGGTTTGCAAGGCAACGCCGATCTGTCGAAGATTGTTCGCGCACTGACTGCGCCTCGATGCCTCGCGGGCCGCTTGAATTGCAGGCAGTAAAAGCGCGATTAGCAATCCAACAATAGCGATGACGACCAGCAGCTCGACGAGCGTAAATGCAGTTCGGCGTATGGCCATTTTTTCCCGCAATTTGAATGTGAACTCTCAAGATATCCGAGCAAGCGCACACGGGCAAGTCATTTAGACATGCTGCTCAGTAGTATCCCACAGCGAGTGGCAGTCCGGCGCGGAGTCCGGCGGCTGGACCAGCGATCCTCGATTTTTTTCCGCACATCTCTAAAGGACTGCCCGGACTTCGTGCTGCGTGATGCAACCGAGACGGGTCCAACGGGGCGCCAACGTCATCGATTCGGACGCTGCGACTTCCAATAGCTCGCCCGCCGCCTGGCGGGCGACACCGGATTCCAATTTACCGAACCAGTGAGCAAGCCAGGCACCTCGTCTGTTCACCGGCGTCGCAAAATCGCACATGAGAAACAAGCCCTCCGGCCTCAGAATGCGTTTTGCTTCCCGCAGCGCCCCGTGCTTCACCTCGCGTGGGAGGTGATGAAAAACCATCGAACTGATGACCATCTCCGTCGACTTGTCATCAACGGGCAAGGCATCAATCGAACCCTGCAAAAACCTGACCTGCGGCAAACGCCGCCTCGCGATCGACAGCATGGTCTCGTCGATATCAATGCCCGTCAGCGATAGATCGGGACGCCGACGCGCCAGCTTTTGAAGCACAGTGGCGGGGCCACAGCCGAGATCGACGATGGACGCGGCATTGCTCGCAAGGCTAGTCACATCGTCAACGACACCACGCCAGACGCCACCGAGCATCGGCCATGCGAGCATCTCGTAAAGCGGCGTCAGAAAATGATAGCCCGCTCCCGGCAGAAAATCTTTCTCGCCGGTCCCTTGTTCCCTGAATTGACTCGTCATGAATCTTTTCCTCCGATGTCTCGCCGGATTAACCGTGTTGCCTCGATAAGATAATGTCAGGTTCGGGTAAACCCTAAATCGACTACAGCCGCCGCCAGGCACAAAGCGGGCCGATACTGTTCGCAAAAGTTGCCTCAAATTCCCGGATCGACTCGTCAGGTGCTAGCATGCACGGATCGGAGTCTCAAACAGCCAATCGTTTGGGGTCGCACATATGACTTACACCTGCCCAATGCACCCAGAAGTCCGCCAGGACCATCCCGGCAGTTGTCCGAAATGTGGCATGGCATTGGAGAAAGTCGTCGAAGCAGCGTCTGTAGGCAGAACCGAATACGTCTGCCCGATGCATCCGCAGATCGTTCGATCGGAGCCAGGTAACTGCCCGATCTGCGGGATGGCCCTAGAACCGCGAGTCGCCTCAGCCGAAGAAGAAGTCAATCCGGAACTCGTCTATATGTCGCGACGGTTTTGGGTATGCGCGGTGCTGACGATCCCGATGCTGATCTTGACCATGTTGGAGATGGTGACAGGAAGCGTTGCGACGTTCCTGAGCGAACACAGTTCCGCATGGATTCAATTTCTGTTGGCGACTCCGGTTGTGGTGTGGGGCGGCTGGCCGTTCTTCGTGCGAGGTTGGGCCTCTGTCGTTCACCGCCAGCCCAATATGTTCACTCTAATTGCGTTGGGCACCGGAGCAGCCTATCTCCACAGCGTGGTGGCGACAATCTTCCCTGGTGTTTTTCCAGAGTCATTTCGTGTCCACGGCGGAGAAGTCGCCGTGTACTTTGAGGCCGCCGCGGTCATCGTGACCTTGGTCCTTCTTGGACAAGTCCTGGAACTGAAGGCACGCAGTCGAACCAGCTCAGCAATTCGAGGCTTATTGGGGCTTGCGCCGAAGACGGCTCGAATCATTAGGGATGATGGACATGAAGAAGATATCTCATTGGATCAAGTCAAACCTGGCGATCGACTCCGGGTTCGGCCAGGTGAGAAGGTGCCGGTTGACGGTGTCGTCCTTGAAGGCACGTCCTTTGTTGATGAGTCCATGATAACTGGCGAGTCCATTCCGGCTGAAAAGAAACTGGGGGATCATGTCACAGGAGCGACCATCAACGGCACCGGCTCTTTGGTCATGCGCGCCGAGCGAGTCGGAAGCGACACGCTGTTGGCTCAAATCGTGCGGATCGTAGGCGAGGCTCAACGGAGCCGCGCGCCAATTCAACGGCTGGCAGATGTCTTCTCCGGCTACTTCGTCCCGGCAGTGGTTCTGACGGCAATTGTCACGTTTATTGTTTGGGCCATGATTGGACCGCAGCCTCGCTTGGCGTATGCGCTTGTGAACTCCGTGGCCGTGTTGATTATCGCTTGCCCGTGCGCTCTGGGGTTGGCCACGCCCATGTCGATTATGGTCGGAACAGGCCGCGGCGCGACGGCCGGCGTGCTGATCAAAAATGCCGAGGCGCTCGAAACGCTCGAAAAGGTGGATACCTTGGTCATTGACAAGACCGGCACCTTGACGGAAGGAAAGCCTCGGCTGGAGACCGTTGTCGCACTCAATGGGTTCGACGAGGCCGAGTTGTTACGCCTGGCAGCCAGTTTGGAAAAAGGCAGCGAACATCCGCTTGGGGCTGCGATAGTTGCGGCCGCTCAGGAGCGAAAACTAGCCTTGTCCGACGTTGCCGCTTTTCAATCCATAACCGGCAAAGGCGTGGTCGGGGCAATAGATTCTCGTAGAGTACTGATCGGCAATCGCAGCTTGCTTGCCGATCAAGGAATTGACCCCGGCGATTCAGCGGACCAGGGCGAGCAATTGCGCAGGGCCGGACAAACGGTCATGTTCGTCGGTGTTGACGGGCGACTTGCCGGCCTGCTCGGGGTCGCCGATCCAATCAAGGCGTCAACACCCGAAGCGATCCGACTGCTAAAGGAGGATGGAATTCGGATCGTCATGCTCACGGGTGATAATCCCACCACAGCCAGTGCCGTGGCGAGCCGACTCAATATTGACGAAGTGCAAGCCGAAGTATTGCCCGATCAGAAAAGAGTAGTGGTCCAACAACTCAAACGGGCCGGCCATATCGTCGCGATGGCCGGGGACGGCATCAACGATGCACCGGCACTGGCCGAGGCCCACGTTGGTATCGCGATGGGCACCGGGACCGATGTTGCGATGGAAACCGCAGGAGTCACGCTTGTCAAAGGAGTCCTGCGAGGAATCGCCCGTGCCAGATCGCTAAGCCGTGGCACGATGCGGAACATCCGCCAAAACCTGTTCTTTGCCTTCGTTTACAACGCGCTCGGCGTGCCGATTGCCGCAGGTGTGCTCTACCCGTTTGTTGGGCTGCTGCTCAATCCGATGATCGCGAGCCTGGCAATGAGCCTAAGTTCGGTCTCTGTGATCGGCAATGCACTGCGGCTGCGCAAGATTCAACTGTAGAGTATTGCGACGATTTCGGTTGGACGCAGTTCTTGCCTTCTATGTGTGACGTGCGCTTGCAACTCATCGAGCAACAACTAAGAATAGCGCGATCACTCCATGCTCGCCATGCTGAGTTATGACGAGTTTCCCCGAGGATATTTTAATGCACATTAGTCGAATGAAGTGCTCCCGAATTTTACTCACCGTCAGTTTAGGTCTTTCTCTTGCGGTTACCAAAGTCGCCAGTGGCGAGAACAACGTGACGATGATATCGGTTCCCGAGGGCGGCCAGCCGATTAGTGCCAAGACCGATTCTCAAGGCGCGATTCATCTCCTGTTTAATTCGCCGGACGGTCCGCGGTATGCGAAGTCCACCGATAACGGTCAGACATTCAGTCAAGTAATCCCCGTTGTGAATCGGGAATCGCAAAAGCCGGGATTAGAGTTCTCCGCTTCGGACATGGCTGTTGGCCAGGACGGCTGCATTCACGTGGCGATGGACACCAATGCATGGAAACTAAAACTGCCCAAGAAAGAGTGGGCGTTCTACTACGCTCGCCTCGAGTCCGGGGCGGAAACATTTTCGCCGCCGCAAAACATCAACCACTCGCCAAGCGAAGGATTCTCGCTGGCGGCCGACGACAAGGGCAACGTTACGGCCTGCTGGTTATCCGGCAAGCTGTACGCAAATCTCTCGCATGACAACGGAAAGACGTTCGCGCCCGCCGTGGAAATCGATCCGACCATCGATGCCTGCGACTGCTGCACAACCAGTTCCGTGTACGGAGCAGACGGAAAGCTGGCCGTGCTGTATCGAGAGGAAACCGAAAACAATCGCGACATGTTCCTGGTTTTATGGGAGCAGGATCGAAATGAGGTTTCGCGAACTCGCGTCAGCAGCACTCTGTGGAAGATAGCCGCCTGTCCGATGAGTTACTATGCGATCACCCGCAGCCAAGACGGCTTCGTGGCGGTTTGGCCGACAAAAGGGCAAATCTATTTTGCAAGACTGGACGGCAGGGGCGCCGTGCAAGCGCCCTCGGAGATCAAGACGTCGGGAACAACCGGTATGCGCACCGGCATGCTTGCCTTGAGTGCCGCCAATGGCAGCACGATTGTAGCCTGGAAGAAGGACGGTCAGTTGACCTGGCAACTCTACGACGATAGAGGCCGGCCATCTGGACTGCCTGCCTCCGTAAAGAGCGCCGGCAACGGCGTCGCGGGCGTTCTCGACAAGAACGGTGCGTTTGTTCTCTTTCGCTAGATCAAAATTCGCCGCAGCACCGATTGACGGCTCTGGATAGTAGCCGGAAAGGACGCTGGATGAACGCAACGCCCGATCCAGTCCGATTCTATACCGGTAGAACGCGAGCATATGCGCGCTTTATCCGGCTCTTTCGCTACCAGCAGGGCCTACGAGCCTGCTTCATGCGGTCGGCGCTTCTGAGATCGGGGATGCGGATACTTGATGCTGGCTGCGGGACCGGAGCAGCGATGCTTGCAATTCGCGAGTCCATGCTTGCCCGCGGCTTGGCCATTGAATCGATG
>JANNTD010000373.1:0-14378 GCA_031403315.1 Planctomycetota bacterium
CCGCGACGGAGCCGACGCCGTCGAGATCGAGATCCATCGCACCCTTGGACCGGTGCTCGACAAGCTCCGCGACGGCGGCTATCGGTTGGTCGGCCTTGAGCAGACGAGCAATTCGCGGAACCTGCACACGTACGAATTTGCCCGCCGTACGGCGCTAGTGATCGGCAACGAACGGACCGGCCTCACCGAGGGCATTCTCGCGCAGCTCGATGATGTGGTCGAAATTCCGGTGTGGGGCCTGCCGTATAGCTACAACGTGGCGACGGCGACCACGATGGCTCTCTACGAGTACTGCCGACAATACCCGAGCGGCTAGCCGGCGCGGGTCGACTTCGGCACGACGAGCGTCCGGCCCATGATCTCTCCGGCCAGAATTTCTTTCACGTACTTCAGCAGTCCGTCGAGCGTGGTCACTTCGGCCAGATCGTCGAGATGCTTGACGCGCCATGGACCGGCGAGCTTCTGCCACATTTCGAGCCGTTGCGGCCGGGGACATTTCGCCGAATCGATGCCAGAGAGCGTCACGCCACGCAGGATGAAAGGATACACGGTCAGCGGCACATCGGCTCCGGCGACCATTCCGCAGGCGGCGACGCAACCGCGATGCTCCATCGAGCGGACAATCGTGGCCAAGGGCTGGCCGCCGACGGTATCGACCGCCGCTGCCCAGCGTGCCGAGAGCAGCGGCCGATCGGTTTTGTCGACGACATCGGCACGGCCAAGAATCTTCGCCGCGCCCAGTCGATGCAGCCAGGCGTGTTCACCTGGCTTGCCGGTGACGGCGGCCACCTCGTAACCAAGCTGTGCCAGGATGGCCACGGCCAGCGATCCAACGCCGCCTGTGGCGCCCGTGACCACCACGGTACCGGTCTGGGGTCGGATGCCGCGTTCGACGATCGCGGTGACGCACTGGGCGGCGGTGAAGCCGGCGGTGCCGTAGATCATCGAGTCGCGGAGCGAGAGGCCGCTGGGGAGCGGCACGACCCACTCGGCCGGCACGCGGACAAATGCCGAAAAGCCGCCCCATCGGCCGGCGCCGAGGTCGTAACCGGTGACGAGCACTTCGTCACCCGGCTTGTACTGCGGCGAGCGACTCTCGGCGACCGTGCCCGCGCAATCGATGCCCGGCACGTGCGGAAACTTCTGCACCACGCCGGGCTGGCCTTGCGAGGCGAGGGCGTCTTTGTAGTTAAGCGACGAATAGGCAACCTCGATTAGCACGTCACCGGCAGGCAAGTCTTCGCGCGTGATTGTCTCAACAGCAGCCGTCACGGTGCCGGCGCCATCCTTGCGGACCATCAAGCACGGGAAATACGAGTCAGTTGTCATCGATCATTCCGTTCGCGGTTTCTTCATTTCAATCGGCAACTGATCGATTTTCGCGGCCAGGATAAAATCGTTTTGTGATAGGCCGCCGATCGCGTGAGTCCACAACTCGACCGCCACATTGCGGTAACCCTCGAGGTGCAGATCGGGATGATGCCCGTCCGCTTCGGCGACTGCCGCACAACGTGTGAAGAACTCGATGCCGGCCAGGAAGTTCTTCACGACCCATTCCTTGCGAATCCGCTGACCGTTGTGCGTGAGGTGCCAGCCTTGAAGCTGCATGAGCTGGGCCTCGGCCTCGGGGAGCGTGGTCGGTGCGACGCCGCCTTCGCAGGGGAGGCATTTCTTCTTGACCAAATCGGCAGGAGATTCGGCTGCCATGTCGGGCTCCTTGGCGAGGGTAGAGGAACGAGGAGCGAGGGATGATTTAATTATCGTTGCGTGAGGGTGGGGGTCAATGCGCTCGGTCACCAACCCGCGACATGACAAACTGCCGCGATGAGAAACCCCACGAAGATGGTCACACAGGCCGCGGCGATAGTACGATCGCGCGGCACGAGCGTCGCCGCCAACGTGGCTGCGGTCCCCGCCAGCAAAAAGACTCGCACCGCGACACCCTGATAATCGCCCAGCAACAGAGCCATGGCAAACGTGGCAAATGCGAATGCCGCCGCCTTCCTGCGACCGAATGCAACGGCGAGCGTGCGATGCCCGGCCGCTTTGTCCGCTTCGTAGTCGGCGCTGGTTGCCAGCGCGTGGATCCCGCACACCGAGAGCGCGAGCAAGTAGTACTTGAGCGGCATGTCCAGTGGATCGGCACCCAAGCTGTATCCCATGACAAAGGGCAGCAGAAAAAAGCCGAGTCCGTTGGCGAGCGAATCGAGCGGCGGCCGTTCTTTGAGTCGCACCGGCGGCACAGAATACGCCCAGGCCACGAGCACCAGCCCACACATGGCGGCGATGTTGAAACGATTTTGCGTGAGAAGCGCACCAGCGAGCACCAACGGCACCATCGCCAGGCAGGCTCGCCACACGAGTGCTCGATCCGTTGGTGCGACGACCGCCCCCCACACCTTCTGCCGCCGTTCGCTGCGGCGATCGGATTCGTAGTCGTAAATGTCGTTGAGCCCGCAACCGATGAGATTCATCGGAAACGTGAGGAGCAGCATTTCGACGATTGCGACCGCCGAGAGTGGTGCTCCCGCCGCGTGCAGCCCGAGGTAGAAAACCAGCGGCAATACAGGCCAGAGGATCGGCCGGCTGACTTGAACGAGTAGTGAAAATCGAGACATATCACATATGCTAAGCTTGTGACGGGTGTTTCCAAATGCTGATTTAGGCGTGTTCCCTACCATGCAGCTTTATCAATCGGATCAAATACCCAGCGTGCTTCAAGGCCGCATCTGCCGGCAGTCGCGTTTCGTCTCGGTTTTCACGTCGGTCGCCATGCTCGTGCTGCTGGCCGCGGTGCCGGCTTATCTCGTGTGGGTGGCGCGGCCAGCGATGTGGATTAGTTTCCCCGTGCTGTCGTTTGTCAGCTTGATGGTCATGTGGCTGGGTGGCGCGGCCATCAAAGCGTTTCGTGCCACGAATTGGCTCCTGCGGATCGCGCCCGACGGATTGTGGATCAATCTCCGCTCGTATCAGAATCGCGACTTTGCTCCAGCCGCTACGGTGTTGTTTGTGCCGTATCAAGAGATCGCCAGCGTCAGCGAGCAGGCGGTGAAGCGATCCGAGCGCACCGGCAGCAACAACATGGTTTGGACGGACCGATATTTGGACATTCGGCTCGTCGACCCGGCCCCCGCGGAAGTGCCTGCCGAGATCGCGGAGGAACGCCGTCGCGTTGTGCCGGGCGTCCACTTGGGCGGGTTGGTGACTTCCAGAAGTCGCAACAATCACGTTCCGGTCTCATTGCCGACGGACCGGGTGCTGCGATTGGCCTGGCGCGGCCGTTTCGACTTTGTTGTCCCGTCGTTGAAAATAGCGCTGCGTGACTTGGCGGCCGAGTGTACGGTCGAAGAGTCATCGGTCAAAGATGCGACCAACGCGGAATCGCTCACGAGCGACGAAGTCGACGCACGGATCGTCGAGTGCGTCGAAAACGCCGACACGTTTGGAGCCGTGAAATTGCTGCGCGATCGCCGCGGTTTCAGCCTGGACGATGCGAAAAAGTTTGTCGACGAATTGACCGTTCGATTGTGACCGACGGCCAGGCGCCGCTCCAGGCCTCGCGGCAAAAATCGGCCCAATGGCAATAGATTTAGCGGGCCGACGCGAACAAAGTAGTGTGGTGAGACCGTAAAAGGCAAAGAACACCCAATGTCGGTTGCTTGATCCACGATTCTGACTTGGCGGAGGTCCTATCATGCTTACCTGGCTATCTCACCTCGATCGCTTGTTGCGCGGTGACGCGACTCGTTCCGATGCTTTGCGCGGCGGCATGCTCCAGATCCAGGCAGGCGGCTTGGGAGTGTTGATTGTGCTTCTGGGAGCGATCTACGGGCTGTGCATGGGTTCCTATTCCCTCCTCAAGGAGGTTCCGCCGACGCTGCTCGATCCCAACGGCCGCTATCTGCAGTTGGCGGCCACGATGATCAAGGTTCCGGCATTGTTTTACTTGACGCTGTTGGTGACGTTTCCCTCGCTCTACGTATTTAATGCCTTAGTGGGTTCACGGCTCACCGTGCTAAGTGTGCTGCGGCTGTTGATCGCATCGCTGACGGTGAATCTGGCGGTGCTGTCGTCGCTCGGGCCAATTGTGCTTTTCTTTTCGCTCACGACCAAGAGCTATCCGTTTGTGCTGTTGTTGAACGTGGTCATGTATTCTGTGGCGGGCGTGTTGGGACTGGGCTTTCTCCGTCAAACGCTGCATCGGTTGACGTCGTTCGAGATGCCGCGAGAGCTGGCAGTCGATCGCGCCGCAGTAGGAGCCGGCGATTCCGCGGACGAAGTCGTTCTTGTCGAAACAGAGCCGAGCGCGCTCGACATGCCGTCGGGACAGGCCTTTGGTCGGCACACCCGGCTGGTGTTCGGGTGTTGGATGATCGTATTCGCACTGGTCGGCGCCCAAATGGGCTGGGTTTTGCGTCCATTTGTCGGCAGTCCCGGCTTGCCGTTCACTTGGTTTCGTGAGCGCGGCTCGAATTTCTTTGAGGCCGTGCTGAATACGCTTGGCGCGTTGCTAACAGGAAGCAGCTAGGCCGATGCATGCTTGGTTGACCACAGCCGACGACGTCTTGCGTCGGGCCGCGTGGACGACGCGGCCCGCGAGTCGCCGCGGTCTCGCGCACCTGGTTGGCTGCTTGCTGCTGTTCTCGCTGTTCTATGGCGCGGCGATGGGCACGTTTCGCGTGCTCTCGGGGCAGCCGCAGTGGCTGTTGCAAATTACCTACTCCGCCTTGAAAGTGCCACTCTTGCTCTTGGCGACTTTTGCGATCAGTCTGCCGAGCTTTTTTGTGCTCAACACGCTGCTCGGACTGCGGCGCGACTTCGGTCAGGCGCTGCGCGCGGTTGTGGCCACGCAGGCGGGGCTCGCCGTGATACTGGCGTCGCTCGCTCCGTTTACGATGATCTGGTACGCCTCGTCGGCCGTGTACAGCCAGGCGTTGCTATTCAATGGAGCGATGTTCGCTGTGGCGAGCATCTCGGCCCAATGGCTGTTGAGGCAGTATTATCGACCGCTCGTCGCGCGCAATCGCCGCCACCGCTGGATTCTGTGGGGCTGGCTGGTGGTGTACACGCTGGTCGCAATTCAGATGGCGTGGTTGCTACGCCCGTTCATCGGAGCGCCGACGATGGAAGTCTCCTTCCTCCGCCCCGAGGCGTGGGACAACGCCTACGTGAAAGTGCTGGAATTGATCGGGCGAATGTTCGGCTGGTAGGCACTTGGACCGTCTACCAGCCCATCGCGCACTACCAATCGAGCACCGGCGGCAGGTACTTTGCTATCAGCCGTTGATAGTACGGCCGCAGGGCGTCCCAATTCGGCGGCTCGGGCGACTTCGAGTAGAGATCGAACGGGTTGAACGCCCGCACCCAGTGGAGCATCTGGCGATCGTGGTCGTCGCACAGCGCGTCGTACTCGCCCTCGCGGTGCCAGGCGTAGAACGAGTGGAAGCGGATCATGTAGAGCGCGGGCTCGGGCAAGTGATCCTTCATGCGGTGGTACATGTACTCGTCGTGGCCCCACGAGAGCGCGACGCTGCGCAGCCCGCAACCCTCGTGGTAAACGCCCAGCGGAGTGTTGTAGCGGCTGTCGGCAGCATCCGGGTTGTCGGCAAAGAACTCGCTGTAGACCACCCGGTCGCTGAACCGGCAGCCCACCGGAAACGTGTCGCCCACCACGGCCCATTGCGGCTCGCCGAACAGGCAGAGGACTTTGCCCAAATCGTGAATCAAGCCAGTGAGCACAAACCAATCGGGATGCCCGGCGGCGCGGATTGCTTCGGAAGTTTGCAGCAAATGCTGCAACTGTGAGAGTTCGATGTCCGGGTCGGAGTCGTCGACGAGCGTGTTGAGATAGTCGAGCGCCTCGAAAATGCTCATCTGGCGGCGACGGAAGCCGAGGAATTCTCGCTTCTTCTCGTGCACGAAGTTAAACGTCTGGTGACGGTGGTTCTGGCAATAGAACTCGCGCACCGTGTCGCGGGCTGGCGCGGCGTAGTTCCGATAGTCGTCGCGCGCCTTGGCTTGCGGTTCGGGGTAGACCGCTTCGGTGATGAAGGCTTCCCAAGCTTCGCCGGGGTCGGGAGCATGAACGTGATTCGATTCGCTGCCCATCTCAGCTCCTATTCCTCGTCTTCGCGCAGCTTGGCGAGCACCGAGTAATCCTCGAGCGTCGTCGTATCACCGACGGTTTCCTTGCCCGCGGCAATGTCCTTCAACAGCCGGCGCATAATCTTGCCGCTGCGCGTTTTGGGGAGCGCACCGGTGAAGCGGATGTCGTCCGGTTGGGCCAGCGCACCGATTTCTTTGCGGACGTGTTTCTTGAGTTCTTCGCGCAAGGCCTCCGTCGCCTCACCGCTCTTGAGCGTCACGAACACGGCCACCGCTTCGCCCTTGAGCTCGTCGGGCCGGCCGACCGCTGCTGCTTCCGCCACGTTCGGATGCGAGACCAGCGCGCTCTCGATCTCGATCGTGCTCAACCGATGGCCGGAGACGTTGAGCACGTCGTCGATGCGGCCCATGATCCAGTAATAGCCATCGTCGTCGCAGCGGGCATTGTCGCCGGCGAGATAGTGGTGCGGCACCTTGCTCCAGTAGACTTCCTCGTAGCGCTCATCATCGCGCCAGATTCCGCGGAGCATGCCCGGCCAGGGGTGCGCGATCACGAGCCAGCCGCCCTGGTTGGCGCCGACCGGATTGCCCGACTCATCGACGATTGCGGGAATGATCCCCGGAAGCGGCTTGGTGCAACTGCCCGGCTTGGTGGCGATCGCTCCGGGGAGCGGGCTCATCATGATGCCGCCCGTCTCGGTCTGCCACCAGGTGTCGACGATCGGGCAGCGTTCGCCGCCGATCATGCGGTGATACCACATCCAGGCTTCGGGGTTGATGCCTTCGCCCACCGTGCCCAAGAGCCGCAAGCTCGACAGGTCGTGCTTCTTGACGTGCTGGTCGCCCCATTTGATGAACGCGCGAATCGCGGTCGGGGCGGTGTAGAAGATCGTCACCTTGTACTTTTCGATCAGCTCCCAGAAGCGGCTCTCGTTCGGCTGGTTCGGCGCGCCTTCGTACATGAACACGGTCGCACCGGCGGAGAGCGGGCCGTAAACGACATAGCTGTGGCCGGTGACCCAGCCGCAATCGGCCGTACACCAGAAGACGTCATCATCGCGGTGATCGAACACCCATTGGAACGTTTTCTTGACGTAGAGGTTGTAGCCGGCGGTGGTGTGCTTGATGCCCTTGGGTTTACCGGTCGAGCCGCTGGTGTAGAGGATGAAGAGCGGGGCTTCCGAGTCCATCGGCACGGCCGGGAAGTCGGCGGGCGCCATTTCCATTAATTCGTGCCACCAGTAGTCGCGACCCGGCTCCATGTGGACCGCTTCGTTCACGCGGTCGAGCACCACGCATTTCTCGACCGAGGGCGACTTGGCGAGCGCTTCGTCGACCGTGGCTTTGAGCGGCAGCACCTTGCCGCGGCGGTAGCTGGCGTCGGCCGTGATTTGCAGCTTGGCCTGCGAATCGCGGTTCCGCTCGGCGATCGCCTCGGCCGAAAAGCCGGCGAACACGACCGAGTGAACCGCCCCGACCCGCGCGCAGGCGAGCATGGCGATCACCAGTTCCGGCACCATCGGCATGTAGATCGACACGCGGTCGCCCTCCTTGATGCCGAGGTTCTTGAGCACGTTGGCAAACTTGCACACGTCGCGGTGCAGCTCGGCGTAGGTGAGCGCGCGGGTGTCGCCCGGCTCGCCCTCCCAGAGGATCGCCGTCCTGTTGCTCAGCCCCGCTGACAGATTGCGATCGAGGCAGTTGTACGAAGCGTTCGTCGTGCCGCCGACAAACCTCTGGGCGAACGGCTCCTTCCATTCGAGAGTTTTCGTGAACGGCTTGAACCAATGCAGCTCGTCGCGGGCCAGTTCAGCCCAGAACCGCTGCAGATCGGAGGCGGCGTAGTCCCATAGTTTTTGATATTCGTCGAGCGATTTGAACCGCGACTTGGCCGCAAACTCAGCCGGCGGGGGGAAGACCCGCGTCTCGTGCATCACCGTGTCGAGCTGCCCGCCGGATTGTGCCGCCATCAAATCATCTCCCCAACCGCTGAAAACAGACGAGAAAAGCCCAACCCTCGGATTCTAACCGGCGTACAGTCGGTGTCAAACAACCGCGCCGAGCCGACTAGTTGCGGCGATTTGTCGCCCCGCTTACAATCAACGTGGCATCAGGGTTCGGTTCTCGAACACGCCAGGCGGTTGGGACGATCAGCGATGAGCGACAAGCACGGGCCGATTTCGGCCGGTGGTGTGAGTGTGCTTTTGCTTGATTCGGCGCAGGGCCAGCCCATTCAAACCTGGCGATTCTCCGATCAACGCGAGATCACGATTGGCCGCGAGGACGGTCGCGATATCGTCATTTCTGATCCGCACGTTTCGCGGCACCACGTCACACTGTTCGCCAACGATGATGGCTGGGGCCTCGTCTCCTACGGTCGGCACGGCACGCTGATCGACAACCGGCTGGTCGTCGAGGCGGAGCTGCGGTCGGGAGTCGTGTTCCGGCTGGGGCCGACCGGGCCAATGCTGCGATTCGACCAGGGGAAGCTCAACAACAGCATCACCGCCACGATGGATCAAATCGATCCAGATGCGATCGCGCTGCTCGAGCTCGACCAGGAACGGAGCAAGCGCGAGGCCGATCGGATTACGGAAGGGGCATTGTTCGACAAATTGCTGCAGACCTCGCAGCGGATGCGATCGGCGCGGAAAGATAAAGACTGATCCCGTTAGCGATTCGCATCGCCGGTTGCAAAGCCTGAAGCGGTCGATCGCGGCGCCCCGGCGTCCGTTCGTCACACCGAAGCTGTGGAGAGACGACTTTTGGCAAAAATCATTTCGACGCATTCGTTCCGCGGCGGCACGGGCAAGTCCAACACCACGGCCAATCTGGCCGTGCTCGTCGCTCGGGCCGGCCACCGCGTCGGCGTCATCGACACCGACATCCAGTCGCCCGGCATCCACGTCATCTTTCAACTCTCCGAGTCGCGCGTCGAACACGCGCTCAACGACTATTTGTATGGCAAGTGTTCGATCGAAGACGCGGCCTACGACGTGACCGACGCGGCGATCGGCACCGTCGAACCGACGATGGACCGGCCGCGGGTGTTTCTGATTCCCTCGAGTGTCAACGTCGGCGAGATCGGCAAAGTTCTCAAGCAAGGCTACGACGTCGCCAAGCTCAACGACGGTTTTCAGCGGCTGATCAAGGATCTCAACCTCGACTACCTGTTCATCGACACGCACCCGGGCGTGAACGAGGAGACGCTGCTCTCGATCGCGATCTCCGACAAGCTGATCCTGGTGATGCGGCCCGACAGCCAGGATTTTCAGGGCACCGCAGTGACGGCCGAGCTCGCCCGCCGGCTCGAGATACCCGAGATGCTGATCCTGATCAACAAGGTGCCGCCGAACATGGACACGGTGAAGCTCCGCGAGCGCGTTGAGAAAGCATACGGTGCGGAGGTGGTGGCGATGCTGCCGATGAACTACGAGATCGTGCGGCTGGCGAGCAGCGGCATCTTCGTGAACCGCTTTCCGGAGCACCCGATGTCGCTCGCGCTGAAACAGGTAGCCGAGCGAGTGATGGCTTGAGAGATTTGTCGGCACATACCTGTATTTTAATTGATCTAACGAGAATTTGATCATGCCCGACGACAATACCACCGGCGCGCTCGACGACCTGCTTGGTGGTCTAAGATCCAAAGTCGCCCCGTTTCGCGCCACGCTCAACGAGCTGCACGAAAAGTACCGTGGCAACATGGAGGGCAAAATCGCCGACTACATCCCGGAGCTTGCGCTGGCGGACCCGAATTGGTTCGCCATCTCCGTCGTGACCGTCGACGGGCAGACATTCGATGTCGGCGACTACAAGCAACTTTTTAGCATTCAGTCGGTGTCGAAGCCGTTCATGTTTGGGCTCGCACTCGAGGACCACGGGCGCGAAGCGGTGCTCGAAAAGGTGGGCGTCGAGCCGACCGGCGAAGCGTTCAACGCGATCGTGCTCGATGAGGCGTCGAATCGGCCGTTCAATCCGCTGGTGAACGCCGGGGCCATCGCCACGGCCGACCTCATTCGCGGCAAGGATTTTTCCGACCGCATCAAGCGGACGCTCGCCATGTTCGGCCGCTACATTGGCCGCGAGTTGTACATCGACAATGCAATTTTTCTCTCCGAACGGACCACCGGCCACCGCAACCGCGCGATCTCGCATTTGATGCTCAACTTCGGCATGGTCAGCGAACAGATTCCCGATTCGCTCGAACTCTACTTCCAGCAGTGTTCGATCCTCGTCAACGCTCACGACTTGGCCGTGATGGGAGCCACGCTGGCGAACGCGGGCGTGAACCCCGTCACCAAAGAGCGGGCGATCGATCGGCAGTACGTCAAGGACGTGTTGAGCGTGATGCTCACCTGCGGCATGTACGACTACGCGGGCGAGTGGGCGTATCGGGTCGGTCTGCCGGCGAAGAGCGGCGTCGGCGGCGGCATCTGCGCGGTCGTGCCTGGCCGCTGCGGCATCGGCATTTTCTCACCGCTCTTGGATCCCCGTGGCAACAGCGTCCGCGGCATCAAAGTCTGCGAAGAACTCTCCGACCGCTTCGGCCTGCACTCGTTCGAACTGGGCTTCGGCGGCCCGTTGCTCGAAGACGAGTTTCAACTGCGGAGATCGCGATCAACGGGCTGAAGGGGCTGCGGCTCGCTAGCGGGAACGGGCCGCGGCGGCTCGTTGACGGTCGGTACGACGGTCGCGAGCGCTGAACAGCCCTGGGCGATCGTCGTCGTCGTCGCGCTGTGACTTGGCCGATTGATTGTTCGGCCCCTGCTGCGGCGGTCGGCGGTAGCGGCGATCGTTGGGATTAGCGCCCGCGCGCGGTTCGACGAGCGGGGCGAGATAGTTGGCCGCCACACCCGGTTGCGGCGGAATCACGCGGCCATACTGGTCGACGCGGTAGGCCGCCCCAGGCTGCGGCCATTGTGGGACTGGAGAACCACCGTAAGCCGGAGCGAGATCCGGTGCGTTGAGTCCCAATTCGCTTGCCGCCGGCGCGTCCGGCTCGCCCGGCAGCGGCATTTCTTCTTGCACGATTTCCGCATCAGCCATCGGCCCGGGCAAGTCCGCCGCCGGTCCGGGCAAAATCGGAGCGAGCGACAGAGACGAGATGTACTGTTGATCGAGCGCGCTCAAGCGCTCCATCGGAATTTCTTCCACACGACTTCCAGTCACAGCGTCGCCCATCTTCAGGTACGCCAAATTGCCGCGGACGGCCACCAACTCCGCGTCGGCGGTGTAAACATCCCGGGCAATCGTCCAGGTCCGCTCCGCACCATCTGCCGGAAGCGGAGACAACGTCGGAATTGCCAACAGCAACGGTATAAGTACAAGTGTGCGCATAGTTTCCCTCACCTCTGTAACAATGGGATGATCGCGGTTAGTTTAACGGATGAGGGCAGCGCGTCAACCGACCCATTTGGCGGGCGAGCGAAAGATTTCGCGGCGAGAATTGGCGACCATCACCGCGACAATACAACGATGGAACTGCGCCAATCACTGCGTCGCAAGATCAATCCGCAAGTGCTTCTTCCGCAGCCGCTTCGGCCATGTCGAGCGCAAAATCGGCGTCCAATTCCACGTCGCTGGCCGTGGCCACGTTGCCGACGCGGGTGAGGAACGGGCTCGCAGCCTGAGACGCGTCGCCGAAGCAGATGCCCAGCGCCCGGGCCGCTTGCACCGCGGCGCCGTCGGCGTCGACCGTGCGGATGCGGTTGACCGCTTCCATGATCGGCACGCTATCCATTTGCGGCGGATGGTAGCAAATCATTTCGCCGAGCCGGCCTTCGACGATCAACCGCACTGCGTGCGCTCCGTACTGCGTGGCGAGCACGCGGTCGAAGGTGGTCGGAGCGCCGCCGCGTTGCAAGTGGCCCAGCACGACGGTCCGTGTTTCCTTGAGCAGCCGGCGTTCGATTTCGCGGGCGACGATTTCGCCGATGCCGCCGAGCTTGGCTTGGGCGCCGCTGCGGCGTTCGCCGACGATGCCGCCTTCGGGCAGTTCCGCCCCTTCGGCGACGACGATCAGCGTAAATTTCTTGCCGTGGTGCTCGCGTTCGAGAATCTTGTGGCAAACGCTTTCGAACGTCCAGGAGATTTCGGGAATGAGAATCACGTCGCAGCCGCCGGCCAAGCCGGCGTGGAGCGCGATCCAGCCGGCATGCCGGCCCATCACTTCCATCACGAACGCCCGTTCGTGGCTGGCGGCCGTGGTGTGGAGGCGATCGAGGGCGTCGGTCGCACAGGCCACGGCACTGTCGAAGCCGAACGTGAACGCGGTGGCCGAAAGGTCGTTGTCGATGGTTTTGGGAACGCCGACCACGGGGATGCCGAATTCGTGGAATTGTTGCGCGATGGCGAGCGAACCGTCACCGCCGATACAGATCAGGCCTTCGAGGCCCAACTGCTCGACGGTGGTAGCGACGCCCCGGAGCAGCTCGGGCTTGATCTCGACACGATCGTGGACGCCGACGGTCGCGGCGAAGCGGCCCCTGTTGGTCGAGCCCAAAATGGTGCCACCGCGGTTGAGGATGCCGGTGGTGTTCTGCGGGGTGAGCGTGACGTACTGCACGGGATCGTAGAGGCCTTCGTAGCCTTTGAGAAAGCCGATGCAGTCGTAGCCGAGGCCCCAACAGGTCTTGGCTGCGCCGCGGATCACGGCGTTGAGTCCGGGGCAGTCGCCGCCGCTGGTGAGGATGCCAATTTGTTTCGTGCCCATGTGAGAGTCCAACGCGTTTCGAGTGTAGGATTGCGCCAGACAAGCATAGTCCACGCTGGTTTCGCAGAGGCCAACGAGTGTGGCGGCGCAATCGGCACGTTCCGCAGAATCGGCGGCAGAATCGGCCGCAGAATTACGGCGCTTCGCCGTTTGGCCCGTCCGCGTTGTGGGGAGGCGCGGCGACGTTCCGCGTCTTGGCCGGTCCCGTCGAGCCGCGAACAATCAATTTCGGCTTGATGGTGAATACGGTTGGCTGCTTTTTGTCGGCCGAGGCTTCGCTGTCCTTGAGCACGAGTTGGGCGCCCATTTCGCCGATCTTCGCCGCATCGAAGCCAACCGTTGTCAGCGGCGGCGTCATGTACTGCGTGGCGAACACGTCGTTGAAACCGATCAGACTCACGTCGCCGGGAATTGCCAGGCCGACTTGCCAGAGGCCATGCACCAGCAGCGTGGATTCGAGATCGCTGTAGCAGATGACCGCTGTCGGCCGGGCTTCGCCGCGCGCGAGTGCGTCGATCGCGTCTCCTTCGTGGACGCGCACGAGCTCGCGGGTCATCAGGCCAGCTTCGTCCATCGCGGCACGATAGCCGCCGAGCCGTTCTTGCACGCTGCAGTGGGGCTTTACCGATTCGTGGACGAACAGCATCACGCGCTCGTGCCCCAGCCCCACCAGATATTTGGTGGCAGCGAAGGCGCCGCCGAAGTCGTCGACCACCACCTGCGATAGCGTCGGATCGGTGTCGTCACCCAGCAGCACCAGCGGCAGATGCCGCTCGCGCACCGCCCGAGTCACGTCGGCCGGCAAAGTCTGAAACACGACGCCGCCGTCGATCTGCCCGCCCAGCACGATTTCCTGCCAGGCACCGCCTGCGTCGATCGGACAGAACACCAGATGATGGCCTTCGTGCTGCAGCGTGCGTACCAGGCTGTTGACCACCTCGGTGTTGACGCCCTCGAAAATCCAGGCATCGTCCGTGTACAGGAGGCCAATGCCGCGTGTGCGACCGCGAGAAAAAGCGCGGGCTCGCAGATTGGGACGGTACCCCAATTCCCGAGCGATCTGTCGCACGCGCTCGGCCGTCTCGGCGCTGCGGCGATACGACGAGCGCTCGTCGCCGCGTAGAATGCGGGCGACGGTCGAACTCGACACGCCAGCTCGTTCCGCGATTTCGTAGATGGTTACCGACATGAGTTAATTCCCATGGTCGATCGTCGCTGCCAAGGACGCGAACGGCAAGTCATCGGACCGCGCGCTGCCGTACTCAGAATAGGCTGGATGACTGCGGCCGTCAACGATTTTCACCGCCCGGGCGACTTGCCGACTGGCACGACAGGCGCACAAGCGTCGCCAGCTTGCCCGCCGCTTCGCGGAAGTTGACTTTGGAGCGGCCGGCACGACGCTCGTGAAAAGTGATCGGAACTTCGGCGAACTGAGCGTCTGCCCGGTCCAGGTGCCAAAGGATTTCTTCCAAATAGGCATAGCCGGTCGAGCGGATGCGTTCGAGTTCGAGTTGGCTCAACTTGGCCACCCGATAAGCGCGGAACGCGCCGCTCGTGTCGT
>JANNTD010000374.1:0-10724 GCA_031403315.1 Planctomycetota bacterium
CCAATCACCACTGGCAGCACATCCGCCGGGCAATGGGCGCGGTGCTGCAGGAAGCGCGCGTTCGCGATTCGGTCTGGGACGAGCATGAGGCGATCCTCAAGGCCATCAACCGGGGCGATGCGGATCGCGCAGAACGGCTGGCCCGCGGTCATGGCGAGGAAGCCGGCCACCACCTGAGCGACCAATTGCGCAAACAGATGCGCGAAGTTTCCTGAAAGCGGGATCAACAGAATCTCTGGAAGGAGGAGAAGAATGGATCGCACCGGATGTTCATCGGAAGGAATCGCAAGTCCGACGTCGTCCGGCGAGCGGGGTTCGGGCCCGATCTCCCGGAGGTCGTCCGCGCACGGAATCTCTGGGCTCGAATCGTCGTTTGGACTCGCTTTTTCCATACCATCTATCTTAACGGTCGGCCACGGAAACGCTATCGTTGACAGCGGCCATAGAATAGTAATGGCGGAAAAACACCGTGATTCAGCATTTCGCTCGGCGGCGGTTGTCGGTATCATCGCCGCGATTTTGTCTCTAGCTAGCAGGCTCCCTGCGCAGTGGTATTCATGACCAAATTCCGCACCGAACGCGACACGATGGGCGAGATGCAAGTGCCGGCGCACGCGCTGCACGGTGCGTCGACCGCGCGGGCCGTCGAAAACTTTCCTGTCGCCAACGAACCGGTGCCGCCCAGCGTGATCCACGCGTTCGGCTATTTGAAGGCTGCGTGTGCCGAGGCCAATCTCGAGCTCGGCAAGCTCGACAAAAAGGTGGCCGACGCGATCATCGCCGCGTCGCAGGAAGTCGCCGCCGGGATGCACGACGACCACTTCCCGGTCGACATCTATCAGACCGGCTCCGGCACGTCGACGAACATGAACGCCAACGAGGTGATCGCCAACGTGGCGAACACGAAGCTCGGCTTCGGCGTCGGCGCGAAGGGCCAAGCGGGCACGGTCCACCCGAATGACCACGTCAACATGGGGCAGTCGTCGAACGACACGTTTCCCGCGGCGATGCACGTGGCGGCGGCGCAGGCAGTGAGCCAGCAGTTGATCCCGGCGCTCAAGCGGTTGCACGCGGAGCTCGCGGCCAAGGCGAAACAGTGGGACACGATCGTCAAGATCGGCCGCACGCATTTGATGGACGCCACGCCGATCCGCGTCGGCCAGGTGTTTGGCGGCTACGCGGCCCAGGCCCAGTACTCGGTGATCCGGGCCGAGCGGGCGCTTAAGCGGCTGCAAGAAAACAATCCGATCGGCGGCACGGCAGTCGGCACAGGCATCAACACGCATCCGAAGTTTGCCGAAAAGGTGTGCGCGGCGCTCACGCGCGAGTTGGGCATCCACTTCACCGAAGCGGCGAACCATCCCGAGGCTCAGGCGGCGAAGGACTCGTTCGTCGAAGCTCACGGCGAACTGAAGACAATCGCCGTTTCGCTCACGAAAATCGCCAACGACATTCGCTGGCTGGGCTCGGGGCCGCGCTGCGGCATCTTCGAGCTCACGCTGCCAGCAACGCAGCCGGGTTCGTCGATCATGCCGGGCAAGGTGAACCCCGTGATTTGCGAATCGGCGATGCAGGTAGCCTGCCGCGTGCTGGGGAACGACACGGTCGTCACCACGGCGGCGCTCGGTGGCATCGGTTCGATGTTTGAACTCAACGTGGCGATGCCGGTGATGATCGACGCCTTCATGGAATCGACCAAGCTGTTGGCGAACGTGTTGAACGTCTTCGTCGACAAGCTGCTGGTCGGCCTCGAAGTGAACGAAGAAAAATGCAGTCAACTGATCGAGCAGTCGCTGATGATGATCACCGCGCTCGCGCCGAAGATTGGGTACGAGCAAGCGGCCGCGATGGCCAAGGAAGCATTCAAATCGGGCAAAACGATTCGCGAGCTGTGTCGCGAGAAGAAAATTCTGCCGGACGCCAAACTCAATGACGCGCTTGATCCCTGGAAAATGACCGAACCGCGGGAATAGCCGACGGCTAGCCGAGTGCGGTTTCGCTGATTTGTCACAAAAAAACATGGAGTCGATGCACGATGGCAAGGAAGCTGTCACGTGTCGCACGTAGCGTAATTTGGACAATTGCCGCGGCTGCGGTGACGTTCGCCGCGGCTGGTGCGCCCGCGCAGAGCGACATTCGCGTTTCGTCGACGGCGAAACAGGTAGTGAATCCGTTCGCGGCCAAGCGGCAGGCCGCCGCGCCAGTTGCAACGAAACCGTCGATCGCCGTTCCGCCGGCGGAGCATGGCGTACCGAAGAAGTATCAGAATCCGTTCGCGCGACGCTCCACTTCGCCACGGTTCGTGACGCCGCGATTGCAGCCCGGTCCGCTCAGTCGTTGGCATCGATCGGACGAGCGGCCGGCTCCCCCCGTCGACGAGCAGCCGATTCACGCCGTGGCAGACGACGCGCAAGCTGCTACGGACAAATGGGATCTCTCGGGCCCGCTGGCGGCGCAAGAACAGCAGGTCGCGCTGTTTGCACTTCCCGAGGACGACGGCACGACGGCCCAGGCCTCGATGCCGCCCGACCCGTCGCGCTTCGGAAAACATGACCTCACGCAGCCGACGTGGCTCGTGCCGGATGAGGCGAACAGCGCGAGCCTAACCGCTGAAACGGCAGAGTCGTTTCATCAGGCGCGCGCCGTTGCTCAGCCGACAGCCGATCCGTTTGAAGCGATGGACGTAGCGGAAGTGGTGGTGTCGGACGATGCGCCGGACGCCGCAGCGGCGCAGCATGCCGCGCCGCGCGAGATCGTGCGAATTCTGCCGCCGCCGACCGCACAAGACGCCGATCAATGGTACGCGCAAGCCGAGCACGCGGCCGCCGACGCCGCTTCGACGAATGAGCTGGCGGCCGTGGTGCACCTTTGTCAACAGGGTCTCGAACGCCGGCCGGACGCCGAACTTGCCGCCAAACTCCGCAGCCTGGCCGCGTGGGCCTGCAATCGTTCGGGCGAAATCGAAAGTGACCAGCGCCGCGACGACGAAGCATTCAAGGCGTTCGAGTTGGCGATCCAATGGGACGCCAATTGCTGGCTTGCACTCCACAATCGCGCGGTCAGCCGCGCCCAACAGGGCGACCTCGACGGGGCGCTGGCCGACTTCAATCGTTCGCTGATGCTGAACCCGGGGTTGGCGGTTGCCTATCGCAACCGCGGCGAGCTGCTGGCCGCGACGAGCCGCACTGACGAAGCGATCGCCGATTACACCACTGCACTTGCGCAGCTTCCGCAGGACGCCGATCTGCACGCGATGCGCGGAGAGGCCTACCACCGGCTCGGTCTGTATGACGAGGCGATCGCCGATTTGACGCAGTCGATCGAGATCTCGCCGCACGATGCGGCCGCCTACTCCCAGCGCGGCAACGTCTACGCCGAGGTGGGCCAATACCAGCGGGCAATCGACGACTTCCATCGCGCGCTCGCCATCGACGCCCAAGCGGCCGAAGGCCACCGCAGCCTGGCCTGGCTGCTGGCAACGTGTCCCGACGGACGCTATCGCAATTCGCAGCAAGCGCTCGCGTCGGCCCAGCGCGCGGTGAGTCTCGCGGCCCCCGGCGATCCGTATATGCTCGACGCGCTGGCGGCGGCGCTGGCAAGCGTCGGTGAGTTCGATCGCGCTGTCCGCTATCAGCAGGAAGCGATCTCGAACGTGCCTGGCGATTTCGCCGCGCCGTTCACCGCGCGGCTGGCGCTCTACGCGAAGCACCGACCCTTCCGCAACGGCGCGAGCGACGCGTCCGGCGAAAACGTTGTCGACGAAAACGTGCGCGCCGCTTCGCTCGAAGCCGCACCGCACTCGCCGCGCTAGCAATGGCAGCAGTTCGCGGTGGTAAATTGGTGAAAGTTTGCTGATTTCGCCGACTTCTCCGGTAATTCCGATTAGGTTGACCGTGCCGACGCGCCGATAGATGGCCATGTCACCGCGTCGACTGGGCGTGGTGCGCGGACTGCCTGCTGCGGTGGGCCGATGCCAGCAATTCCCCCTGTCTCGCATTGGATGGTTTGAAACATGCGTACTTTTCAATTCCTAATCGTGATCAGCAACTCCCTGCTGGTTGGTTCTCTGACGCTGGTGACGGCAACACCGCTCGCGGCTGCCGAACCCGCGTCGAGTGTCAACTTTGTCAATCGCGACGCGCTCAGCGCTACGGCCACGAACGGTTGGCGCAATCCGCTGCGGTCGGGCTCGAGTGCGGATGACGACGCGTCGGGCAACAGCCTCCGTCAAACAGTGACTCCTGCCTCGTACGACGCAGACGCCGCGTCGTCGAACAGTGGAGAGTCGCGCGCTCCGAACGGTTTGCAATTTCGCCAGAAGTCGCAGCCGACGGGAATTTTCTCCGGTTTTCTCGGTGACGGCTCGAAATCGCAAACTAAAGCTCGCTCCGCGGCCGCACCGGCCAAACAATTGTCGTTCAGTCAAGCACAGATCGGTCAAACGCAGTCGAAGCCCATGCCGCCGAAGTCGGCCGCACAACGGGCGCT
The DNA here is from genome assembly GCA_031403315.1 of Planctomycetota bacterium. GTDB lineage: Bacteria > Planctomycetota > Planctomycetia > Pirellulales > Lacipirellulaceae > DASYDU01. Next base: position 4,489 of record JANNTD010000374.1, read on the forward strand.
GAGCTTGATGCCTCAATTCAAATCGAGCGCGGCACGAAAACAATCTCAGCTTGCGACTGCTTCGCAGACAACGACGTCTGCCCGTGCGGGCTCGGCGATGCAGCACCCGGACCAAGCACCGACACAGCGCCTGGCCGCTCGCACCGGCGAACGAGCATCGTACAACAGCGCTGCCTCGGCACAGGGGTATCGGCACAACGCCATGCCGTCCAACGCGACGTCGACGGCACGCCAGCCTTTCCGAACAGCGCAATCGGTGCCAGGCACGCGGCCGAATCCAAACGCCGCGCCCCTGTCTCGTCCGACGATGAGTGCGTCTCGGCCGACCTTGAATGCGGCGCGTCCGACGATGGCCAACAAGCCGCGACTCTCCGCGACGCCGACCAATCCAACCAGCGGCGACGCATCGTCGCCCGCCGGCCTATTGACACAAGCCCATCAGCTCGCCGAAACCGCTCGCAGCGAGGCCGACTTCTCGAAAATCTTCGCCATGTGCCAGCAGATTCCGGCCAGCCAGGCCAGCGGCGAGGAAGCGGCGTTCGGTCGGCAGCTCGCGGCGTGGTCGCTGAATCGTCGCGGCCAGCTGCGGGCTCGGGCCGGCAACAGCGAAGCGGCGATGGCGGATTTCGCTCTGGCGATCCGCGTCGACGCCAAATGTTGGCGGGCGCTGCACAATCGCGGCGTGCTGTTGGCGCAGTCGGGCCAGTTCGAACCGGCGTTCGACGACTTTCATCATGCGATTGAATTGAATCCAAGATTTGCCAAAGCGCATGCCAACCGGGCCGCGCTGTATGTGCTGGCGGGAGAAGTCGAGCCGGGGCTGGCCGACTATCAACGGGCCGCCGAGCTCGATCCGAATTTTGCCATCGCTCATCGTGGCTGCGGTCGCGCTTGTCACATGCTTGGTCGGATCGACGAAGCGTTCGAGCACTTGTCACGGGCGATCGAGCTGGCGCCGAATGACGCGGCCGCGCTCGCCAGCCGCGGCGACCTGTTGACCGACGTGGGCCAGTACGCAGCGGCCGCGGACGATTACGAACGGGCACTCGTCGTGAATCCAAAGTATGCCGACGCCTGCCGCGGTTCGGCTTGGCTGTTGGCGACGTGTCCCGATGGCGAGGTTCGCAATCCGGGCGTCGCACTCGAGCGGGCGGAGCTGGCGATGCAGCTAGAACGCAAGGCCGACGCGACGACGCTCGACACTCTGGCGGCGGCCCAAGCGAGCGTCGGCGACTTCCCAGCCGCAACGCAAACCATTCGCCGCGCGATCGAACTCGCGTCGCCCTCCGAGCGCAGCGTCTATCAGGACCGGATGCAAATGTACCGGCAGTCGCAACCCTACCGCATCGCGCCGCTGGGCGAGGTGCAGCAGGCGGGTTACGAACAATAGATCGCATCCGACGCTCGATTCGCACCCAATCGCATTCATGTTGGGGGGAAGTACTGAGGCCCGGTCGCGCCGCGCGACTGGGCCTTGGTCGTTTGGTGGATGCTGGAAGTCGCCTGCTCGATGCTGGATTGGCCAAAGATGATCACAATTCACGCGTGTCGGCTTCGTGCGAAATTCTCGAGGTTTGTCCAAAGGTAATCACAATTCCGGTGCGAATTGTGATCATCTTTGGCGACCACTCGATCCGGACCCGGTCGTGCGTCGAAGGCGTCAGTTGCTGCCGAAGGCGACACGTCTCGACATTGAAAATCCCCGGGGTTTTCTCGAAGGCGACACGTTTCTCCCGAAGGCGACAAGTTATTCGAGGGTGCTTGAGCCAGCCCGTCACTGGCTGTTCGGTCGACAGCAAATGCGCGCACCGCGAGCGCAGCCGTCCGCATCTTCGGCGTCGGCGAACCTCCGGCGCTCGCCGCTGAACCATCAGCGACGCGCCGCCAATTCTAGGTTGTCAAACAACAGCTCCGTCCGATCGCGGAGGAAATTGGCCTCGCACGCAATCGGGCGTACGATCACCGCGGCGCGGTGATCGTGTGATGTCATTATACAGTTTGGTGGCTAAATGTATAGGTGCTATTCTTGACCAATCGCGATGGAGCGAGAAACAGATTGCGGAGTCAAATGTTTGCCGCGGCGATCGCGAGGTGGCTAAGAATTGGTGCTTGACAGGGCATTCGCGGTTTTGTGGCCGAGCGAACGTGCCTGTGGTAAAATCGTGGCGCGTGATAATGCTGCCGAGACATGGCTGCCTCGACCACTGACAGTCGTTCCAAGTTTGGTTGGGAACACTAATCCGCGCTAATCGGCACTAATCCAAATTAGCGGAGATTAGCGCGGATTAGTGTTCCCCGCTGAATCGTCCGTCTTTCGACCGTGTCGAGAAATTGGAAGCACCGAATGAAACGAGCTCCCGTTCCCTTTGGTTTTCCCAGGCGTGGCGCGATCGAGCCGAGCGTCGGCTGTGCTTGGAATCAACCGCGCGACCGCAGGGCCGATTGACAATGCCGAGAATCGGTTCCTGGCAACTTTTCTACCTCACGGAATTAATTCGCCATGACACGAAGCATCTCACCGCCACCGTTTCGTGAAGAAACCTCTGCCGGGAGATCTGCAATGAGATGGCCCGAAAGAATCCTCTGGATGATGATCGGGGTGGCGATGGGAGTTGCGACCGCTATCGCCGTCACAGTTGCCGTTGACTCCGGTAGTTCGGTCCGCACTGCTGAGTTGGAGACCGGCAGCAAGACTGGAGCGATCGGCCGCGCGCCGAGCGAATCGCATCCGCAATTTGAACAGCCGACCTTAGATAGCGTCACGGATGCTGACCCGACTTACAACATGACGCGATTGCTCTGGGTGGGCCATCAGCCGCTGCAAAGAATTGCCGACAACGATCCGATATTGAGCGAATTGGGGTTTGTCTCGGGCGACGATCCACCGGTTGCCTATCGGGTTGTTGAGGGCGATGCTCTTGGAATCGGCCAGGGAACATTAACCCGATTTCCGTATCTACCCGCGATTATTGGAACCAGGTCGCAAATCATTGAGCAACTCCGGGGGAAATACCCGGAACTGATCGTACTCGATGAATCCAATGGGCAGGCGGGGGAAACGCACGTTGCTCATCTGCGAAAGGGCTTGTCGGTAGCGTTTTTTGGCACATGGCACAATCCGTGGAGCGTAAGCGTCGTATCATCTGCCGATGCCGCGTCGCAGGACAGCGCGTCCCGCAACGAATGGGCTGCACTGGCCGAGGGATTTGCCGGAGCGATCGTTGATAAAAACTGGCTTTTGCGAGCTGCGCAATCGAGCGATGAAGTAACAATTGACGACGAGGACGCGCGTCACTCGGTATGGGTTAGTCGCGAGCGCCCGATGGAAATGCTGGTCTTTTCCGTGACCAGTCTCCATTCCCCGGTCCGCATCGGGCTAGCAAAAGAGGACTAACGCGGCAAAGTCGAATACCGGCGTCTGGTGGAAAAAAGTGGCGGAAACCGATTCTTGAGTTGGGAGGGTCAGTCGCGCAACTTGGGGGCGTATGGGTCGTCCACATCGAGCCGCTGAAGTTGGGTATCTCTACCATGTGCTGAATCGGGCGAACGCCCGGATGACGATCTTCGCGGACGCGGGTAGCCACGGGGGCGGCGTGCATGTGTTTTATTCGGATTCGAACATGCGCACGGTGAAACGGCGGCCCGCTCTCGTCGTCCAAGCGGACAATCCGCAAACCGGTTTGCCGCAGGTCATTTTGGCCGTGATTTCCAGCAACCTGGACGCTCGTTCGCAATGCAGGATATACTTGGACTATGAGCGACACGATCCCTGCCGTATTTGATTCTGGAGTCTTCCGTCCGCTGGAACCGGTCGAGCTGGCAGAGGGCACGCAGGTAATCGTGCAGGTGCCGGCCGCGGCCGTGCAGTCTGCTGAATTTTCGCCGGAGGAACTCGCACGGCAGCAGTCTGCGATTCGCGAGTTCCTTGATAGGATGGGGGCACTTCCCGACGAAGGTCCGAACGATGGATTCTCGGGCCGGGACCATGACAAGATCCTCTACGGTGCACCGTGATCTTCGTCGATACGAGCGCGTGGTATGCTGCGTCCTCGGTGCGCGACGTCAATCATCAAGAAGCCAACCGTTTGCTGATGTCGGTTCGCGAACGGCTTGTGACGAGCGACTACGTGGTGGATGAAACGTTGACTCTGTTCCGTTCCCGAGGCGAGAATCAGCACGCCCTCACGTTTGGAGCCGAAGTAATTGACGGCTCCTTTGCGGAGATCATCCCCATCGACGAGCCGGACTTTGCCGCCGCCTGGGAGGTATTTCAACGATTCAAAGACAAACAGTGGAGCTTCACGGATTGCACGAGCCGCGTCGTGATGGAGCGGCTCAGCATCGGGCGAGCACTCGCCTTCGACGATCACTTCCGGCAGTTTGGCACCGTGACGGTGGTGCTGTGACCGCGCGGTCCCGGGCGCTCGGCCGGTGAACCGTCCGAATCACCCGGGGCTAAATATTTGATGAGCGCAGACTTACCAAAGCTGCCACTTGTGGTGCGTCATGACGTTGATGCCGAGGAGCAATTTGGTGACGGCGGATTGGATCGGTTACGATGCGGGGCATGGACATTCTCGCGTACAACCGATCGGCGTGGGATCACCAGGTCGCCAGCGGCGATCGTTGGACGGTGCCGGTGGGCGCCGAAGAGGTCGCGCGGGCTCGTCGGGGCGATTTTCAGATCGTGCTGACTCCCACGCGCGCGGTGCCGGCGGCGTGGTTTCCGGAACTTCACGGGACGCCGACACTCTGCCTGGCTTCCGGTGGTGGGCAGCAGGGGCCGTTGCTCGCGGCGGCCGGCGCGCGGGTGACGGTGTTCGACAACTCGCCGGCCCAGTTGGCACAGGACCGCTTCGTGGCCGAGCGCGAGGGGCTCTCGCTCGAAACCGTTGAGGGCGACATGGCCGATCTCGGGCGATTCGCCGGCGAATCGTTCGGGCTCATTTTTCATCCGTGCTCGAACTGCTTCGCAGCGGATGTGCGGGCGGTGTGGCGCGAGTGTTATCGCGTGCTGCGGCCGGGGGGAGTGCTGCTGGCCGGCTTCTTAAATCCGGTGCGATTCCTGTTTGAGACGGAGCGCACGGACGGCAAGGACCTCACCGTCCGCTACCGAATTCCGTATGCCGATGATCGCGACTTGGAAGAGATCCATTTGCAGAGGCTGATCGACCAACATGAGCCGCTCGCGTTTGGTCACACGCTCGACGATCAAATCGGCGGCCAGCTCGACGCCGGCTTTGTGCTGGCGGGCTTCTTCGAGGACCGGTACGACGACACGGCGATCGATCCGCTTTCGAAGTACCTGGCGACGTTCATTGCCACGAAGGTTGTGAAACCTGGCTGATAATTATGAACGCGGCACATCGGCGGGGATTCCCAGGCCGGCGTGCAAGCGGCGGATCATGGAAAGGGTCAGCGAGCGCTTGCGATTGAGCACTTCGGCGATGCGGGCGCGGCTGCCGATGTACGGCTCCAGTTCGCGGCGCATCAGCCCTCGCTGCTCCATGGCGAAGCGGATGGCTGCGACGGCGTGGGGCTCGTAATCGCGCTTGGTTTTATTAGGCTTGATCACCATCGACTGATCTCGACGCACTACTCACTTTGCTTCTTCGCCGGACCGTATTGCTCGTCAAGGATTTTGACGTATTCGGCCATGGGTGGCAGACCGACGGCGGCGCGGCGGGCGTCGACGTTTGGTTCGTCTTCGATGGGTTTGGGCTGCAGCTTGCCGTCTTTCGGCGCGAACTGCGTGCCGTAGAGTTGCATTTTGCCTTCCGCCAGGAGGACGCGGTCGGTGAGGTAGGCCACGTCTTGCGGGGGAATTTCGCCCTTTGGCAGTTTTGACATCAAATCGAGGCAATGGCGTTGGAACTTTGTGTCCCGGTCGGCATGCTGCACGAGCAGCCAGACGGCATGGGCCCCGTCTTTGCCCGCTAGCGACTTGGTAGGCCAGCCGTGTTGGTCGAGCACTGTCTTAAGCCACTTCGTGTTTTCGGCGTCGATTTGCTCGATGCGCGAGGTCAGCCGTTTTAGCTCCACTTGTTGGTCGGGCGCCAGGTCGTACGAGCCGATCGCACTGGTGCCGCCGTGGGATTTCATCCAATCCATCGCGGCGAAGCGGGCGGCCTGGTCTTGTTCGACACGGCGGAGAAGTTCTTGTCGAAGGTCGTCGTCTTTGGCGGCGGCCACGGCCAGCACGATGGCGAGAGCAACCAGCACAAGTTTCATGGCGG
>JANNTD010000375.1:0-4956 GCA_031403315.1 Planctomycetota bacterium
GATTGAGAAAAGTAGCTGGCGGGAGCGACTTGTTCTCGATTTTGGCGGCACCTCCGCTATAGCCTCCACTGGCTGGCGTGCCGCCGTCAGGTGCGATGATGTACGAACCGCGTCTTCCCGTTAGAGTCTTGTATTCGGCAACGTAGACCGATCCTGACCAGTTTCCGACGATCGACTTATCACTCGGAACAAGCACCCGGATGGTTTCTTGGGAGTTCGCACCGGCATACGCGCCGTCGCGGTTCTCCAAGATGGCCGCGATGCCATCGCGCACGCTTGGCGAATGGGCCGCGAGCCCGTTGTTTGAATTAGTCTTGAAATTGCTGACCGTATAGGACGTTCCCGCCGTCGGCGTGTATGCGTTTGCGGGTTGATTCATTCCAATTTTGCCACGCTGGTAAATCTTTCTCTCGCCATTCTCCCAAACGCTCTCGTATACCCACACCCACGTTGTACTTCCCTGATACGCGTTTTGAAGTCCCCGAATCGTGGAGATGCTTTCGGAGTCGACCACTTCTTCGAGTATCGCATTTTCCAGCGAGGACGCATTTTGAAAGGTAAGTTGAAACGCTTCGTCAGAGTGGTTTGCGCCGGACCCAACGTAAAAACTGGCGTGATTCAGATTCGGCAGATCGACGCCCATGTTGTAGGGCAGAATTGGGAACTGCAAATGGGCCAAGTCCTGCCACGTATACTGTGGCGTACCGCCGTTGAAGCCGGGGATCGAGTCGGTCAATAGATATGAATCGGATGTCACAATTCCGGAGCCGACCCACTGTTCGCCGCCAACGGTGTGCAACAATCCGTCGATCGTGCGATTGCTTACATTGAGCTCGTACCAATACTTCGCGGCGGTGTAACTCAACAATTCGTCGATGTCCGATACACTTGCGCCATCGGCGAGCACGGTGTTCAGCCCCGCTTGGAGCCCGGTAATATGCTCGCTCGAATACTGGTTGGCATCAAATCCGATCGCGTGAATCTGCCCCGGCTTGCGATGATACTTGTCGTCTGCGGTGCCTGCCGGGATGGCGATGCCGAATTCACTGGGCGAAGAATGCTGAATGTGGATCACGACATCATCGTCAGCGTAAAATAATTTGCCACCCGCCTCGACGACCGTCGGTGTGCCGCCAGCCACATTTTGGACAATCAGCTTGGGCGCGAAGGTGTCGTCCGCGGTCGTGCCGGGCGAGTTCACCGTCTTGGCATATTCGACGTGGATCGTGTCCAGGCTGTGGGCCGGAACTACCACCGTGTGCGTGAGATACACGTCCGCGGAACCGGTATTTTCGCGGAGGCTGACACGTCGGAACAGACTCTCGGCGCTCGGATTGGTGCCGGCGCCAGTGATGAAGAGCAACCGCTCCATGGTTGCGGTATTTGCGCCAGTGAGGTGCGATCCGATCGGTATGCTGTACTTTGAATAGCCGTCGCTCGTAGTCCCTATTGGCGCGGGTGCAGCGGGGTAGCCGACCGGTGAACCCGAGCCGTACAGCTTGAACCGTTTGAAAGGTGCTAAAGCGTCGTTCGTTCCATCCGTGTCGTTGTCCCAACCGATCGCGTGGAGCAGTCCTTGGGTGGCGCCGCTGGTGCTCTTGAATTCGAATTCGAGACGTGTGTTTGCCGTTACCGAGTACGGAGTGGGGAGGTCAATCTCAGCTGTCGCGGAGTCTACTTGCTTGACCGTCAAACCATTGACCACGCCGGTATTGTCGTTCTCGTAAAGCGAAATATTGCTGAAATACGCTTGAGCCTGACTAGGTGTAACTCCTACACCGATCTTGAACAGCCCGAAAACGACGTGTCCCACCGTCGCCGGCGTCGAATAGCCTAAGTAGTCTGCAACGAGAACGTCAAGCTGTTTGGTGCCACTTCCTGTCGTGTAAATGCCGTCGAGGCTAGCAGTGTGCTCATTGGCAAAGGAGTTGTTGGGATTTGCGCCCGGGGCATCAAGGCCAAGTACGAAAGAGACGCCGGAGATGTTGTTTACAATTCCGTTAAAGTCGAACCGCAATCTTGTGTTCGGTGTAACTGTGTAGTTTGATGGAAGTGGGACCGCGATAAAGTGTGTCCCGTTGACAACGTACACCGGCCCCGAATTGACAGCGTGGCCGCCAGGCAATGCTTCCGGATACCAATTTACGACGGACGTTGAACTGACCTTCTGTGCCGAGGCCGGCAGAAAGTCTGGCAAGAGATCTAGATTGACATCGAGACCAATGTTGGCCTGCTCGCGCTCGATGCTCACCGTCGCGCGATGGGTCAGCCGATCGCGGAGAGACACGCTGCTTTCGATTTGGGCAAAGTTTTCGAATGTCTCGACCATCGTCGAGGCGTCGATGACTACATCGTCGTCCCAGCCCACAGGAATCGTGTCGAACTGCTTCTGGATGATCGGCCCATCGTACGGAACGTCGGCCAGCGACTTGTTCTTGCCGGTGTCCACCAAATACTTCATCACCTGGTCTTCGTACCATTCGACGGGAAGTTGATTCGTTCCCGCATTGGCCAGATAGCCGAACTCGTCGAACGTGCCGCGAGTGTCGCGGCCGGCGATCTCAAATGTGGGTGGCGCGTAGCCAGTCACAGCCGTGGTCAGATTCACGGCTTCACCCGGCTGTCGATCCTTGAACTTCCACGATGGATCAACGTCAACGACAACAAATCCATCGGCGGTCGGCACATTCGCTTTCGCCCAGGCGTGCTTGAATGTGATTATCTCGTCGGATAGCGTTGCACTTCCATCAAGCGCGCCGCGAATAACGCCCAAGGCTGCGTTGTTCGAAAGCGTGCCTGTCCAGAGTGCGGCTTCGTGCCAATCAACATTCACTTTGCCGTAGGCGATCCAAGACTCAATCCCCGCACCGTCCAGCCGTTCCACCAGCAGCGCCGCCTGATCCCAGTCGTTGCCGGCGTTGGTCTGGTCGGTGGCCTCGATGCCTTTCATCAGGCCCGGGTAGAGCTCGAGCTCGACCGTGTTGTACACGTCGGAGAAAACATCGAGGAAATGTTGGTACGGGGCGTCGACGTTGAGATACGTGTAAGTCGCGGTGGTGGGGCCCCAATCCCAGTCCTTGAACCAGCGGTCCCAATCGTTCGTGCCGTCGGCAAGTGCGGCTGGCGCCACGAATGAGTTTGTACCGTTGGTAAGGTGTTGCGACAGCGCAACATTCCATTTGCCTGTCGACGTATTGTAGGCGACAAGATCATCACGCTCGTCGTGGTTGGCGTCGCCAATATGGATATTCTGATTGCTGGCTGCCGCTCCCAACGCGGTGCCCCAGGAAACGTCAAGACTCATCCCTTTGTGATCGTCGTACTTGAGCGTTTCCCATTGTCCGGGACTCGTGTTCCAGCCAAGGAGTTCTTCCGCACCGTCGCCGTCGAAGTCGCCTTTGCGAGCGGTCGTCCAACTCGTCGCGACGACAGTAGCGGGATCGACGACGTTGAACCGTGACCCGTCGGAAACGGCGATCGCCCAGTTGCTGGTCCCCGACTTCTTGAACAACAAATCGTCGCGGCCATCCCCATTGAAATCGCCGGCCACGATCGAGCCCGCGGTCGGCGTCACCGTTGTTTGGGCCGCCCACGTTGTTTGCGCATTGAAAGCCGTGCCGGTCGACGTCATTACCTGCCATTGCTTGTCGGCCGGATTGCTGTCGTTGAACGCCGCCACGTCGTCGCGCCCATCGCCGTTGAAGTCGCCGACCACCGGCGTGCTCCAGCCACCGGTCGTGCTCACCGTGCCCCAGGAATAAATCACGAAATCGCCTTGGTACGTGGCGGGAGCGGTGCTCACGCGGCTTTGGATCATGTACCAGGAACTCGAACCGGTCCGCGCGAGCATGTCGTCGCGGCCATCGCCGTTGAAATCACCGACCAAGAATTGATCGAGCGTGGGCAATCCACTGGTGGGTACCGCACCAACGCGAGTTACCCGCCAGTTTTCCACCATGCCTGCCGCCGAACTTGCTTTCGTGTCGATGCTCCAAATCTCCGGACTGGTGCTGCTCGCAACTGAGCTGAGGCGATCAGGATTCCCATCACCGTCGAAGTCGGCAACTACCAATTCGGCGCCAGTCCACGGCGTGCCCGTCAACAACTCGCGCGACTCGAGCTGCTCGAGCGAAGAGCGTCGGCCGTATCCGCCGCGACGATTCACGTTGCGTTTGGCTGGCTTCCGTTTCAGTTTGAGACCGAGTTTGGCGAGAGTAGAGTTCCAAGACGATGGAAATCGGCGCATGGCAGCAACCTTTACAAAAACCGGCGCGATCGTCGCGCCGCAGATCGAATTGCCCACACTTCGCTCCATGCTAGTGCCGACAAAGTGTTTCGCTACGGACGAACTACGGGCGCTCTACGGACGTACTGCGGAACTTGCGCCGGCCAAAGTTGCGGGACCCCCTGCTCTCTGCAGCAGCGAGGCGGCCAAAAAGAATGGTGGAATTCCTGTACCTACTGATGCAGTGCACACTTCGCGCACAGGCCACACGACCCGGCGGCGATGCCCGCCGAGTCCGGATCGTAGTTGGTCTGCTGCACCAGCCGGCCCCAGGGGTAGAAGCTGAACGTGTCGACTGGTCAGCGACGAGCCACCGACGAGCTGAGCCGTCGTTTTCCTCGAAGTTTCACGATTGCTCAACCGTCACACACACGCCGTGAGCAGTCGCCAATTCCTGAGATTTCACGACTGCTCAAACTGACACACACCCATTGAGCGGTCGTGCGCGGTGGACCGAAGACCGTATGCAGATTGATCCACCGACCGGGATCATAGGCGACGCGACTGTGAAAAGTACTGTCCTAAAGTCCGACTGCGATAGCCCACCACTTTCGGACAGCGGCGGGGCCAACTTTTACGCCGCTAGGACCGGGGCGTACTCGGTTTCGAATCGATCGGGTGATTTGTAGCCGAGCGTCTGATGCAGACGTACGGGATTGTAAAAGGTTTCG
>JANNTD010000376.1:0-3590 GCA_031403315.1 Planctomycetota bacterium
TCGGCGTAGCCGGCTCCCAGCACGCCCACCCGCATCGGCACGTCGATCATGCGGATCAGGTCGGCCATCAACACGACGCTACCAGTGAGGATGCCGATGATCGTTAAATGTTGATCCTGGTAGCAGGCCGCGATCTGGTCGGCCATCCGCGTCACGCCGTCGTGCAGTTCTTCCTTGCTGAGCAAGACCTTCATCGTGCATCCTTTCGGGGAATCAAACGAGAAAACGCTGCGAACGAGCGTCGTCCGAGCTGCCGATACTATGGCGCGACTAAGCCGGCACCGTGTTGAAGATCCGATCGCCCGCGTCGCCGAGCCCCGGCACAATGTACTTCTTGTCGTTCAGGTCCGGGTCGATCTGACACACGTAAATCTGCGCGTTGGGAAATTCGGTCTCGACCAACTTGCAGCCCTCCTCCGAGGCGATCAGCGCGAGCAGCTTCACCTGCGGAACGCCCCACTCGCGCAAGGTCGTCATCGCCGCCACGGCCGACCCGCCGGTCGCCAGCATCGGATCGACAACCAGCGCCACGTCGACCGGATGCTCGTCGGGCAGCTTGCTGTAATACTTCACCGGCTTAGCGGTCGCTTCGTCGCGATACAATCCCAGGTGCCAGACTTCCGCCTGCGGAATCAGCTCGAGTATCGGCTCGACCATACCGAGCCCGGCCCGCAGGATCGGCACCAGGCCAATCCGTTGCGCGAGCGCGCGGCCCTCGGTCTTCGTGAGCGGCGTCTCGACTGTCACGCGCTCGGTCCGCAAATCCTTCGTCGCCTCATACGCCAACAGTGACGCCAACCGATTCACCAGTGCGCGAAACTCCTGCGGCGGCGTCGACTTGTCGCGCAACCGCGTCAAGTGACAGGCAATCAGTGGATGCTGAACTTCAAAGACTCCGCTCATGAAACTCTCCGCCGCCAATTCGCGGCGCGGTGCCTCGGGAACCAAAGTGACGGACATGGACTCATCCTTTCTCCGATTGCCTTTGTGACACTATGTATCCTGGCGACACTGTGCCTTCGTGAAACAGTGCCTTCGTGACACTCGCCTCGGCCGAAGGTCGCCCCCAGACCGGCGGCCAGTTGGCCTCATTTTAGCCCCGGCTGCGTCGGCTGAGAAGAATCGCCCCGGCACCCATCCCAAGATTTTCGACGCCACGACTAGTCCCGCCATTCGGGTTGTCGCGGGGCCGATTCCGGCGTCGCTACAATGGGCCTAACCTTCCTGTTTTGCTGAGGATGCATCGACCATGTGCAAAATCCGCGACCTCGCCCTCCGCTTCATGTTCCTGCTGGCCGTCGCCGGAATTTCCTACCTGGTCCACGCCGAGGAACAGGCCGCCGACAAGCCGCACACCATCCGTGTCGCCACCTACAATACCTCGCTCTTTCGCGACAAGGACGGCGAGCTGGTCCGCGACCTCGAAACCGGCACCAACGAACAGGCCCAGAAAATCGCCGAGGTGATCCAGCGCGTCCGTCCCGACGTGATGCTCTGCAATGAATTCGACTACGACGCGGGCGGCCAAGCCGTCAAACTTTTCCTCGAAAAGTACCTCGCCGTCGGGCAAGACGGCTGCGAGCCCATCGTCTATTTTCAATACCACTTCTCCGCACCGGTGAACACCGGCCGGCCCAGCGGCCGCGATCTCAGCAAGAATGGCCGGCTCGGCGACCCCGCCGACGCCATCGGCTACGGCACGCACGAAGGTCAGTACGGCATGCTGATCCTGTCGCGGTTCCCGATCAATTCGCAGGAGGTCCGATCGTTCCAGAAGTTCCTTTGGCGTGACATGCCGAATGCCTTACTCCCGACCAATCCGCAATCGGGCCAGCCGTACTATGATGACGACGATTTGAAAGTGCTTCGGCTGTCATCGAAGAGCTTTTGGGACGTTCCAGTCTTCCTCGGCGGTCCACGCGGCCTGCCATTGCATCTACTGGTGTCGCACCCGACGCCGCCGGTGTTCGACGGCCGCGAGGACCGCAACGGCCACCGCAATCACGATGAAATCCGCCTGCTCGCCGACTATATCAGTCCCGACCGCGCGGACTATCTCGTCGATGATGCAGCCGGACGCGGCGGCCTCGACCCCCAAGAAAAGTTCGTCATCCTCGGCGACCTCAACTGCGACCCTGTCGACGGCGAAGGCCTGCCCGGCACCATGCAGCAGCTCTTGGATAACCCGCGCGTGAACAGCGACTTTACACCCACCAGTGCCGGCGCGAAGCTCGCCACCGAATCCAGGAACGACTCGAACGCGGTCGGAAAGGGCGACTCGGCCCACGACACGTCAAACTTCGGCGACTTCCGCAACCTGCGGATCGACTACGCGCTCCCCTCGCGCGGCCTCAAGATCGCGGCGAGCGGCGTCTTCTGGCCCACGCCCGATGAACCTGGTGCCGAGGCCATCGCCGCAACCGACCACCGACTCGTCTGGATCGACGTCGAAACGGAATAGTTTCGCAGCCGCTATTCCGCGATCCACTTCCGCGCGTCGGCCAGCTTGGCGTGATCGAAGTACTCGATCTTGGCGGTCGTGAACGGCTTGCAGAACACTGCCATCCCCGCTTCCCACTTGCTCTCGCCGACGATCGCCAGCTTTTCGATGTCCTTCCAATGCTTGAGGTCGAACTTCGTGTCCTCCCACATCGCACCCATCGTCCAGCCATGGAAGTTGTCCATGATGAACAGAATCCGCAGCTTGCCAAACTCCTTGATCTGCTGGTCGACCACCGGCACCAGCTTCTCGTACGCTTCCTTGGTGAGCTTCCCCGACACACGAACCTCAAGCAGCTTATCCGAGGCAACGATGTCAATCGTGTCTGCCATGTGAATCCTCCGGGCGATTTTTCAAGAAGAATATTTAGGGCAAAAGGGCCAATTCGACGACGGCCGCACGACACCGTTTTTTCTATCCGCTATGTACGCCCCCGGCAAGGAGCGAGTTCGCCGCCGCGGACCGCCGGGCTTGTCCCGCCACAGGCGCTGCCTCTATGCTATGCTTTCCCCATGGTACGTTAGGCTTTCCAGCCTGACTCAAAACGCCATGTCAGCCTGGAAAGGCTAACCTACGAACAACACATTCTCCCAGGCGCCCGATCGATGTCGCACGAGCACGGCCACCACGGCCACCACAACCACCAGACCCACCCGAAGCAAAACCGGCCGATTCATCACAAATGGTGGTTCTGGGTCGCCGTGATTCTGATGCTCGGCTCGATGTTCGTCTACGTGATCAGCGACGACGAATCGCTCCAACCCGGCGGCGGCGAAGGCCCACCCATGCCCGCTGCAGCCGAATAGGCGACGGAGTGCGAACGCGATTAATCCGCAAATTCGCGCCACCGCCACATACCGCGCCACCCCCAACCACTTCCCGCCCCCGGCGGCCTCCCAACCGTCACGGCCGGCCTCATCCGCCCCTTTTTCGCCTCGCCTTGCCACAGACCTACACTTTCCCAGGCATCGCGACCGCCGTGCCGCCGGCCGCCGCCCTCCCACCTACCTCGCGGCACATGTCCCCGTTGTGAGATTTTCGTCATGGAAATCAAAGCCCTGGTCACCGACAGCAACAGCAAAGTGCGGAA
>JANNTD010000377.1:0-3993 GCA_031403315.1 Planctomycetota bacterium
CGCCACGGCCGGGCGTCCGGTTGGCCGCAAGAGCAGGGGATAGATCTGCGTGATGTTCACTTCCGCCGCCAATAGGGCCGTGCAAATCTGCAGCATCGGCTGTGGCGAATCGGGAAGCTCGACGCCGATCAAGTCCGACTCGACGATCGCCAGCCCGGCCCGTTCCAGAATCTCCCGACCCGCCTCGGGATCGCTCAACAAAAACCGCACCAGCGCACATTCGCTCGCCTCGGAGATGGTGAGCGCCACGATCCGCACATTGCTCCCCTCGATCCGTCGGACCACGTCCATCTATTGGCCGACGCGGTTCTCAAGGAACACCGTGAACTGGCGGATCGACGGATAGTCGCGGCCACGCATCGTGGCAAACTCGGTCCCCGCTCCTTCTCCAGTACTCATGGCGATTTCCCTTCGCGGTGGAAGGATGTTCGGGTTGGGCGCGCGGCGGCGACCGGAGGGCAATTGAACTCCGGCCACCAGCCAGTTTTGATTGCCCCTAACTATAAGCGATTAGCCGAGTTTTGCAACTCGCCGCGAAACGGTAGGATGGCCTGCCGACACCCGCAAGCCAGTCCCCAAAAAGTCAAACCAGTCGACCCACCCTGCCGGCCAAGTATGCTCCCCGACCACGAAACCGAGATCCGCGTCCGCTACTACGAGACCGACGCCCAAGGCTTCGTCCACCACGCCAACTATTTCCTGTACTTCGAGCTGGCCCGCGTCGAGCAGCTCCTGGCGCTGGGCTACGATTACGCCGACCTGGAGCGCGAGGGGATCCTCCTCGTCGTCGCCAAAATCGCCTGCCGCTACCACCGGCCCTGCAAGTTCGGCGACACGCTGCGGCTACAAATTCGCACCGTTCGGACCCGCGCCGCCCGCATCGACCACGAGTACCGCCTGCTCCGCGGCGAAGAGCTGCTCGCCGAAGCGGAAAGCACCCTCGCCTGCATCGATCGCCAAGGCCGCGTCCAGCGGCTGCCCGACTACTTGATGTTCCCCGACGAGAAAGCAAAGGTCGATTGACCCGGTCCCGGGCCGCCGCCACTCGACTCCCCGACCATTCGTGCGTAATATCCCTATAACCGGCCCGCAATCCGCTGCCGAAACACCACATTCTTTGACGCATTTCGAGCGGTCGATTAGGCTGAAGTTCTCGGGCCCTCTCCCAGGATTGGACCCGAAAACGCCTCTTTCCGGAACATTGAACTTACCCCGCTGATTCCACAGGTGTCTCGATGCCCTATCGTTTGAGCCTCGCTCTCGTCGTAGCCGCGCTCGTCTCGTCCGCCGCCACCGCCCCGACTGCCAACGGCCAAGTCGTGCGTTTCGAAACCACGGTCGGCAATTTCGACATGGTGCTCAATCCGACGAACAACCCCCTGCTCCAGGACCACGTCGACAACATGCTCGCGTACGTCGAGGCCAACAGCTACAAGAGCAGTTGGATCAATCGCGCCGCCGAGGACTTCGTGCTCCAGATGGGCGGCTTCTATTCGCACACCAAGCGCGTGCCAATCGACATCGCCAGCACGCGCGCGGTAGCCACCTTTGCCTCTCCGCAGGGCGAGCCGGCCTCCACGATCAGCGGCCTGTCGAACACCATCGGCACCGTGGCGCTGGCGCTCCCCGGCGACGGCATGGGCGGCACGAATCAAGACGCCGGCACCAGCAGCTTCTTCGTCAATCTGGGGGGCAACGAGTTTCTCGACGCCGACTTCACCGTCTTCGCCGCCATTCCCGACATGACGACCATCAACAACATCATGGCCTTGATGCAAACCGACCTGACGGCTTTGCCAAATTTCGGCGCCGGCGCTGGCAATCTGGGCTTCAGCGACGTGCCGCTCGAAGACAACGGCTTTCAGGTGTTCATCAAGCGGACGTTCGAGATCACCGATACGCTTGCCGTCGCCCAAGCGCGGGCCGGCGTCGCGTCGGTCATGTCGGCTTCGCTGGCCGGCGGCGGCACCGGCGGTTCGTCGTCGCTGCCGCTTTCCGCGTCGGTCGTTCCCGAGCCGGCCACTTTCGGCATGCTCTTGCTCGCCGGCCTTGCCGCTCTCGGCGTTCTTCGCTGCCGGGGCTAGATCACACAATCGCTACGGCAACACGGGCTGCGGCACTGGCCCTGTGATGTCTTCGAACTGGTTGATTGCCGGATCGAAGTTGATCGTGCCGACATTGTTGGCATCCGCGTTGTCGCGGTCCACGACCCCGAAGTTGAAGTCGACGGTTGGCACGCCTTGGTTCACCGTACGCAGGTGGTAGATGCCGCCGGCGCTCGCGTTGTTGTTGTCCAGATCCAAGTCGATCCTGGTGCTCGATCCGTCGCTCTCCATGAACAGCTCGTCGCCGCCGATACTGTTCGCGAGTGTATTGTTCACCACGTTGGCATTAAACGTAGCCCCGCCGGAAATCCTGATGTCGACCGTCTCTTCGGCTGCATCGCTGTTGCTCATGTTGTTGCCAGACAGCAGGAAATCGATCTCCGTGTTCGTGCCGCTCGCCGTGACCAATAGCGCCGACTCGTCGTTCGCAACAAATGTGCCATTGTTGCGAATGATCACGTCGCCATCCTCCGCATTGGCGCCGAACAACAGCGACACGTTCGCGGTCGCTCCCGTGGTCGTGAGCGACGAGTTTTCGATCAGCATGTCGAAGTTGCCGCTGCCGTTGACGTTCATCGTCGTGCTGCCGGTGATCGTGCTGTTGGTGAAGCGATAGTCGAGCGCGGCGCTGTCGATCGTGGTAGCCACGACGTTGCCGGTAACATTGCTGCCGTTCACGCGGAAGTCGACCACGGCGTTGTCTTCGGCGTCGATTTCGATTCCGTCGGTCGTCGTGAGATTGTTGATCGTGACGTTCACGTCGTTGGCCGTCGTATTTGCCGCCAGATCCACAGCCTGCCCGCCGAGGGTCCCGAGAGTCGTGTTCGTGGCGGTCAAATTGACCTGACCGCTACCCGCGACGCTGACGTTGATGCCGTCCTGGCCCAAAGTGGTGAAATCGGAGTCGGTAGCCGTCAGACTGAGTGACCCGGTGCTCGATGTGGTGACGCTTATGCCGTGCCGGCCGGCGTTTGTCGCATCCACGTTGTCGAGCGCGACCGTCGATGCGGCGGCGTTGCTCTTCGTGACCGCGATCGCGTCCGCGGTGCCGCCACTGGCGGTGACAACGTCAATGTCGTGCAGCGAAATGTTGGCAGCGTCCGTAATCACGATCGCCGAGCCCGTCGAATTCAGCGTGCCGCCGGAGCCGTCGGCGCCGCCGGCTGTGCCGATCTCCACTTGGCCACCCGTCAAATTCTGAAGCAAGATCGCGTTTACAGGATCGACTGTGCCGTCGACCGTAATGCTCTGGAAGTCGATCGAGCCGATCGTCATGCCGTTCAGTTCCAAGCCACTTCCTTGCTTCGTGTTGATCACGTTGGTTGTGCCCGTGACCGAGACTGTACCGCCACCTTGGGCCACGAATCCCTTTGTCGTGCCGATTGCGTTCGTGTTGATGTTCAAGCTGGCAAAGTTGACGGTGGCACCGGTATTGTTGTCCAAGAGCACAGCTTCCGTCGCGGTCGACACGGGATCGAGGTCGTTAGTTCCGAGGAAGCTAACCGTGCCTCCGGTGTTGTCTTCCACCAGGATGCCCGTGCCGGTGTCCGTGATCGTGCTGGCAGCCGTGAACTGCACGCTACCGCCGGTGATATTGCGGACATGCACCGAGCGGCCCGTCGTGTTGTTGATGTCGCCGGCGTAGCTGATCGTGCCCGTGCCGCCGTTCACTTCGAAGTCGGTGCCGTCGAATTCTTGGATCACGGTGGCGGCGTCAAAGGTTATCGTCGCATTGCTGTCGGTGATCAGCACACCTTGGGCTGTGGCTGTGGGATTATGGCCGTCGATCGTCGTGCCATTGACCGCGATCGTGCCGGTGTCGATGTCGGCGATCCGGATGCCGAACTGCGTCACATCGTTAATCGCGACGTCGTTGACCGTCATGTTC
>JANNTD010000378.1:0-15420 GCA_031403315.1 Planctomycetota bacterium
ATCGAGAAAGTGGTTCAAGCGCTGACCGGCTATTTTCGTTCCCTACCGGATTTCCAGCGACGCGATCTATTGAGCCAGCAGCATGTCGTTGGCGCGCTCAACGCGGTCACTCAAGCCGGTTGGGATGTGCCGGCCGCCGACAAGATTGTCGAGCTCGCGCTACCCGATAATTCGTTCCTGGTGGGCGAGCTCTCGACGCCCGACGGCAAAGAATTCATGCGCAACATTTCGCAGAGCCCAGGCACCTATAGCCGGCTCGACCGGTTGAGCAAACTCTCGCAGGGTCACCAGATCGTGAGCCAGTTGTTGGGCGACGTCGGCGGCGACGAATTCATCACCTACCTGGCCACGACCAACAGCGGCCACAACGTCGGCACGATGATGGCCGGCACACAGAGCGGCACGGATCTCAACCTGCCGACCGGTCGAATCTACACCGCCGACGATCTACTGGCGGTGCTAAAAAAGGCTTACGCGAAAGAGTTCGCGTCACCGGCGTCGGCGTCACAGTAGACTCGACGGGCAGCCGCAATCATTTCGTGGTGCTGCCGCGCGGGCGGAATCCGTCGGAATTGGCGATGGCAGCCGGTTGTTGTGCTGCGCCGCCGGCCATCGCCTGCATCTGCTCGACGGAGACCATCTGCGAAGTGCCATTTGGGCCGGGCACCATGTAGCCGATCAGCTGCTGGTTGGCGGGGGCAGCAGGCTGCGGCGTGAACCATGTGGATGGCGACGTCAGGCTCGGAAAACGCATCCGTGGTGGTGGCATCATCGTGGGCTCGACCGGGGCCGCCGCGGGGGCCAGAGCCGGCGCGGTCATCGGCACTGCGCTCGGCGCGGGGATCGCACGCAGCTGAACCGGCATTGGCGCGGCGATTGGCGGCGATTGCTGCGGCGGCGGTTGACCGAGTTGCGGTTGTGGCTGGATGAATTGTGCCTGCGTCACCGGCGAGGTTGAATTCGGAACCTGCGGCGAGCGCCAGGGGCCGCTTGAATTGGCATCGGCCGTGGCGGTCGGCACAAGCGACGCGGCGAGCGCCTGTTGCTGGGCGATTGGCTGGTTGTACGCGGCGGGAATCACTTCTGGCGCTGGTGCGGGCGCCGGTGCAGAGGCTACTTGTTGCGCGACCGGCGGTGCCGGCAACGCAAATCGCAAATCACCGGTGTCGTTTGGAATAGCGACGGTCCGCTCGTTGCTGAAGGCGAGCGGCTGCGGAGTAGCCTGAATCGGAGCAGCGGAGACCGGCAGGGTTGCCGTTGGCACGACGGGCGGCTGCGCTTGGGCCACGACCTGCGGCGACGGTGGCGTAATCTGCGCCGCGGGCACAGGATCACCAGGATAGTAGGGAGCGGCGGTCCCCGGTGCGATCGGGCGCGTCGCCGGCGGCGGCACGCGGTCGGGCGCCATGAACGGATTCGACGCCGACATCTGCTGATTCGAACAGCCGGCGAGACATAGGACCAGCAACCCGCGCAGTGCGAAGGCGACTTGGCGCCTATTCGGAAGGCACTTGTTCGGATGAAGTCGTTCCATCCGCGGCATCCTTTTCCCGGCGCATCCTGCGCCGCCGCTCGAAGCGAGAAGAATTTGGAGTGAATTGGGGCTGCAAGCTTAGCGGCTCGACGAAGTGTGTCCAGAGCGCTTCGCCGCCATACTAAACGGCAGATGCCAGCGCCGCTTGCTGCCCCGGTTCGGAATGGCTCCGTGGGCTGGTGGACACGGTGTTTTGGCGGGGAATCCTGATTTGACGTGGAACGCCCAAATTATGGGCCAGGAAACAATTGCAAATTGGTGGGCGCTCCGTAAAAATGCTTGATGATGCCTATACCTCTCGGGACAGGGGAAGTTGGCCCCTGCATCGATAGTGCGACATAACGTCCGTCTCTCGGAATAGAGAATCGTCGCGTTTCGGTTAGCAATTGTCGCGTCCTGCGGAATGGCGACAGTTGCGAATTCGCCACCGCAACAAAAAAGGAATGTTGACGATGTCTCAAACGACTCTCGTTCGATTTTTGCGATTGGGCGCGCTTGTTCCGTCGATTGCCATGTTCGCCGCTGCGACGCATGCGCAGCTGGTGTGGAACGAGTCGATGGATAAGTACTCGGCGATTCTGCCGCTTACGCTCGACAACAACGTCTATCGCGTGCGAGCAAAGCCGCCAGTAGGAGTCGATCCACAGGACATTAATTGCGACATTGGAATTACCGGTACCGTGCTGACCGATCAACGCGGAACGAGCGCAGCGGACGCTGGCGAAAAAGTCCTTTCCGCTTTGCGTGAGTACGACGACATCGACGTGCAATTCTCCGATCGGGTGTTCACAGGTAGTCGCGATTACGTCGGAAACCGAATCGTTCAGAAATATGATTTTGACTGTGGCATCAATGTCAAATACCAAACGAAACTCAAGATTGCCCAGCTCGAAATTCGAGTCGGCTATGTGTTACCTTCGGGTGATATCGAAGGACTGACCTGGGCCAAACTGCGACGCAAACAGCGGATTTACAGACAAAATATCGCAAAATGCGGTCAGCAGCGGCGTGAGATTACGGAATTGCAGTCGCAATGCGGCGCGTTGGCGAGCTCAGGAAGCAACAACGTAGAACGAACCGTGATTCACGCCAAAATCGCTAGTCTCGAGCGTACGATTGCTCGAAAGCAAAACTTCGTCAGCCGCGAAGCCGAATTTCAGCGCGATTTAGCTGCATTTCAGAGCCTCGATGAATACCTCAAAACGAAAATCCACGGGTGCCAGGTATTCGTGCATTTTCACTACAAAGGCGAGACGTTGCCTGTCGACTTGGACGAGCTGAAACGGAGCCGTGTGCGACCAATCCAAGTTTTCGAACTCGCCAAAGATCCAGTCATTGAGCGCCAAGAACGCTAGGAGAAAAAAGGGGGGAAGGGGATAAGTCCAATTGCGGCCAAATTGGACTTATCCCCTTATCTACTCCCTGAGCGGTTCGTCGAGCTCGCATCGGCACGCTAGCGTTTGCGACGGGATGTCGCAGCGTGCCTTGTCCCAGTCCACCAAAAAATGCGAACCGGCGATGCTATCGCCGGCTCGACCCCGAGGGGTGAAAGGCGCTCAAGGGCCCCCCGAGCATGTTTTCTTGCGATCGCGTGCGACGGCTACTTGCTCGCCTTGGCAAACGAGCCAGCGCCGGCGACGAACGGATTGATGATCACCAGCGGCTGCGGTTGGAGATTATCTTGGGGAGCCGCGGCCGCCGATTGATCGGCTTTGGCTTCTGCTTGCTGCGAGCTCGGTACGTATGGGTTGATGATCTCGACCGGTTGCGCGGCACCCATCTCCACTTCTGGCGTCATCACATACGGCGGATAGGCAAATGGGCTGTAGCCGTAGGTCCGTGGTACCGGGTAGCTGTAATACACCGGCGGATGGGCCGCGAAGTAGGGCACGTTGTAGTCGAGCGAATTGTACAGGGCACCCATGTCGTAGCCCCAGCCCCAACCGCCACCATTGCAGCCGTCGTAGCCTTGCGCTTGGGCAGTCGGTGCGGCAGCGAACGCGGCCGCGACCATCACGAGTAGAATCATAAGTTGCGACTTCATCGGAGAGTTCCTCACGGACCAATTGGCGGATCGGATTTCGGATCGGGGTCGATCGTCGAAAATCTCTATCTCCAGCGTAATTAGGGTCGCCGGCGGCTTCAACAAGATTCCGGCGGGCGGCGGCCCGGTCGCCGCGATTTCGCCCGCTACGATCTAGCTCGCTACAATGGGCCTATGGAAACCGGCGAATTGACCGCAAAACTCAAACTGGAGGCCGACCGGCTGGGGTTTTCCCGGGCCGGTGTCGCACCCGCCGTGACGCCCGCCGGGGCCGCCCGGCTCGACGACTGGCTCTCAGCCGGGTACGCCGGCCAGATGCAATATTTGGCCGACCGGCGCGATGCGTACGAGCATCCGCGGCATGTCCTCGACGGAGCACGGAGCGTCGTCATGCTGGCGATGGAATATCGCTCGGCGGAGCCGGTGCCGCCGCGGCCGGGCGCGGGTCGGGTGTCGCGCTACGCTTGGGGTGCGACCGATTATCACGAGCTGATCCGCGAGCGGCTGAATCAATTGTCGGATTGGTTGCGACGGCTGGAGCCGGCGGCGCAGATTCGCGGCGTGGTCGACACGGCGCCGCTCTTGGAGCGCGAGTTCGCGCAGCTCGCCGGCCTGGGGTGGATCGGCAAGCACACGCTGCTACTCAATCGCGATCGAGGCAGTTGGTTCTTCCTCGCGGCGCTGCTGACAGACTTCGAGCTGGTGTACGACCAGCCGCACGAAACGGACCACTGCGGCACTTGCCGGGCGTGTCTCGACGCGTGTCCGACCGATGCGTTCCCGCAGCCGTATGTGCTCGACGCGTCGCGGTGCATCAGCTATTTGACGATCGAGCTCAAGACGGCAATTCCGGCCGAGCTGCGGAGTGGTGTGGGGGAGTGGCTCTTTGGGTGCGATGTGTGTCAGGAGGTTTGTCCGTGGAACTCGCACGCGGAGCTAAACCGGCAAGCGTTGTTCGAGCCGCTGGCGGAAAACAATCCGCTGGATTTGATTGCGCTGTTTGAGCTCGATGAGGCGGCGTTTCGTGAACGGTTTCGTCACACGCCGCTGTGGCGGCCGAAACGGCGTGGCATCTTGCGCAACGCGGCAATCGTGCTCGGCAATCGGCCGACGTCGGCGGCGATGGTGGCGCTCTGTCGCGGGCTCAACGACGAGGAACCGTTGGTGCGAGGGGCCGCCGCTTGGGCACTCGGCAACTACGACGAACCGGAGGCCGCTGCGGCCCTTGTTAAGCGTCGCGGCATGGAAGACGACGCGGAAGTCCGCCGTGAAATCAACGACGCGCTCACTCGATCGGCGTTGACGCACCAGCGGCCCGGCGACCAGAATTGACATCATGACTTCCATGCTCCGCGAATTGCGACTCGGACCGCTGCGGCTCGACTTTCCCGTCGTGCAGGCGGCCCTTTCGGGCTACAGCGACATGCCGATGCGGCTGCTGGCTCGTCGACACGGCGCACCGTACACGCTCTGCGAAGTGATGCTCGACAAGTTCATCGTCGAATTAAAAATGCGGCAGCGGACTCGCCACATACTGCATGTTGCCGACGACGAGCATCCGACAGGCGGACAATTGATGGGCGCCGAGCCCGAACAATTCGGCCCGGCCGCATTGCGGCTCGTCGAGAGCGGCTTCGACGTGATCGACATAAACTTCGGTTGCCCGGTCAAGAAGGTGCTCGGCCGTTGTCGGGGTGGCTTCCATCTCAGCCAGCCGGCGGTAGCGATTGAGATCATCCGCCGCGTTCGCGACGCCGTTCCGCCTCACATTCCGGTCACAGTAAAGATGCGCCGCGGCATCGACGACACGCCGGAGAGTTGCGAGAAGTTTTTCGAGATTTTCGACGGGGCATATGTAGCGGGTGTGGCCGCGATCACGGTCCACGGCCGCACGGTGCGGCAGCGCTACGACGGTCCCTCGCGGTGGGAGTTCCTCCGCGAGCTAAAGCAGCATGCCGGCTCGCGCGTCGTGCTGGGGAGCGGCGACTTGTTTTCGGCGCATGCGTGTCTCGACATGATCGAATTCACGGGCGTCGACGGCGTGACGGTGGCCCGCGGCGCGATCGGCAATCCATGGATCTTCGCCCAATGCCGGGCCCTCGCGGCGGGCCAACCGCTGCCGGAGCCGCCGACGCTCCACGAGCAGCGCGACGTGATCACCGAACACTATCGGTTGGCTGAAGTGCTCTACGGCCCCGAGCGATGCCTCCCCGACATGCGAAAGTTCGCGATCAAGTACTCGCAGCTGCACCCGCGACACGCGGAAGTGCGGGCCGATTTCTGCCAGGTGAAGCTGCCCGGCACATGGCGCGAGGTGCTTTCGAAGTGGTACGCGTCGGATGGCCCGGGAGTCTATCCGCCGATCGAGGAGCCGAACCCGCGCTCGAGCGAAGCGGAGCTGGCGAGCGCCAGTTAGCGCTTCAAGTAGCTCCGGATGTCGTACCAGCGGCTGCCGACGCTCGGTTCCGCAGGTGTTGGCTCCGCTTCGGCGGCGGGAGCGACGTCTTCCTGCCGCGGCGGTTGCTTGGCGATCGCTTGCGCCGCGGCCGGCGTGTAGGCATTCAAGAATCGCGGCCAGTAACTTTCCAGTGTCCTCACACACTCCGCGAGTTCGCCTTTTTCGAAAGCGCTGTCGGCAGCACTTCTCAATTTCACCATCTCGAGCTTTTCCTTGCCGCTCCGCTCGTAGAAATCGAGTGGAAACAACAGGTCGTACAGTTGCACGTTGTCGATCCAAACTTCGCCGGGACCGCTGAGCTCGAATTTGACGCGCATGCGTCCGCGGGAATCGAGCGGTAGGTCCTCGCGGCCGAAGGCATAGCCGCTTCCCCAAGCGGCGGCGACTGGAGTGGCCCCGGGGCGATTGCCGCCGAGCACGGTGAGTTGCCGATAAGGTTTTGCTGCTCCGTCGGCCTCGAACACCAGTCGCAATTCGGAGCCGGGGGCGATATTCTCGCCGCGGACGAACGCCCACATCACGAGCTGCCCCGTCGGCGGCGTGGCGAACGATTCGCTCTCGATCGTCGCCTTGCCGTTGCCTCGGTTTCGCAGGTAGAGACAGGTCCGGCCGTCTTGTGGATTGGTGGCGTCGAGGTCGGCTGTCATCTGGCTCGGCTCACCGATTGATTGCCATCCCGGCAAATGCTCGATGCCAACACCCGGTTCAAAATTCGGATTCCTCAAGGCGGCGTAGCGGGGCGTTGCCGTAAGATCGCGGTCTTTCAATTCGGTGATCTTGGCAGCTAGTTCCTGTCGGCCGGCTTCGCTGACTTGCGATTGAATTTGTTCGATCGCGACATCGGCCGCAGTGAACCGCACCGCGTGAACGTCGTACGGCGCGAGTGTTAGCGACCAAAGCTGGCGGCCCGCCTCAAAATGCTCCGGTGTCGGTTGGTGTACGCCGTCTTGGGGAGCAACCAGCGGATGGGCGTCGGTCGGTGAGTCGGCAACGACGTCAATCGTCACGTCGGCGTGCCACGGACATTCGTTGACGACGAGACAGACGGTTTGACCGCGGTCGTGGTAAGTTCGGACAGTGACATTTTGCTCGCGGCGCGTGCTCGTGGAAGCGCTGGTCGGTAGCATTCTTATCACCGATCGCAGATGACGCACGAATTCTTCCTGACCGAGCGGCACGGTCTCGCCGCCGTCGATCACGATGGCCGGATCGCTCTCGGCGAGCGCAGCCACATAGGGCTGTCGCATGGCGGCGCCGTGGGCCGCCGACTGGGTCAGCAACTTGGCATGCGCGGCGAACGGACTGAGCGCGTCGAACGACGCGAAATCGCGCCGTTGCGGCCGATGATAGAACAACGCGGCGGTCGACGTCGCTTCGGCTCCGGCGAAGGCGTCGTTGATCGACAGGTCGACCGCCCGGTCGACGAGCGGCACCATCGACTCGACATAGCGGGTCGGCATGAGGACAACGCCCGGCGACTTGCCTAGTGTTTGCCAGTCGATGCCCATGTCAAGCATCGTCCGGTCGAGCCGTGTTTTGGAGACGACGTTGGGCCGCATCTTGGCAGCCGCATGCGTATCCGAGAGCAGATCCTCCGTGGTCAGTATCAGGCGTCGCTGGCTGCCGGAGGACGCCATCAATTCGGCAAGCTGCTGGTAAAACCGCGTCACCCGTGCCGCCCGCCAGGCACGCCAGGTGTTTGCATATTCACCGGTGAGCAACGCCTGTCGCACGGCGAAGCGATCTTGCTCGCTGGCGGCAAGTCGGACGCCGGTTTCTTGCTCGAACGTCGCAACGGTCGTGTCGTCGAGGCCCCATTCGAGGTCGGGCAACACCGCGTAGCCTTGACTGGAAAGCCGCACGGCCAACGAATCAAATGACGGATGCCGACCGTAACGCTGGACGACTTCGCGGGCCACATCGAGCATCGCCTGCTGCACGCGCTCATCGAGCAGGTTGTAATGCGGTGTCAGGCCGCGTTCGCCACTGTGAGTTTCGAGCCAGCTGAGCCCGCCGGGGCCGACCAGCTCAATTCCTCCCATCTTGGCGTCGGTCCGCTGACGGAGCGATTCGAGTTCCGGAAGGGGACCAATAAATTCGAGCGTTGGCATGAGCGCGAGGCCCGCACGGTCGAACACGCGCAACAAGAGCTCGAGACCGTCGGCGTCAGGCAAGTCGGCTTCGACGCCGATCGGGCCGATGTCGGCATGCCGCTCGGTATGGAGCAGTTTGCTCGGCAGGAGTGATCCGCCGTCGGCCATCACGTTAATCGCGGCCGCATTGTAACCGGCGTAGTTCAAGTATTCGGCTAGTTGCAACGCACCAGTGTAAACGGTCTGCCAATCGTCGGCGTGCGGACTCGCGGCCAGATAGAGGCCGGCGGTCGCGGCCGACGGTTCGCCGCGGACGGGCCGCGCGAAGTAGGCTGCCACCAATCGACCCTGCGGCGGCGCGGCGGCCCAAGGCTCCGTGGCGATCGTGCTCGCGGTGCGTTTCATCACGCGGAGGTGACCGAATCGCGCCGACGCCGTGGGATGCTGGTTCGTGATCAATACGAGCGGCGAATTGGTGCGCGGCCAGAACACCAGGCGATGTTTCTGCTTCTCGACCCGTTCGGCCGAACCGAGCCCCTCGACGTAAACGCCCGAGTCACGTCCGATCGTGGTAAATCGTCCCGTCGCGTCCGGCTCGATAATACTGATACCCAGGTGCTGATCGCGATCGTTGGGGTACTCGATTTCCAAGAGATGGGGTGTCCCGACCGATTCGATTGCCAGCGGATACGCCTGCCAATGCGGTTCCTTCTCGGGCGGCGTTGGCGGCAGTTCGACGAACACGCCGAGCGGCAGCGTGACGGCGGTCGTGCGGACGCTACCGATCGGCCGTCGCGACACGCCAGGCAGCCGGCGAATCTGCGTCCAATCTGGCAGTCGGGCAGACCAGGCTGGGTTCACGGGATCGATTTCCAGCACGGTTCGCCATTCGGCCTCGCTTGCCGGCGCGGCGGGAACTTTGTCGAGGACGACGACTTGGAACGTCCGCACTACCAACGGTGCGCCCCCGCCGGGGAAGAATCGCTCGCGGAAACCGGGCGGCCGCGTCACCGCCAGGCGAATTTCGTAAACGCCTTCCTGTCGCGGCATTGGCACGTGGAGTGTGGCAACTGCGGGTCCGTCGACCGGCACCGGCAATCGCTGCTGCGTACTCCACAGGGTCGTCGTGCCGCGAGCTGGTGTGAGCGTCGTCGCGATGTCGATCGTCGTGCTTGGCTCGACGCCCGCGAGTAGCGGCTCGAGGTCGAACGTAAACTGCTCGCCGGGTGCAAAGATGAGCGGATCGTGGTTGGCGATGATGCGGAGCGAATCGACCGGCGCAGGCAGCTCCTGCGCAGCGAGCGAGCGCGCTCCTGCAAGCCAGCAGAGGGCGGCAACCAACGCCGAAATTGTCGGACGTCCTTGTCCGAGCATGGTGGCGGGTCCCGATCGAGGCCCGTGTTTAGGTTCTGTGTCACGCGCGCTGGCGGCGAAAATCGACATCCCGCGCGGGTGACGGCGGCACTAAGTGACTGGCTCGCAACGCTTTCCTGCAGCGAGCGGCGGCAGATTCTAGCGACGCCAGCTAGACGCGAACAGAGCGAATTCAAGCCGAGCACGCCTCAGCGTGCGGGAATCTCACCCAGGCGTGCTAGCAGTCCCTCGACGACTTCCGGGCAAAGAGATGCCACGTCGTTCGCCTCCCAAAGATCATCGGGCCTCACGAACAGTTGGCAGCAGGAATCGTCGCCAGGAAAATTGCCGGCGCCGGTCGACTCGCATCGTAAGCTCCAGTCGGCGGTACGAATCAACCGCTCGGCCGCGGGCCCGGCGGCAATCAAAGCGTCGCGATCGGGGATGTGGGATTCGCCGCGCACGCGTGCCAGTAGTGACGGCGACAGATCGGCGAGCGACGCCAGCTTCCCGCTCCGCACGAGTCGGCCGCTGGCGTCGGGAAACCGCCACAGCATCGGCACATGGAGTTGCTCGGCGTAGAGCCGCCCGTCGACGCCGCCCACGCGACCATGCTCGCCGAGTGGAAACCCGCGCACTCCGCAGAGCAACACCAGCCAGTTGTCGCGGCCCGCTTCACCCAACGTTCGGCACAAATCCGCGATGCAGGTATCGAGCGTCATGACTTGTGCCGCGTAAGCGCAGCTCCAGCGGAACGAGGCGTCGGGATCGCTGCCGCCGTCGAGCATTAAGTCCGGCGGGTCGAGTGCGTCGGCGGGCGGCGGATCGCCCTCCTCGCGCGCCAGCAATTCTTCCTGTAAATCGAGCGGCGCGTCCCAAGGGCCGTACATTCCCTGGGAATGTACCCACAGCAAATGGGGTCCGGCTTGCGATGCTTCGATCTGGTCGCTCGCCGCTGCGAACAATCGTGCGAGTGCCGTGTGCGATACATCTTCGGCACGCACGGCCTCGATTATCGGCAACAGCACGCAGTCGTGAAAATGCGTGGCTCCTTCAAGATTCAAGACGGCCGGTTCGTCGGTCACGAGCGTCGCGGTGTAGCCGCGCTCGACGAGCGATTTGGCCAGCGGCTCTCCGAAGTGCCACAGCGAACGATAGATTGTCGGCAGTTCCACCGCGTCGGCGTAGCACCAGTCGAACAGCAGCGATTCGGCGGCGAGCTGGTCGAGGGCCGGGGTGGTGAAGGCGGTGTTGCCATACGCACCGAGCGCCGCGGCGCGCAAACCGTCGACCGCGATCACCAGGATGCTTTCCGCAGGCATGAGAGCGAATATAGTCGTTCGCCTGCCGCTAAGAATAGAGCCGCCGCCACTCGCGCCACATCAACTGGGGAAACTCCCAGGCGTCGCGGGCATACCGCGTGGCCAGTCGGCCCGGTTCGCTGGCGACGCGGTGCAGCCATTCGAGGCCGGCCCGCCGCATCCAGACCGGTGAGCGACGGCGATGGCCGGCGAGAAAGTCGATCGTCGCTCCGGCACAGACCGCGACCTTGGCTCGCAACTCACGTTGATTCTTGTGGACCCAAAGTTCCTGCTTCGGAGCGCCAAAGCCAACGATGAGTAGATCCGGCTGGGCAACGGCGATCGCGGCCAGGATTCGCTCATTTTCCGCGGTGTCACTTTCGAAACCGAGCGGCGGCGAGTAGGTGCCGACGACCTCGACCGCCAGCCATTGCTGACGAATCCGCGCGGCGGCGGTTTCCGCCACGCCGGGCGCTGCGCCGAGTAGGAATACACGAATTGATTCACCCGACGCCAAGAGGTGCGGCACGAGGTCGCTCCCGGCCACGCGCTCGGGCAGCGATCTGCCGAAGAGCCGTGACGCAACGACCAGCGGCAGCCCGTCGGCAAGCACCATCGACGCGTCCGCGTAGGCGTCGCGCAGATCGGCCCGGTGCTGGAACATCACGGCGTGGTCGACGTTCGGCGTTACGACATAACGACACGCTGTGCCGAGCGGCTCCGCGCACCACTCGAGAGCATTGCGAACCGACTCGTGCATCGTCACACGCGCGATCCGCATGCCAAATAGTTCGATGGTTTCGATCATGAATCGGGCTAGCCGGAGGTAGCGGGAATTTTTGCGTGCGATATGACTCGCGCTGGTTCAGCCAAGGTCGCAGGAGCAGGCGCTGCGCTCAGCCGCAGATTCATCGTGAGCCCCGCAACAAGAAACAGTATCCACTCTTGCGAGGGCAGGAGCGTCAGATCGTGAAACACGGCCGACGACAAATACGTCACGAGCACCGCGAGCATCAACAGGCCCTGCGAACGTTCCCAGGCTGGCAACTTCGTATTGCGGACCAGCGACCACGCGCTCCGCGCCCACGCGAACAGAAGCGCGAGAAATGCGGCGAGCCCGAGCATGCCGGTTTCCGTGAGCAGGCTCAACAGCGTGTTGTGATGGTGCAGGCCGCGGAGCGATTCGAGCTCGAACTCCTGCGAGCGATCGGAAAGGTAGGGCAGCTTGCGATCGTAGAACCGGCCGAAGCCGACGCCGAACACCGGGTACTCCTGGAACATCTGCCAGGAGACGTAGGCGAAAGATTTGCGTTGGTCGACGGAGTGGCCCGACTCGCTCGCCGAGCCTTCGCGCTCGAGACCAACGACGTTTTGCCAAGTGGCGGCCGCGATCAACACGCCGCCGAGGGCCGCCAGCGTGAACAACGGCAGTCGCCAATTTTTCGGCAATTGCAGGTAACCAACCACGGCGGCGCTGGCGAGCAGGCCGATCCAGGTCGACCGCGTATACGTTGCGAAGATGCCCAGCGCCATCAGCGGCACCGCAGCCATGAGCACCAGTTGCCAACCGCGACGTACGTCGGATCGCAGCAGCCACGCGCACCACAAGCACACCGTGAGATACACGCCGAGACTGGCGGAGTTCAACTCCGGTCCGCGGGCGCGGCCGAAATGGATGCCGAGCGTCGGATCGGCAATGTAACGCGGAAACACCAGCGACCACTGGCCGGTGATCTCGGCGAGCCCCGTCAGCGCCAGGTAAATGCCGAGCGCCGAAAGTATCGCCAGCGAACCTTTCCACGCGCGGTGCGAAAGCGGCACTTCGCGCGCGATCCAATACAGAATGGCCGGCACGACGAAACTCATCACAAGTCGCCAAGTCGGCGAGAAAGCATCGGGCGCTCGCACTTCGGGTGTCCCGGCCAGCAGCGTGCTCGCGGTGAGAATCGCCAGCAGCGCAGCGAGCAGCCAATCGCTGCCCGAGAGCGGCTTCGGATCGAGGCGGCCCCCGCGCCACTGCGCCACGAACGCGGCGACCAAGCCGACCAGCACAATTCGATCGAGTGTGAGCGGCAACGGGCCGACGTGTTGGTTCCAAAAGTTGTAGCCAAGGGCGTAGGCCACGGCGACGAGCGCCGCGGCGCCAAGCGCCAGCGAACCGCGACGGGCGTAGATCGCCCCCCACACGAGTCCGGCACCGACGACGATGAGCGCCACGATCGGCATGAAAAACGCCTCGACCAAAAAACGGAGGCGGCCAACGGGCCGCCTCCTCAAATCTAGGTCACAGTCGGCACGAACTAAGCCTATTTCGCCGATTTGGCACCGTGTTTTTCGACCTGCCGAATCGCTTCCGTGAGTGTCATCCCGCGGAACAAACCAAACGGTTCCGCCGGCGCTTTCACGACATTGCCATTGGCGGCCGGAGTCGCCGCTTGCGGTTTAGCTTCGCCCACCGACGGCTCCATCACCGGCACGGGCACCGCGAACAGGAACACCACACCTAGGCCAAGGATCAGGCCGGCCACACCGCCGGCGGCGGTGATCGTGGTGCGTCCCGGGCCAACCGGCCGGATGCCGGCTTCGACGCCGTCGATCCGACCGATGACGCTCGCGGTGTGGGCACTCGCGTGCTTCGCGCGGGCATCGGCCAGGTTCTTGCGGGCAGCTTCCACGAGCTTGGTATGATTCTCGACCGCCGCTACCAAGTTCGCATAGTCGGCACGCGAACCGGCCAGCCGGGCAATCCGCTCGCGGCCGGCCACCGACTTGGCGTTGAGGGCTGAGTCGCGATCGCCGTTGAGGCTCAGGTCGACCTCCAGGCCCTTGATCGCCAGGGCCACTTCGTCGCGCAGCTGCTGCCGGACCAGTGTTTCGGCCTCGCGGGCGCCGACCACGAACGGATGTTCGTCGGCGTAGGTGCCGAGCAGGTTCGCGACGCGGATTTGAGAGTCGATCAGGGCGTCCTTGAGCCGGCTGATCGCGGGTTGCGACTTGAGCAGCGTGCTGGGGGTTGCAATCAACTGTTCCGGGTTTGCTTCCACCGCCTTCAAGAGCAAGAGCAATTGCCCGTTCTCGCGGCGAAGAGCGTCGTTGCCGCGGCGTTCGCCGGCGATCGCCTGCATTTCGAGAGCGACTTCGCTCTGGCTGCCGGACGAAGAATTCAGATTTCGCAATTCGGCCAGATCGGCGCCGATCGCGGCTTCGAACTTGGCCAGCTTGGAGGTGCGGCCATCGAGGTCTTTCTCGGCCATCGCCACCGTGTTGCCGAGTTCGGACATCATGCTCTTGGCCCGCTCGTCGCGGAGCGATTGCATTCGGGAATCGAGCTGGTTGATGAGCGCGGCAACCAAGGCAGCCGCCCGGTCGCGGTTGTGGTCGAGTACCGAAAGGTAAAACACTTCGGTCTGGCCGAATTCGGCACCGCCGGGCGGACGCATGTCGACCTGCTTGCGGAAGTCTTCGACGTCGCGAGCGGTGGGCCAGTCGCCCGCAGCAGCGAACCAGCTCTTCGGCGGGCCGACTGTCTTGAGCGTCGCTTCGATCACGCTCTGGCTCTTGGCGACTTCAAGCAGCGTGGCCTGCAACACCTTCATCTCGGAGAGGTCCGAGAACTTGCCGAGCCGCTGCTCGGAAACGCTGGCCGCCTCGGGACGCAATGTGAGCGTCTGCGTCGCCCGCCATTCGCGCGGAGCGACGAGCGAGTAGGCGGCGGCGATCGCGGCACAAGCCACGGCCGGAATCGCCCACCACTTCACGTGGGTGCGAAGCGTCTGGAAGAGATCGGCCGGATTCAGGTTGAATTCGTCGCTGCGGGACATGGAAGGTCTCGTCGTGTGTGCGTCGTGTTTGGTGTTGGAGGCGAGCAGGGGGCAGAGGGGTTGGACCCGATGAGAAGCAAAGTCCATGCCCCAGCCTCACGCGGCGGGGCTGGGGCCGCTGCAACTCCCTACTGCCACGTGTTTTATGGCGATCGGCAGGGCGGGGGCTGGCCGTCCGTGGAGGGCCGAAACGAGTGGTTTTTTCTCGACGTGTTGCATCAGTGCAACAACCGACCGCGCGGTGCAAAACGCACAATCGCCATCACGCGATCGGAGCCATTTTTTTGCGGCTTGCCTTTGCTAAGCAGTGGCTCACAGTTGCGTAGCTCCCGAGGGCGGCAAACTGCGCTCGGACGCTTCACTTGATTTACTCCCAGTTGATAGGCCAACATGCTCACGACGCACCTCATCACCGCGCGCGCCGAACTCGCCGCGCTGGAAACGTTTTGGAACATTCTGGCCGCCGGTTATCCGATGCGCTCTTGGAACTGGCTCGCCACGTGGTGGAAGTACTACGGCAACTCCGACGACCGCGAGTTGCACGTGCTCGCGGTGTATGACGAAACAGAGAGCGACGAGGGTACGCTGGTCGGCATCGCACCGTGGTACATCGAGCGAACTCCATTCAACGGCAACGTGTTGTGGCCACTCGGCAGCGGGCATGTCTGTACCGACCACCTCTCGCTCATTTGCCGGCCGGACTACATCGTCACGGTCGCCACCGCGATTGCCGACTATTTGACCGCCAACGACGACGACTGGGATCGGCTTGAGCTGCCCGCGATTGATGATGGCGACGATGCGATCACGCTGCTG
>JANNTD010000379.1:0-12641 GCA_031403315.1 Planctomycetota bacterium
CACACAACAACGACACCTGCGACAAGTGCGGCTGGGGCGTGCTGCGCGAATTTTGGTCGCATTGCCCTTGGTGCACGGGGAAACTCTAGTCGCGGCGTCTGGGGTGATGCCGATTGCGGTCGTCGCCAGGTTACTCGCTGCGGCGAGCAATTCGGCTCGCGCACAATGCTGACGCGAGCCAGATGGCAATCAGCCACGAACTTGGCTCAGGGACGACGAGCAGTGACACGGCGTTTGCCCCGTACAGAATTCGCCATTCGAGATCGCTTGGCAAAGGTGGCAGGGCAGCCGTGGAGAATGTTCCGATTCGGCTGACGTCCGCATGAAGAATTTCAAATAAGTCGCCGGATTCGGGCAGAAGCGTGCCCGCCCCTTCGTCCAAAATCGAGACGTGCAACCGGCCGGCAAGTGCCGCCGAACCGCCGACGTCGAGCAGATCATGAGCGGAACTTCCTAGCTCGATCTCGAGCTTCCCGAGGGCCGACTCCAAATAATTGCCGTTGATCGTCAGAGTGCCGGGCGAGTTTCCCGGCTGGACGGTACCGCTATTGGAAATCGTGCCCGTCAGCGTGCCGTCACCGGTAACCAGCCCACGGTTATCGATGATACTTCCCGGCGTCGTAATCACTTCGCCGCCGCTGTGCACACTCAACGTTCCCGCCACTCCAATGTCCTTCCTGCCGCCGCGCCAGATCGAACCAACGCCGACGACCTCCACGATCCGATTGGAGATGCGTCCGCTGCCCGATTCGAGTACGCCGCCGTTGAACACGCCAACTTCTCCAGTCCCTCGTGATCCCACATTGAGTGGGCCGGTTGCCGTCAGTCTCGAGCCGACTCCGTCGATGGTCAACTTTCCCGGCGCATTTATCACCAGGCCCAATTCGACGCTCGAAGTGGTGACGACCGCGCCGTTCTTCACGCTCATGTCACCTCGATCGTTAAAGCCGATCGACAATCCCTGGGTCATCGTCCACGAAGAACCGATCCCATCTACTGTGACTACGCCCGGACTCGGCTCCGTGAAGCTGAACACGCTGGTCCGCGTGCCCAATTGGCCCCGTCGACTCCGGACAGCGCCGCCATGGGAAACAGTCAATGTCCCGTCGCCGTCGTATCCGGTGAGCAAATCATTCGACATACTCCACAGGGAGCCGGCTCCGTCGACGACGGCCGAAGCGGCGGGCGTGTCGCCGAATTGGCCGATCAGACCCAGCGTGTTGGTGACCAATCCACCTTCGAGAATGCGAAGTCCCGAATCGCCGCCAGACACGACTTGCACGGCGGAACCGGCACCCGGAGCGAAGAGCGTTATTTTGGAGCCTGCGCCGCGAACTTCTGCCAGCGCCCGCCCCGATCCCCCGCCAATGACCAGAGATCGCGCCCGGACCTCGCCGCGATCGAGCACCCGCAGCTCCGCTTCGGACCCAGTGTTGGCCGAAATCCCAATGTCCCCTTCGCGCCCATTCCACAACGATCCGGCACCGGACACCGTCATGACAACGTGGCCAACATTGCCGTTAAAGCCCGACTGGCCAACAATCGTACCAGCGGCCGTATCGAGCAAAGCGCCGTTCAGCACTTTGAATTGCGCGTCGCCGAACCCGCCGAGCGTAAAGCTGTTGTAAGTTTCCACCCAGTCTCGCCACGAAGCGCCAGGGCCATCGACCGTGACTCTTGAAAATCCACCGAGCTGCCACACGCTGACTTGCGTATTGGGCGCGACGACCGAGCTGCTGCCGTTGACGAGGATTTCTGCGTCGCCCTGATAACCAACTATCAGATAGGCGCCGCCCGGCTGCCATGGATCGGTATTGTTGTAAGCGGGCAAAATGTTCGTCGCACCGACGTTGTGCGGATCGATCGTAATGGCCGCGCGAGAGACCAGCGCCGGCACTATTGAAACAATGACAAGGGAAAAGGAGAAGTCGCGCGGCTACAATATGGGCCACGCACCGAACGGACTTAGAGAAAGGCCGACGTGCAACTACCGCCATTAGCGTTCCCCCTTCTTAATACTGTTCCGACAAGCTGCGAATCCAGATGAAAATACAATGCTCCGACTTTAGCCCCTCATTAGAGGTAAGTCAACAAAAAAAGCCGGCGGCCCAGGCAGCAGGCTGGTAGAGTTGCTACTGGAAGAGACTGGTTCGGCGGTCGAGGCATTTCGGCTAAGATTTTTTGAAGTCCTTGCGAGTCGCACAGTTACGGTGGCGTCGGGGCCAGGCAATTTATGTGCTTCCGAATCGTTATGATATGCGGCGCGTTGGCAGCATCGGCCGCCGCATCCGCCGCCGAACAACCAATTGCCAAGCCGGCGAGCGCGCCCGCCTGGTCGACGTTCGCCACCGAGCCGATTCTCGACGCGACGTTGCCACTCGAAGAGCTACAGGCGTATGCCGCGCCGCGAATTCCCAAATTGCTTCCTCCCCGGTCCCTCGCGGAATGGGAATCACAGGCAAACGCGATTCGGACCGACGTGCTCGATAAGGTCGTGTTTCGCGGCGAAGCGTCGCGGTGGCGCGTCGCCACAACTCGCGTCGAGTGGTTGGAAACCATTGGCGGGGCGTCGGACTACACCATCCGCAAGTTCCGCTACGAGGCACTGCCCGGCATGTGGTTTCCCGGCTTGCTGTACGAACCGGCGAATCTGCGCGACCCGGCGCCGGTGTTCATCAACGTCAACGGCCATGACGAATTGGGAAATGCGACGCCGCAAACGCAATTGCGGTGCATCAACCTGGCCAAACGCGGCGTGCTCGCCTATCTGCTGGAGTTTTTGGACATGGGCCAGTTGCAGCACCACGGGAATCGCCACAACGCGCTGGTGCAACTCGATCTGTGCGGGACCAGCGGCGTCGCGCCGTTCGTGCTCGCTCTCACGCGCGGACTGGACGTGGCGTTGGCCCATCCGCAGGCGGACAAGACCCGGGTCGGCGTGGCCGGGCTCTCGGGAGGCGGCTGGCAGACAATTATGTTGGCGGCTCTCGATCGTCGGATCACGCTCGCCAACCCGGTCGCCGGCTATTCCAGCATGGCCAGCCGCGTCGAGCATCCGCGCGATCTGGGCGACGCGGAACAAATTCCTGCCGATTTGTGCACCGTCGCCGACTACACGCACCTCACGGCGATTGTGGCGCCGCACCCCCTGCTTTTGACGTACAACGCGAAAGACGAGTGCTGTTTCCTGCCAGACAATTCGCTGCCACAACTCGAACAGTCTGCGCGGCCGATTTACCGGCTGTACGGTGCCGCAAATCGTCTCAACACCCACGTCAATCACGAACCAGGCACCCACAACTTCGAGAGCGACAACCGCGAGGCCCTCTATCGACTCGTGGGAGACTTTTTCTTCGCGGGTAATCAGGACTTCAACCGACGCGAGATGCGCATCGCGGAATCGGAGCTAAAAACAAGAGAGGAACTCAACGTCGCTCTACCGGCAAGCAACGCGACTCTCCACAGTTTGGCGGTCGAGATCAACCGCACTTTGCCCCAGCAGGCTGAGTTGCCGCGCGATCCGGCGGACCTGGCCGCCTGGCGCTCCGCCGCACTTCAGCGACTCCGCGAGATCATTTGCCTCGAACACTATGTCGCCCATTTCAAACCCGTCGGCTCGACGAATTTCGACGGCATCCGCGTGACTCGCTCGACGGTATCGTTCAGCGACGAATGGACGCTGCCAGTCGTCGAGTTGGCGTCCGCCGAGTCGCGCGCCACGGCGATCGTCTTTGGAGATCAAGGACGCCAAACCCTGGTCCCGACAATCGAACGTTGGCACGCCGACAGCCAGCGGGTCTTTGCCGTCGATCTTAGCGGCTTCGGCGAAACGAACACTACGATTCAACCCATCGAATGGCAGTTGATCGCGGCGGTCGGCGGTCGTCTGTTAGGGATTCAATCCGCGCAGCTCGCTGCCCTAGCCAGATTGGTGCATGCTCGCCAGGATGATTCGGCGGTCACACTCGTCGCCTTGGGTCCACGCTCGAGCATCATCGCGCTGGTGGCCGCGGCTATCGAGCCCGACGCGATCGCCGCCGTCGAATTGCATGCGTCGTGGCCGAGTCTCAAAGAATTCATCGTTCGCAACTTGGAGCTCAAAGTCGCACCGGAATTAAGCTGTTTCGGTCTGCTCGGCGAATTCGACGTCCCTCAACTCGCGGCCTTAGTCCATCCGCGACAGATAACATGCAAGGATGACTAAGCCGCAGCGGCAAGCAATTGAAGTCAGCGTAATATGCCTACCGCACGATCTCCGGCGTGACCACGATGAC
The DNA here is from genome assembly GCA_031403315.1 of Planctomycetota bacterium. Taxonomy (GTDB): domain Bacteria; phylum Planctomycetota; class Planctomycetia; order Pirellulales; family Lacipirellulaceae; genus DASYDU01. The sequence goes on from JANNTD010000379.1 coordinate 4,275, forward strand.
GAGCGCGACTTCCTGTACATCGGTCCGCACTCCTGAAGCGGTCATGACGCTCTCAGGCCGCTCTTGCACCAATCCCGACAGCACGGCCGACCCTCCGAATTCCACCTCGCCGCTGAAATCGCACTCGCGGACGGTCACCGCAGGTATCTGTCGACCTTCGACCTCGACGCCGCGGCTCGTATCGAGTTCGCTCACCCGAGGCCGCACGCTGAATCGCACCTTGTTGTCGCCGAGCGCGACGGCCGTTACATCGAGTTGCATGCCGTATTTCTGGATTCTGACGCCGCCGACTTCGCCTGGCTGCGGAATGGGAAACTCGCCGCCCACGTTGATCGACGCTCTCTGGCCGTTGGTCGTCACCACCGTCGGCGCCGCGAGCACTTGTCCGAGATTTCGCTGTTCGAGGGCGTCGAAGATTCCCAACGCCGTATTATCAATATTTCTATTGGTAAACGTGGCCAGATCCAGCTCCGACTGACGCAGCTTCGTGAGATTGATCTCCAACATCCTTACGCGCACGAGCACCTGCTCGGGCGTCTTCGTCGTCTCACGGAGCGCGGCAATTTCGCGCTGCAGCCGATCGCGCTGGGCGAGCTTTTCCTGCAAGAGCGACTTGGCGGCATCGTGCTCGGTGGGCGGCAACCGCGAGGCCACGTGCGGCGCTTCGACTTGCGGCGCGCAGGTCGGCACCACGATCGAGCGTTCGCCGTCCGTCACGGGCAGCACCGTGGGACACGACGCAACCTGTGCTTGCTCGGGCGACGGCGGCTGCTCGCCGCGTGCAGCCTCTACGCCGAATGCCAACAATACCGCGCCGTACCATAAAGACCGCGCACGCATCGCTTCGATCCTCCATGTTTGAGGGAACAATCGCGCACCACGCTGCGAACGATGAACAGGGCGGGCGATGATAGCCGCCGCCGCAGGAGCGAACAAGCGAGAAGGGTCGGCGAAAGTCCGCCTGGAGCTGAAGAGCGTCGAACAGAATGAATCAAACCGCCAAGGACGCCAAGGTCACATGGAGAATATGCGATTCTTCTCAGTTTCTTGGCGAACTTGGCGCCCTTGGCGGTTCAAATAGTTTTGGGACACTAACTGCCAGCCTGTCTCCGGCGATTTGTCGCGACAAGACCGGTCATTCCGACTGCCAGCAACATGAGACTCGCCGGTTCGGGCACTGCCTGAACCCCGCTTGCTCCGCTCGCCGAACCCGCACCTAATGTCATGCCAAAATTGCTCTTCCACACGGTATAATCCGCCTGTGTCACGAGTCCGTCGCCGGTCGCGTCGGCCCCTTGGAACGGCGACACCTCGTCGTCCAGTGCGTCGCGCCACACGGTGTAGTCCGCTCCATCGACGACGCCGTCGAAATTGAAGTCGCCGGCCAGCCCCGGCGTCGCGGCGAAGAACACGTTGTCCTGCAGATTGGTGATTCCTGTGTTGAGCCGGATGATTTCGGCGAGCGTGATCGAATCGAGGTCGATCGCCGCCTGGAACATCGCTGTCTGCAAGTCGGCGTCGGCGACGTAGAACAGGCGATCGCCGTCGCGGAGCCGCGTAAACTGGTCGACCAGCGACGCCAGCACCATCGCGCCGACGCTCGAACCGGCCGCATGATCTTCGGCGATGCCGCCGACCCAGGCGTCGATCAGGTTGATGTTGCCGTAGAGCGACACGAGCTTCGCCCGCAGGGCTGGGTCCGAGGTGAGCTGCGCGATCGACGCGAGTCGCGTGAGTCCATATGCCGGCCGGAAAGCGTTATAGTCGAGCATTCCGTGGTCGCGGCCGCGTTGGATATCGAGCGACGCCAGGTCGAGTCCACCCGCCCCCGGAGGCCCGAAGAGAAAACTGCGAATGTCGTCGACCAAGAGCACGTCGTTCTCCTGGGCGACCTGCGATGCCAAACCTTTGAGCGTGAGATCGACCGTCTCCGGCGCGTCTCCCAAGATGTTCGGATTGAAAAAGGCGTCGCGCAGCGACAGACTTCCCGCCGGGCTGCCGTTGTTGTTGGTCAGCAACAACTCCGACGACTGCATGCTATGGCCGTAGCGGAAGAATGCCGTGGCGAACGAGTTGGTGATCGACGGGTCGAGTGCTGGGTTGTAATTGTAGTCCTCGGCGTCCGGAGCCGTTGCACCCATCAGCGCGGGCAGAAATTCCTTGTAGGTGACAATCTGCATTTCCGCGCCGACGATTTTCCGCGCGGCCTGGTAGATTTGCTCGTCGCTGAGCGCCGGGTTCTGTGCCAACAGCCGATCGGCCAACCGATTGTGCTCGCGCAAGAAAAGCGCGTGCGTCGCCGTGAGTCCAACCTGCTCATTCGCCCGCACGTCGCCGGCCAGGAACAGCGTGCTCCCCGCCCCCAGTGGGTCGTCGTTTTCGAGGCCGGCCGTGTTGTAGCCGGGCAGTAGTCCGCCCGCCGTCGTCACCAACTTCCCGCCGCTGAATGTGCGGAGCGCTGCCGCTCGTGTCGCGTCCGAGCCATAGACGTTGGACGCGTCGATGAACGAAGTCACCGAATTGATTTGCTCACGCCAATTTGGCCGCGTACCGCCGGGCGCCGGCAACACCGCCGTGGTGCCCGTCGCGGGATTGTAATTCGAGCGATTGAACGGAATCGGGTTCGGCCCCAACGGATCGTTCGGGTCGTTCACCGCGATACTGAAGTCGCCCGTCCCGCCGGTGAACAAGTCGTTATTCGCGGCGTCGTTGCCGGTATGATCCATGTCGTGCGTGAGAAACTGGCCCCATTGCACAATCCAATCGCTCAATAGCCGATTGTTGTAGACCGGGCTCGATTGCGCGCAGAGCGAGTTGCTCACGTCGCGCGGGTTCGGCCGCTGGGGCGTGCCGTAGATTGCGTCGCCGAATCCGTCGGGGTAGTCGGCCGCGTAGCCGAAGCGGATCACGTCGGTCTCGGCCGCCCCCCACGTCGTGCGGGCAGGCACGAGATTGTTACCCACACCGGTGATCGTTCGATTCACCGCTACAGTCTGACTCGTCCCCAGCAACACCACAGTTGCCGCCACCAGTGCGCGCAGTTTCATCGCCTCTCCTCCAAGTGGTTCACCAAATCCGTCCCGCCGTCTTCGCGCGACGCGCGAATTCAAAATAGTGGGCCGCTGATCGCCAACTTCACCGGCCACAAATTCTCTAACCCCAGGCGGCAAACCGAGGTGTCGCAGAAATTTTGCAAACAACCGCAAAAAACACTTGAGGCAGTCCCTGGATTCACATCGATGGAACAGCATTGTCTCAATAAATCGGGAGGCAGTACCAAAACTGCTCTCGACGCCCTTTGGGGCGATTCACTACAAAACGCTCGCCCGCGGACACCCACTCTGCTACCATCCAATTGTCCGCCGCATTGACCTCGATAAAGGGCCAATCAACGATGATTTCAGCCACCCACTCGGTTCGCCCAGGCGCAGACAAAGTTCGGTTACTTGGGGGTCGAGCGGTGTTGATGTCACTCGTAGTTTCGCTATTTTGCCTCTCCTCGCTCGGCGTCGCACACGCCGCGACCGCCGCCGAATCCCGCGAAGTGCCCGCGTCGCCACCCGAGGTTGCGGCAGACATCGATTCGGCCGACGCCGCGCCGATTACCGATGCAGTCGTCGCGGAGAAGATTGACGAACCGACGATCCACCGCATCGGGCCGGTCACGACCATCACGGAGGTCAGCACCGGCGTCCCCTTCCCGGCCCGCGTCGACACGGGCGCGACCAAATGTTCAATCCATTACGAAGCGTTTGAGATCGAAGATGCCGCGGAGAGCCCCGCGGACAACGTCGGCAAACGCATCCGGATCCTCATCGAGAGCCCCGATGGCGAACAGGAATGGATCAGCACCAAGATCGTCGACCACGTGACCGTTCGCACGACGACGGACGACGATGAACGTTACGAGGTGCGACTCAAGTTGCGTTGGCAGGACGTTGAGAAGAAAGTCCGCGTGACGCTCAACGACCGGGAAAAAATGCAGTACCCGCTGCTCTTGGGCCGCAATTTCTTGCGCGGCGATTTTCTGGTCGATGTCAACCTCGACGACGAGGAGTAGTCGCCGCTCGCGGCTTAGCGCTTGCGGATTGGGCCGATTTCGACGACGCCGATTCGCGAAAAGCCGCGGCGACTTGCCAAGCCCCAAATTCAACTGCGGCAACGGCTTAGCGACGAATTTCCGCAGCAGCCTGCATTTTCTTCCGCGGCAAACTCGCCGCCAGCGTCTCTTTCGCAGCCCGCGCCACCTGCGTACTTGACAGTCGCAGTCGAATGCCTGACAACGCAGGGGCCGCCCCTGGCAAGGAGTTGCGGTTTTCCGCAGGAGGCGCGATGGTAAATTCGCTCGCACGCAGAGATCGGCGGTCCGAAGTGATGGACCAGCCGGGCCTCGACGAACGCCTCCATCACCAGGCACTCGAGGGCCTGCGGCGCGGCAACGTCGTGAGCAACACGGCCCGCGTGCTCTGGCAGGGTCTGGAATCGGCAGGCGTGTTTACGCCTTCCACGAGTTCGCGGCCGGTCCGCGTGCTCGATCTTGCTTGCGGAGGCGGCGACGTGCTGCTCGGTCTCGCTCACTTTGCGCGCCGCCGCGGCATCCCGTTCGACGCGCACGGCTGCGACCTGAACTCGCTGGCCGAGAGTCATGCCCAGGCCGCTGCCGAGCGAGCCGGCATCGCGGCCGCGAATTTTTTCCAACTCAACGCGCTCGAAGACCCGCTGCCCACCGACTACGATGTGATCTATTGCACGTTGTTCCTGCACCACCTGGCGGAAGCGGACGGAATTAAACTTTTGCAGCGGATGGCCGCCGCCGCGCGCCGCGTGGTGCTCGTCGACGACCTTGTGCGTTCGCGGCTGGGATTCGCACTGGTCTGGGCCGGCTGCCAACTGCTGACGCGATCGTCGGTGGTTCACACCGACGGCCCGCTGTCGGTCCGCGCCGCGCTGAGCCTCGACGAGGCCCGCGAGCTGGCCGAGCGGGCCGGGCTGCACGGCGCGACGATTCGCCGCCATTGGCCGGAGCGCTTTCTGCTCAGCTGGAGGAAGGCATGAGCGAAGCGTCGCCGCCCGAATTGGAATCGTGTGCCGACGCCGTCTGGGACGCGGTCGTGATCGGCGCAGGACCGGCCGGGGCGCTCGCGGCTCATCAATTGGCGACGCGTGGGCTGCGGACGCTCGTCGTCGACGCCAAGCGATTCCCGCGTGCCAAGGTCTGCGGCGGCTGCCTCAATCGACGCGGGATCGCGGCCCTGCAAACTGCCGGTTTGCAACACGTGCTCGAGGCCTGCGACGCGGCCAGCGTGCACACGCTGCGCTGGATCGTCGGCAACCAACAGGCCCGATTCGCGCTGCCCGACATGCGGGTCGTCGATCGCGCGCTGTTCGATAGTGTGCTGGCTCAGGAAGCGACGCGCGCCGGGGCCACGTTCTTCGACGGCGTGCAGGCCTGCGTCGAACCGCAACTCACGGCCAGCGGACGAATCGTCACGCTGACGCGACAAACACTCCGCGTGCAAATTGTTGCTCGAGCCGTGATCTCCGCCGACGGCTTGGCACGTTCGAGTCTGAAACGACTCACGGAAATCAGCACGTTGATCGTGCCTCATTCGCGCATCGGCGTTGGGGCCACGCTGGAGCACGCCAGCTCGTTCGCCCGCGACGAAATCACGATGATCGTCGGGCGACACGGCTACGTCGGCCTTGCCACAAGCCAACGTGATCGGCTGAACGTGGCCGCGGCCCTCGATCCACGCGCCGTCGCGCAGTCGACGGTGGCGGACCTGATCCTGGAAATGCTCCGCGCTGCCGGAGTAAGCACGCGGGCGGACTGGCTGAGAACCGATTGGCACGGCACGCCGCCGCTCACCAGTCGCCCCAACCAAGTCGCGGCCGAACGCCTCTTTGTCATTGGCGACGCGAGCGGCTACGTCGAGCCGTTTTCCGGCGAAGGGATGGCAACGGCGCTCGAGACTGCGCTCGCCGTTGCACCCCTCGCTGTCGAAGCGGCGCGCCAATGGCGACCGCCGCTCGCGGCGGAATGGGAGTCGATCCAGCGCGAGCTCGTTTTCAAGCAGCAGGCCACCTGTCGCCAACTCGCCTGGATTCTCCGCCATTCCTGGGCTGCGGCTGCGGCGATCGGCCTCTGCCGCCTCCTGCCTTGGGTTGCGCGACGATTCGTCACCCAGGTCAGTTAACGCAACAATTGTCGGAACAACAGCGAGGATAGCGGAACATGCACATTCAGATTCTGGGCGTAGGCACGGCGGTCCCGGACGGATCGGTCACTCAGCAAGACGCGGCGCGGCTCGCGCTCGCCATGTGCCAACACGACGAGCGAATGACCGCGACCCTCTCGGCGCTCTACGAACACACGACCATCCAAACGCGGCACAGCGTGTTGGTCGATTCATCGTCGAACGGCCATCCGGCAACGCAGTCGTTCTTCCCGGTCGCCACGGGCCCGAGCGACCGCGGCCCGACCACCGCGCCCCGCATGCGGCGCTACGAGGCCGAGGCCGCGGACCTCGCCGCCCGGGCCGCAACCGGCGCACTTGCCGCCGCCGGCTGCGCGGCCGACGAGATCGTCCATTTGGTCACCGTCTCGTGCAGCGGCTTCAGCGCGCCGGGCGTCGACGTCGGTCTCATCGAGCGGCTCCACTTGCGGCGCGACGTTTCGCGGACGCACGTCGGCTTCATGGGCTGCCACGGAGCGATGAACGGGCTACGGGTCGCTGCGGCGCTGGCTAAGACAAATCCTGTGAGCAAGGTGCTCCTGTGCTGCGTCGAAATCTGCAGCATCCATCATCAATATCCGCAGCAATTCGACCACATGGTGGCCAACGCACTCTTTAGCGACGGCGCAGCGGCTGCGGTCGTCTCGGCCGACAAAACGCAAAACGGCCAATGGCAATTGCTCGATCAAAGGTCCCACGTGGTGACCGACTCCGCCGATTCGATGACCTGGCGAATCGGCGACCACGGCTTCGAGATGACGCTGTCGCCCGAGGTGCCGACCCTGATCCGCAAGTCGCTCCGCGACTGGTTGGAAGACTGGCTCTTCGAGCGCCGTCTCGACCTCGACGACATCCGAGGCTGGATCGTGCACCCCGGCGGCCCGCATATCTTGTCGGCGTGTAGCGACGCGCTTGAGCTGGAACCCGACGCGCTCGCAGCTTCGTATGCCGTGCTCGCCGAGCACGGCAACATGTCGTCACCCACGGTGCTTTTCATTCTCGACCGATTGCGGCACGCGCCCACGAAACTGCCTTGCGTGATGCTGGCGTTCGGCCCGGGCCTCTCGATCGAAGGCGCGCTGTTTTGCTGAATGTGCTGAATCTGAGCGATTTAGGCGCGTTTTGAAGACACCGGCTCACTTTCGCAGCACGCACTCCACGATCCAAGCGCGGCAGCGGTCGGGCCAATCGCGCGTGCCCGGGATGTCCTGCGCCATGCCGACGCCGTGGCCGCCATTGCGATAGATGTGCAATTCGGCCGGCACGCCAGCGCGGTGCAGCGCTTCGTAGAAGACGACGCTATTCTCGGGCGGCACGCCGCTGTCTTCGTCCGTGTGGAACAGAAACGCGGGCGGCGTTTCGCTGGTGACTTGCAACTCGTTCGACAGGCTGCGGACCAGTTCTGCATCCGGATTCTTGCCGAGCAGGTTGTCCCGCGATCCGGTGTGCGTGTAATCGGCCGTGAGCGAAATTACGGGGTAGCACAGAATCATGAAATCGGGGCGCGAACTCGCGCGGTCGACGGGATCAGCGGCGGCCGGATCGCCGGCGTCGAAATACGTGCCGAGCGTGCTTGCCAGGTGGCCGCCGGCGGAAAAACCCATCACGCCAATCATCTCGCGAACTAGTCCCCATTCAGCGGCTCGGGTCCGCACGGAGCGAATCTCCCGCTGACCGACCAGCATCGGCGTGGGGTACTGGTGCCCTGTGCCGGCGTGACGATAGCGGAGCACGAAAGCCGTGGCGCCGAACGAGTTGAGCCATTCGGCGACTTTGCTACCTTCCTTGTCCATCGACAAATGCCCGTAGCCGCCGCCGGGGCAAACGATCACGGCCGCGTCCGTCGCGACATCGGCCGCCGGCCGTGTGAGGAACAGTACCGGTTCGTCGCGGGACTTGGTCGGGGCGCCGGGTGCCCCGTCGTTCCACAACGAAACCTGCTCCGGCTCCGCGGCCTGCCCCATGACATTCATCATCGAAGCGCCAACTACCGTCGCCACTAGTACTACCAAAGTCCGAATCAGGCTCATCTATTTCATCCTCTAAACACGACGTAAAAACACTCCTGCGCTTCGTTCACACCTTGTCGGCAAACATCGCCTTATAGTGCCGATACCACTCGCTTTGGAAC
>JANNTD010000380.1:0-8154 GCA_031403315.1 Planctomycetota bacterium
CGGCTGGTCGACCAGTTCGACGAGATAAATCTTCTCGTGGCCGTCGGTGATGACGAACTGACTTCCCGCTTCATCGACTTGAGCCGCCGGCTGATAGGGCACCTTCATCCGCGGCTGCAGACGCGGCTGGAACGGCGTGGCGAGCGACTGTCCGTCCGCCGGGTCGAGATAAAATACCTGGCCGATTTCGAGCGGCACCAAGACGCCTTTGCCGAATGGCGACATCGCGCAGATGATCTTGTTCGGCAGCGTCGTCCGACGGGTCGGATTCCGCGCGACGGCTGGATCGTAGAGCACCAATTGATTCGATTCGCCTGGCGCTGCAAACGCCGCCCGTCCCGCGCCCAAATCCACGCCGACCGTCAACTTGGGCGAATCGCTCGCGGCCGGACCGGGCGAAAATGGCTGATCCTGTACCCGCGAGCGGAGCGCCGCGCTGTCGAAGCGATAGACCAGGCCGTTCACGTCGGCATACGCCAGCGTGTGATTGGCCTCGTCGACGATCGGCGTTGCCGCGGGCGGCACGGCCAGTTCGTTGGTCCACAGCGCGCGGCCCGAATCGACATCGATCGCCGTGACCACCACGCCCGCTCGTTCGTTGAGCCGACGAACGTGGACCAGCACCGTGCCGAATAGCGCGAGCGGATGGTCAAACGTCGAACGCGCAAAGCTGTCGTCGATGCTTTGTACTGGCAATCGGTTGCCCGTCGGCACCACCGCGTACTTGGTAAGCTGCGTGTCGCCAATCCAGATGGCGCCTTGTGTCATGAGGGCGTGCCGGACGAGCGGCTCGCGCGATGTCGGCTCGCGCGTGGCGACCTGCGTCAGCGTCTTCTCGCCGTCGGCCGATCCGACATCGAATGCATCCAACTCGCCGCGGTCCGTAATCACGATCAGGCGACGCGACGTAACCAGCGGCAGCGACGCGGCAAGCCCTTTGAGTCGGCGCTCGGTCTCTACTTTGGCCACCGCACCACGTTCGTCGAACGAGAGAATCCGCAATCGACAAGTGGAGACGCCGTCGTTCTCGTGCACCGCCAGCCGGTCGAGAACCTGCGCCGGCGGCACGCGAATGCTGCCGCTCGAATGGCCCAGGTAATAGACCCCTTGGCACGTGCGGTCTTCGAGCGAAATGGTGTAGATGTTCGAGTGGTCGCCGATGAGATACAGGCGCTCGCCGGTGCGATCGACGATCGGCGTCACGCGGAGTGGCTGAGCAAATTGCAGGTAGCCCATCCGCGCGCCCGAAGTGAGATCGATCAGGAACAGCCGGCCCGATTCGGCGGCCACGAACGCCCGGTCGGCCACCGCCAGCGGCGTGGCAATCGGTTCGCCGAACTCCTGCCGCCAGACGAGTTTGCCGGTGCGGGCTTCGAGCGAAAGCAGTTCCTGGTACTTTGCGTCGAACGCCAAGACGTTGTCGCCCACCATTACCGGCGGCAACCCAGCGGCGAAACCGACGTAGCGTCGCCACAGCAATTTCCCCGTCGCCACGTCGAATGCATAGAGTGCACCATCAATTCGTGCACAGAAGGTGCCATTGGCCGGCGCCGTGGCGGTGGCTTGTCGATTGCCGGTCGCCAGCGCCGTGAGCCAAGGCGTGGGACGTTCGGTGGTCTCGGCCGCGTGCTCGTCGACCACGAATTTCACGCCCGCCTTCTCGGCAGCCGAGATCTCAACGATGATCGCTTGAAGTTGGTCATTGGCCGCAAGCTCCGGATGATCGTCGAGCAGTTGCTTGTGGGCTGCGTAAGCGGCGCGGGTGTCGCCGGAAGCGATAGCCGCTTTAATGGTCGCCAGCCCGTTTTCCAAGTCGCCGCGCGTGTTCTGTCGCCGGCCGACGCGGGCCAGCTTTTCCTCGACATCGGCGAGCGCCACATCATCGCGGAGCTCCTTCGACACGTACTTCGCGTTGCGACACAAGACGAGCGCCTCGGCGGCGGCCTTGGTCAGCCGCTCGGCCTCGGCCGGATCGTCACTCGCGTCGGCCTGATCCGCCAATCCGCCAGCGATCCGCGGCAGCAGCTCGGCGAGCTCCGGCCGAGCGTCGGCGAACTGCTGCTGATCGAAATTCTTGTCGTTCTCCAGTGCCTGTAATTCGGCCTGCGCGATCGCCAGCGCCGGCTGAAAGCTGCCGCCCCCTTCGACGGCTTGGCGGAGTTTGGCCATGGCGAGCTCCGCCCGGGCGTTGCTCCACAGGGCGTCGCTCGGATAGCCCACGACGAACTCCTCATAGGCGGTGATCGCTTGCGCGAACGATCCGGCGTCGCGGAACTTTCGCGCTTCGGCAAGTTTTTCGTCGCCGCCCCGCCGACTGAGAATCAGCGCAACGATTCCGCCGCACAAGATCATCAGCACCAGCACGCCGCCGCCCACGAGCAGGAACGGCGAATCCCACTGGTTCGAGCGTTTGGTTTTCTTTCGCAAAGTGGGGGCCGGAGCCCCGGTTCTGGCCGCAGCCCGCGCCGCGACTTCCTTATTGACCTTGGCTTCGGTGCGACGGTGGATGACGCTGCTTGGCGACGCTCGCAGCGCTCCGGAACCAGCAGGCAAGTAAATGCTTTGATCCGGCGAGCCAGCGAGCTCTTTTGGCAGGTCCGACAATGACATACTCTCAGCGCTAAGTTGTCCAAATTCGTCGGTCGGCTTGAACTCATGGCGGCTCAATTCTTCCGCCGACAACTTTTCCTGTTCCAGGACTTCGTCCCCTTCGATCGGCGTCAGCGTGAAGACATCCTCGTCGTCGTCGTCGGCCTCGTTGCTGCCAAACAGCAGCGGCTCGAAAATTGAGCTTCCGCCAGACGCGTCGCCCTCATTGTTTGCAGGGAACGCCTGACTTGCCGGAAGTGGAGGCGTCTGCGACGTGCGGTCAGCCGAAGCGTCGCGCGAACCTTCCTCCGGCAAAGCAGCCAGCAAATCGGTCGCCTGCCGCGAAGTCAGGTGTTTCTTCTGGACGAGAAATTTCGCCAGCGCCGCAGCCGACATCGACTGATCCGACTGGGCAATCTTCGCGCGCAGTTTCTCCATTAACTGAGTGGGCAGCACTCGTCGCTCTTCAATCAACTCGATCAACCGTTCTGCGGACATAGCGCTCCAAAACAGCACGGGGTCGCGACTCTCATGCGACCAGGGGGCGATTCAGATATCGTCGCCAACCAGGCTTCCGATGCGGCTACTTGTACTGCTGTTCGTCGATGGCAAACTCGAAGCGGTTGCCGGTATGGGTGACTCGATACACGCTGCGGAGGATCTGTTCCGGTGCGCGATCGGCCGATTGTGCCCGCTCGCGCTCCAATCCGTAGAGTATCGCTTGGGTCTCTTCCGGGTAGAACTGCAGAATGATCTTGCCCCGGTTCACGATGTTCGCGCGCTGCGCCAGTCGGCGATCGAGCGCGGCGAATCGACCTCGGGCAGAGTTCATGTACAGTCGCTGTTCGTCGGCGGGTGTGCCCTCGCGGACCGACGGCACCCGCTGACTTAGATTATAAGCATAGTAAATCTTATTGTCCTGCCCCAACACACCCAGCTCGATCTTGAAGAAGTCTAGGTACTGGGCATACTCGAGCAGATTGTCCGGCTCGAAACGAATTTCGCGCTCCGGCTCGCGGCGGCTGATGCCGCCGCCCGTGCCCTCGCCACTGCCGGGGCCGCGACCGGAACCCGTGCCGGTGCCGATGCCCGTGCCGCGACCTCCGCCGGAACCGGAAGTGCCCGGACGCCGCGTGTCGATTTGGCCATGTGCGACCGATGGCGCGGCATCGGCATCGATCTGGTCGTTGAACAGGAGCGGCTTGGTTTGCGCGACGGCACCGGCGATTGTATCGAGCGTATTCTGCAGTTGCGGCTCGGTCGATTCCTCGGCACCGGCAAACTCCGGCAGGTCGGCGTCGCCCCCCGTTCCCATGCGGCTGTCGCCGCCACCGCCACCGCCGCTATTCGGGAGCGTGACCGGCCTCACGGGCACGGCTACCTCGATCGTCGCCAGCCTCCGCGCAAAATAAATCAACAACAGCGATCCTACGACGACGCTCGTCATCACCAGCAGCGAGACCAACCAACTGGATACGCGGTCGTACGCGCTAACGCGGAGATGCAAACCGGAATTGGAAGGCACGCTACTCATCGGTCCAGAATACTCGTCAAGACTCGTCGATTCCGCACAATGAATTCTTGAATCAGTTCTCCGGCATCGCGCCGGGGCGCAGCGAGCGATACCAGCTTTTCCAGGCCGCGACCGCGTCGAACCGCTGTTTGTCGGAAAAACCATCCGGAGGACCGAAACCGTCGAATCGTCGGCTGACGAACTCCAGCGCGTCGCGGGCCTCGAGCACGACATCCCGATCCGGATCGGTGAGCGCAAAGATCAGCGTCGGCACGTAGTCGAGGTTTCCCGTTCTGCCCAGCGCCCGCACCGCCAGCAGTCGCACTGCCGGCTCCCCGCCGCGAACCAGTTGTAGCAGCCGCCGCGCGCTCGCCTCGTCGACGGCCTCGACCACCAAACTCGTCGGATCGCGGGCAATCTCGTCGAGCCGGCTCTGATCGTCGTCGTCGATCATCGAGAGCATTTCCGCGACGTTTGTCTGGACTTGTTCGACCACGACCTGGTTGCCCCGCATGCGGGCGCGGGCGACGTTGGCGGGAATCCCACGGCCGCCGACGAGTGTCCCCTCGCCGAGCGTCGATTGGATGCTCTTCTGGGTCGAGCGCAACAAGAACAGTACCGCGAACGCGGTGTCGACCGTGCGGCCGCAACCCTGGTCCCAACCGCCGCCCGGCAATTGATGCGTCCGCAGAAACTCAAAGCCGTCGCTGTACCACTTGGGTTCTTCTTCGATGATGCCTTCCAGCGATTCGTAAAAACTCTGGTAGCGCTCGGTCGCATACAAGTAGTACGCCGTGTATTTTCCGATGTCGACGGCATAGTTCTTGTCCATCCATCCCCGCGCGAGGTCGATCGTCTCGAGAATGTCGGACAAATTGATCCTGCCGGTGGGGATTTTCACCGGCGCCGGGCGGTTCTTGTCGGCTTCCTCCCGCGCCGCCTTGAGAGCGGGCGGCAAGTCTTCCAGCAACATGTCATCGGCAGTCCAGCCCGATTCATTCCCAAGACCGGTGGGCGCGGCGTCGAGCAAGTCTGCGCAGATCAACGTGCTGCCCAGCCCGGCCGCCAACATCGAGCAATTGATTTGACTCTGCTCGATGCGCTGCGAGCTCTGAGCCGGCATCCCTTGATATCCCCAACTGCCTGCCGGGTCTTGGGTTCGCAGCAACCACTGCGTCAAACGCTCGAGCGATTCGGGTGAAATCTGAAATCCGTGTCGATACGCCGACCAATAGCCCAGCGAACCATATTGCGTCTGCGACGTGTCGCCCGTCACCAGATTGAAGCCCTCTACGCTGTTGCCGTCGTAGCCCCAGCCGCCGTGTTCCTTCTGCCGCTTGCGCAGCAAATCTAGATACCACTGAATCTCGCGCTGATAGCGTTTCGGATCGAGCTCGCACAAGAATACGATGACAATGCCATTGCTATAGACGTCGATCTTTTCGTCCGAGGTCATGGCGGTGCGAATCGCCTTGATCGCCTCATCGACGCGAGGATGCGTCGGCTTCCCGGCCTTGACGAACGCCAAACCGACGATGCATTTGCCGCCGAGCCGCATTGCATTCGCGTCCTGTTGCTCGTCGATCGGCTTTTCCATTGCGGCCAATCCGGCGTCGACCAGCGCGCGCACCTCGGGGCTGTCCGATTTGATAGCAAAAGCAAGATCGCCCGCCAGGAGAACACCGGCACCACAGGCAAACCCGAACATCCACGTCGCGATGCGTGTCAACCCCGCAGGGCGAGCAGATTTTGTGCGGCAGCAGGTTCCCATGGCCCTTCTCTCGTGCCATTTACAGCAGGCAACTTTCCTTTATTATGGAGGCTAACCACGCGGCTGGACAGGTAGCTCAGTTGGTAGAGCAATGGACTGAAAATCCATGTGTCGGCGGTTCGATCCCGCCCCTGTCCACTGACTTCAAAAGGCCCGGGCTTCAATAGGCTCGGGGCCCCAAGGCTCGGAAACTCCATGATAACCAGGAGTCCGAGCCTTTTGCGTTGCTACTCGGTGCAAATCGGAACCCGGCGGGGTGCAACCTCATTCTATGGCCCAACCCTCAAACTCGGCCAGTTTTTCCGCCAACGTCGCTGTTGACGTGTTGGTTCTCGGTGCCGGGGCGGCGGGGTTGCTGGCCGCGGCCCGCAGCGCCGAACGGGGCCGCCGGACACTTGTCGTGGAAAAGAACCGCAAGCCGGGCGTGAAAATATTGATGTCTGGCGGCACACGGTGCAACATCACGCACGATTGCGACGCGGCAGGAATCATCGCGGCCTTCGGTTCGGCGGGATCGTTCCTGCATTCACCGCTCGCGGCGCTCGGGCCGCGGGAATTGGTCGAGCTATTCAATGACGACGGCCTCGCGACCAAGATCGAGCCCGGTGGCAAGATTTTTCCCGAGAGCGATCGGGCGCTGGATGTGCTGAACGCATTGCTCGGCCAGCTAGAGCGCTGCGGGGCAGAGTTGGCGCTGGATGAGGCCGTGACGGGCATCGAACGCGACGGCGATTCATTCCGCGTGGTCACCACGAAGCGGACGCTCACGTGCGAGAAGCTGATCGTGACAACCGGCGGCAAGAGCTATCCCGGTTGCGGTACGACCGGCGATGGCTACGCCTGGCTCACAGCGCTGGGGCACACCATCCGCCGACCACGGCCGGCGCTCGTGCCGCTCGTGAGCGATGAAATTTGGCTGCACGAATTATCGGGGCTGACAATTCCCGATGTGCTGTTACGGGTCGTCGATCCCTCGGTGGATACGAATTTGACCGGTCGACGGAGGCGCCACGGTTTGCCGCCCTGGGTGCTGATCGAGCGCCGCGGTTCGCTGCTATTTACCCATTTCGGGCTCTCCGGCCCGGTGGCGATGGACGTGAGTCGCGCGGTGACGGCGGTCAAGACTCCACGCGACGTTCGGCTGGTCGCCGATTTTCTGCCTGCAATGTCGGCTACTGATTTGGAAGAGCGATTGCGCGCAGCGATTGCGAGCGACGGCAGGAAGCAGGCGATCAATCTGTTGGGCGACGATCTGCCGCGTCGATTGTTCGAATCGTTGTTTACTCGCGCGGCGGTGCCCTCCGATCGTCGCGGCGCGGAATTATCGAAGGCCGACCGGGGGCGATTGATCGATCAATTAAAGAAATGCGAGATTCGCCTGACCGGCACGCGCGGTTTCGACAAGGCCGAGGTCACCGCCGGCGGCGTCGCGCTCGATGAAGTCGATTCACGCGACATGCAAAGCAAGTTGGTGCCGAACCTGTATCTGGCGGGCGAGATTTTGGATCTCGACGGCTTCATCGGCGGCTACAACTTTCAGGCCGCTTTCAGCACCGGCTGGCTCGCGGGGGAAAGCGTATGATCGCGAAGCGGGAGGGCGAGGCTCCCGCCGAGCCAATTGAGGGCACGACAATGGTTTAGTGGGAGCTTCGCCCTCCCAATTTCGAATCTGGTTAGCGAAAATCGCGCGACTTCACCTCGAGCGCTCCGAGCCCTTCGGCGAGCGCTTCGAGCCGGCGGACGACGACGTGGATCACGGCCGCGGCATGTTCTCGCGCCGCTGGATCGCCGCGCGTGGTTTGGACGTGGCCGTGGGCGATCCAGGCCGGGGCACTGCGGGCGACGCGGTAGTAGCGATCCCAAGTGTGCTGATGCACCACGAGATTCACCGTGCCGGTTTCGTCTTCAAGCGTCACGAACGTGATCCCCTTTGCAGTGCCGGGCCGCTGCCGCAGGAGCACGAGCCCCGCCACGCGGACCGGGGCTTCGTTGGCGAGCTCCGGCAGCCGGCTCGCCGGCGTGATGCCCAGCGCGTCGAGCTCGCGGCGGTGGAACGAAATCGGATGAGCCCGCAGCGACAAACCAGCCGAGCGGTAGTCGGCGACAACTTCTTCACGAAGCGACATCGGCGGCAACGCACCCTCACCCACGCCCACACCCGAAGGGAGAGGGAGAATGTCAAACAACCCCAGCGGCTTCGGCTACGACTCCTGAGCGAGCGATGCCCACACGGCCCGCCGCCGGTACGCGCCGAGCGAACCGACGGCATCCCCACCCCCCA
>JANNTD010000381.1:0-8881 GCA_031403315.1 Planctomycetota bacterium
AAGAACTTCACCGTCGAGAGCCCGAATGACATGGCCAAATCGATGTCGGTCGGCGTCGCCACGCCCGGCACGATCGGCACGCTCCGCAAGAGGCAATGATCGATCACCGGCGGATTGGTGCCCGGCGCGACAATGAACGCCGCTCCCGCGTCGATCGCCCGGTCGGCCTGCTCCTTGGTGAGCACCGTGCCCGCCCCGACGAGCAAGTCGCCGCGCTTGGCGAGCCGGCGAATCGATTCCGCCGCCGCGTCGGTGCGAAACGTCACCTCCGCGACCGGCAGCCCGCCGGCCACCAGCGCGTCGCCGAACCCGTCGGCGTGGGCCGCCTCGTCCATCACCACCATCGGCACCAGCCGCAGCCGGCCGAGATGTTCGAGCACTTCGTGCATGTTCCACAAACTCCGATCAATAGCCGACTTCGATTATAGCCGCCGCAGCGTTAGACCGCCGTCGATGTGGAGCACGTTGCCGGTGGCATACGTTAGTTCGCCGCGAGCGAGCATGGCGACGGCGCGGCCGACGTCAGCGGGCTCGCCCCAGCGGTTTTCGACCGTCAGGCCCTCGGCGAAGAGCTGGTCGTATTTCTCTTTGACCGCGGCCGTCATGTCGGTCGTGATGATGCCGGGGCGGACTTCGTAGACGGCGATGCCGAACTCGGCGAGTCGGTGGGCCCAGAGCTGCGTGGCCATGGCGATGCCGGCCTTGCTGATGCAATAGTCGCCGCGGTTGATCGAGGCTTCGGTCGCGCTGACCGACGAAATGTTGACGATGACGCCATTGAATGCCGAGTCAACCTTCCGCTCGTCAACCATCCAGCGGGCGGCAAGTTGCGTGAGAAAATACGGCCCCTTCAAATTGATGGCGATCAGCCGGTCAAAACTTTCTTCTGTGGCGTCGAGAATGTCGGCCCGCACCTCGGGGGCGACACCGGCGTTATTCACCAGCACGTCGAGCCGGCCGAAGCGCTTCCGCACGCCGTCGATGATCGCCTGCCGGTCGGCCGGTTCCGCCACGTTGCCCTGGCAGTAGATAACCGCCGCCCCGCGCTTTTCCAAGGCGTCGATCGTGTCGGCGACTTGAGCAACATCGCGAACGCCATTGATCGCCAGATCAAACCCGCTCTCGGCAAGGCATTCGGCGATCCCGCGGCCAATCCCGCGCCCGCCGCCGGTAACCAACGCGACTCTCTTTACATTCTTGGCCAAAGGTCGCTTCCCTTATTTCAATGCGACAAAGGATTCACCACAGAGGCACAGAGGACACGGAGAAGAAAAACGACGAGGCAATGCAAATAGGAAAACTCGGCATTTTTCAATTTGCAACTCCTCT
The DNA here is from genome assembly GCA_031403315.1 of Planctomycetota bacterium. Classification (GTDB taxonomy): domain Bacteria; phylum Planctomycetota; class Planctomycetia; order Pirellulales; family Lacipirellulaceae; genus DASYDU01. Next base: position 1,330 of record JANNTD010000381.1, read on the forward strand.
CTGTGCTCTCTGTGTCTCTGTGGTGAAACTATTTTTCGGTCGGGCCGAAGAAGGTGTAATACGGTGCGTTTTCGGCCAAGCGTTGAACATACAGCGCCGCCTCGCGGGCGTGGTAGTCGCCCCACATGCTCGATTCGCCACAAGGCACCTTGCGTCCGGGCAGAATGTGATCCCAGCCGTTCGGCCGGTGGTAGACCGAGTGCAGGATCAGGCCTTGGTGCTTCACGTCGGTCGACAGATACGGCTCGGAGACGAGCGTGTTGAGCGTGGTGAGGCCGGCTTCGACGTAGCGGACGCCGGCCTTGGCCTCGCCGCGCTCGTAGACAAGGTAGTGCCCGAGCCGCAACAGGCCCTGCGCGGCGATTGCGGCGGCTGAGCTGTCGACCGGTTCGTAGTCGTTCTGCGGATCGGCGGGACGGTCGCGGTAGTCGCCGAGATGCGCGAGGTCGGGGGCGCCGGTGTCCCAATAGGGGATGCCGTCGACGGGCGTGTTGGTGATGTAGAAGTCGCACGTCGCCCGGGCGGCCTTCAAGAAGGTCGCTTCGATCGCGGTCCGGCCGCCGATGGCGTCGAGCTCATCGTCGCTCCGCGTTCGCAGCCACTCGAGCTCTTCCGCGAATCCGAGCATCGCCCAGGCCAGGCCGCGAGTCCACGTGCTGAAAGGCGAGTAACCTTGCTGCGACGAGGGGCAGCGGTAGTCGCCGTTCGTGGTGTTGAAGACCGACTCGTGGGCGGTGCGGCCGGCCACGTCGTACGCATCGCGCTGGTCGCCGTACCAGATGTTGAAGCGGGCCGTGTTGTTCGCATGCTCCACAAGCCGCTGGAGCAGGTTGATCCGCTCGTCGCGTTCGCCCATCAGCGTGTGGCCGAATTGGTGGGCGAGCGCGAGCGCCCGGCACGAGCGGATCGTGTCGACGAAGAGCGACTGCGGGCCGTTGAACGAATAGATGTAACCGCTGCCGTCCCGTGTCTTTGACCAGCGAGCCGCCTGCACGGCGCCGCTCGCCTTGAGCGCGAGCTCGTAGTACCGCTCCTCCCACTCGTCGGCGTCGATCTCGCCCTCTTGGATCAGCCGCCAGAGGTTGCCATAGGTGCTGACGTTGTTGAAGCCGTGGTCGTGCACGCCGACGTGCGTCAGATGCGGGGCCATCACTTGGACCGTCCGATCGCGGCCGAGTTCAAGGTAGCGCTCGTCCTCGGTGGCATCGAAGTGCAAGAGCATCGAGCCGTATTGAAAGCCCTGCGTCCACTCGGTCCAGCCGCGAGCGGTGTAGCGGCCGTCGACGGTGAACACCGGCGACGCGGACCCCGGCGGGCAACTGACCTCGATCGCCTCGATGCACTGGGCCGACCGTGCCCAAAACCGCTCGAGCTTCGGCAGCAGATCGGAGGGCGTCAGGTTCTTGTCGAGGTTGATCATAGGTAAGGATGCAGGATGGGGGGTGCGGGGGACAGGGCCAATGCAACATGCAGAATTCCCTGCACCCCGCATCCCGAATCCTGCATCCTCCACTTAGCGCTTGATCCGTGCCGAGCCGCCGCTAGCTACGTGTTCGAGTTCATCGAGCGTGATTTGGCTCGAGTCGCCGCGAGTAGTCATGAGCAAGGCACCGTGGGCGACGCCGAGGTCGACGCACTCTTGCGGACTTTTGCCGCCCAAGAAGCCGTAAGTGAAGCCGGAGGCAAAGCCGTCGCCGCCGCCGACGCGGTCCTCGATTTCGAGGTCCGGGTAGCTGGGGCCGTCGTAAAAAGTGCCGGCGTGCCACATGATGGCCGACCAGTCGTTCACCAGCGCCGTCTTCACGCCGCGGAGTGTCGTGCCGACGACCTTCACGTTGGGATAGTCCTTTACGACGCGGTTGACCATCGCCTTGAACGCGGTGGTGTCGAGCTTGCCGCCCTTCTCGACGTCGACGCCCTCGACCTCGTAGCCGAGCACCTTTTGGAAGTCCTCTTCATTGCCAATAAGACAGTCGATGTACGGCACGAGCGGCTTGGTCGTTTCGATCGCTTCTTTCGACGACCAGAGTTTCGAGCGGAAATTAAGGTCGTAGCTGACGATGGTGCCGGCCTCGTGGGCGGCCTTCACGGCCTCGGCGACGACCTTGCGCGTGCCGTCGGAGAGCGCAGCGAAGATGCCGCCCGTGTGCAGCCAGCGGACGCCCTCCTCGACGAACAGTCTCTTCCAATCGACATCGCCTGGCTTCATGCCGGATGTGGCGGTGTGGCCGCGGTCGTAGAGCGTCACCGACGCCCGCTTCGAGTGGCCGACTTCGGTGAAGTTGAGCCCGATGCGGTCGACCTTGCCGACGCCGTCGTACTTCTTGGTGACGGCGTGCGAAATGTCCATGCCGACGGCCCGCGCGTGGTTGGCGATGATCCGGCCCATGGGCGAGGTGTTGAGTCCGCCGACCCAACTGGTTCGCAGTCCAAGGCGGGAGAGCGCGTAGGCGACGTTGTACTCACCGCCGCCGACCCAGACTTCGAGCGCGGGGGCAAATTCAATCCGCCCGTGCCCCGGCGGCGAGAGCCGAATCATCGACTCGCCGAGGGCCACCAAGTCGAATTTGCAACTGTCCGCCGACTTCACCTTCAATGCCATTGTCTCGTTCACTCCGCGTACGATCCCGAAATTGCCGAAACCACTGTTATAGCCCGAGTCGCAGTGCAGTTCTACGAGGGTTTTGCGACAAGCGATTTCCCGCCGGTTGCACGTGGTGTGCCACTGCTCGCGGATGAAATGGTTGGACCCTATCCATATCCGGCACTGCTTGCTTCCCACGGTCAAACAACGGCAATGGGCGAGCAGTGCCTGGCTGGGGATCGAGGCAACTTGGTGCGCCGCAAGCTGTGGCACACCAAACGGAATAGACTTCTATAGCTCGGCGTCGTGGTACATGTGCGAGGGGAGCGTTCCGAAGCGTTCGGCGATCTCGACGAAGAGCCGGTCGATGGGGCCCATGTCGTCGCGTTGATCGAGCACGTCGCGGGCCAGGGCAGGCTTGTCGGTAATCAGGTTGTCCGCGCCGCGGCTGACCATTTCGAACATCGTCGGGGCGTCGTTCACCGTCCACACATAGACTTGTTTGCCGCGGGCGTGAGCGCGGCGGATGAAGTCGGGCGTCGCATTGCGGATGCTCACCGCCAGAAAGTCGACGTTCTGTCGGGTAAGGTCGGTCACCGGCACCGCGGTCAACCGGCCGAAGATCCACGTCGGCCGCAGTTCGTGCATGCGGCGGAGGCTCGCGGCGTCGAGCGACATGATCACGATGTGGTCCACCATCTTGTGGGCCTCGACGATCGCGGCCACGCGTTCTTCGAGCCGCCGGGCATGGCCGTAGTGTTTGAGCTCGATCACGACGCCGATCTTACCCGCCTTCGCGGCGTCGAGCATCTCGCCAAGCGTGGCCAACCGCACGTCGCTGAACCGCTTGTCGAAAGAGCTGCCGACGTCGACGGCCCGCAGCTCGTCGGCCGTGGAATTCCAGATGTTGAGCGGCGACTTCCCGAGCTTCATCAGATCGCGGTCGTGGACGACGACCACCTCGCCATCGCTGGTCTCCTGCACGTCGATCTCGATCCAATTGGTGCGATCCTTGATGGCCTGTTCGCAAGCAGCGAAGGTATTCTCGGGCGCGCTCGCGGCGCCGGCGCGATGGGCGGTGATCTGCGTGTCATCGTCCAGCCGCACGCCGTACATGGCGCCAGCGCCGACGGCGGTCGAGACGACGACCGCGGCGAGGAGTGCGCCAAGAATTTGCCATGCACCGAGATGGAGCTTTTTTGGCGGCAAGCGGACCCTCTCCGCCAGGGCGTCGGGAGCGTGGCCCACACGGCGATACAGATTCAAGAGCACCGCAGCGAGCGAAGTGCTGCTGATCACTGAAATGGCAAAGTGCGCCGCTGTCCAAGCGCTGAGCAGTCCGCCGATCGTCAGCATCAACAGCGGCCCCCGTCCGGAGACCCGCGGCACGAAGAATTCGCCTGCCTGCGCGACGAGCCAGAAGGCGAGTCCCGAGAGCAACGAAGTTGCGCTGGCCCATGCGACGAGCCAGCCAACAATCTGCCAACGATTTCCGGCCGATCGTTGGCTGCTTTGCTGGAGTGCCGCTCGGGCCGACGCGCTTTCAAACAACACCAAGGGCAGGGCATAGCACCAGCGAATGAGGATCACCGTGAGCACGAGCGTCATCCCCGTCAGCACACCGCCGATGAGCGCGACCGCCCACCAGAACTCCGGCGGCTGCAGGTCGAGATAGTAGTTGATATCGTGCTCCGTCAACAGCCACCAATAGAGAGCGCCCCCCACAGCCAGAAACGGCACCGCGACCGCCAACAGCCGCCACGTAAGCTGCCCCGCCAGCCGCAGCACACTCGGCGCCCGTCGCGTCGTGCTCCACAGCGCCGCGGCAACGCCACCATCACCGGAAACACCGTCGCCCGCGTCGCGCCGCACGATAATTTCCATGAGCGCCGCTTGCTGCAGCGCGAGAATCGCCACCCACAGCGCCCCAATCACCACGCACGCTGCCCAACCGATCGGCCCCAGCAGAAATGCAACAATGTCGTCATCCGCCAGATCGTCGCGCCCCGAAAGCTCGACAAAGAGCCGCAGCGCCAAGCCGATCACCGGCCAAAGCACGAGAAACGCCAGCAGCTTGTAGAGCGAATCGACAATCGCCAACTGCAGCCAAGAAGATCGCAGGTCACGCCACACAGAGCCGAGCATCGAACCATCCCCGGCTAGAAATGCAGAAGTTGACCACGGAGACACGGAGGAGAAAGGCGAAGCAATTGCAAATTGCAAAATGAGAATTGCAAATGGAAAAATATGGAGTTCCGCACTTTGCATTTTTCAATTTGCACTTTGCATTTTGCAATCTCTCTTTTCTTCTCCGTGCTCTCTGTGTCTCTGTGGTAAATCCTACTTCTTCTTGTTCGTCGCCTCGATCTCGCTCAGCACCTCGTCGAGCATGGCGATCAGGTAGTCGGCATCGTCTTTGTTGATGCACATCGGCGGTTTGATGCGGAGCGTGTTGCCGAACAGGCCGCCTTTGCCGATCAGCACGCCGCGCTCTTTTATCTTTTCCATCGCGGCGGCCGCTTCCGTGTTCGCTGGCTCCTTGGTCTGGCGGTGGCGAACCAACTCGACGCCCAACATGAGGCCCAGGCCGCGGACTTCGCCGATGATCGGGTGCTTGTCCTCGAGGTCGTGCAGGGCTGCTTTCAGGTACGTGCCGACTTCGAGCGCGTTCTGCTGGATGTTCTCTTCGTCGATGATTTCGAGCGTCGCCAGGCCCTGCGTCATGCTGATCGGGTTGCCGCCGAAGGTGTTGAAGTGGATGCGATTCTTCATCACGGCGGAGATGCGCTCGGTCGTGGTCATCGCGCCGAGCGGGGCGCCGTTGCCGATGCCCTTGGCCATGGTGATCATGTCGGGCACGACATCGTAATTCTGGTGGGCCCAATAGTGTTCACCAGTGCGGCCGAAGCCGCCTTGCACTTCGTCGGCAATGCACAGCCCGCCGTGTTGGCGGACGATGTCGTAGACGATTCCAAAAAATTCCTTAGGCGGCGTGATCGTGCCGCCGACGCCCTGAATCGGCTCGCCGATGAAGCAGGCGATCTCGCCGTGCGTCTCGTATTGGATCACGTTCTTCACGTCGTGGGCACACTTGAGATCGCAGGACGGATACTCCAGCCCGTAGGGGCAGCGGTAGCAGTAGCCGGGGTGCGTGTGGTGGATGTTCGTCGTGTTGTTCGACTTGAACTTCCAACTGCCGTGCGCGGTCAGCGCCATCGGGACGGACGTGCCGCCGTGGTAGCCGTTACGCAGGGCGATCACGGGCTGATTGCCGGTGAACTCGCGGGCCGAAAGGATGGCGACCTCGTTGGCCTCGCTGCCGCTGTTGGTGAAGTAGCTGCGCGTGAGCCCGGCCGGCATCTTCTCGGCCAGCTTCTCGGCAAACTCGACGATCGTCGGGTGGAGGTAGATCGTCGTCGTGTGCTGCAGCCGGCCGGTCTGCTCGCGGACCCGTTCGACGATTTTCGGATGGCAGTGGCCGACGCTGATCGTGACGATGCCGGCGAAGGCATCGAGGTACCGCCGGCCCGTCTCGTCCCACACGTACTGCATGTGGCCTTCGACGATCATCAGCGGGTCGCGATAGTAGGTAATGATGCCCGGCGACAGGTATTGATGCCGCAGGGCCAGCACCTGGTCGCGCGACGGACCGGTGTAGGGCTCCGGCCGGTGGTCGATGATCGGCAGCGAGGGACGCAATTCGGTGGCCATTTGCAGGGTCTCCCCAAGAGGCGATTGTGGCGGGCGAGTGTGGCCTAGTTTTCACCCCGATTCTAACGACTGATGTTGACGTTTGCCAGCGCAGTGAATGTACTGGAGACGTGTGGCAGCCAGTCTCGCCGGCGCGCACCTGCTGCAGTTGGGTAACAAGGGCCATCGCATGACCGTTTCTGCTCGCTTATCTCCCGGTGCCATCAACGACGGCATCGAAGAGCTCACGACCGACGTCTCCGGCTCGCCTTATTACAGCCACGACATGGCTCCCGTGCCGCGCTCGGGTCGGCGGTGGTCGACGCGCGACATGGCCGTGCTCTGGATCTCGATGTCGGCCTGCGTGCCGACCTACATGCTCGCCTCGGGAATGATCGAGGAGGGCATGAACTGGTGGCAGGCGGTGCTGACGATTTTTTTGGGCAATCTCATTGTGCTCGTGCCGATGGTGCTCAATGCGCACGCGGGCACGAAGTACGGCATTCCGTTTCCCGTCTACTGCCGGTCGTCGTTCGGCCTTCTTGGTGCCAACGTGCCGGCGCTCCTGCGAGCACTCGTGGCCTGCGGCTGGTTCGGCATCCAGACGTGGATCGGCGGCTGGGCGATTTACAAGATCCTGCTCGAGTTCATTCCGGCCTGGGAGAAGCTCGAGAACATTCCGGTGATCGACATCAACGCCGCACAGGTCGGCTGCTTTCTCTTTTTCTGGGCAATCAACATGTGGGTCATCTACAAGGGAATCGAGTCGATTCGGATTCTCTTGAACATCAAGGCGCCGCTGTTGATCGTGCTGGGGCTCGTGCTCTTGGGATGGGCCTACTATGCGGCGCACGGTTTTGGGCCGATGCTCGCCAAGCCGTCGGCGTTCGTGGCGGGCGGGGCGAAGGCGGGCCAGTTCTGGCCGTTCTTCTTTGCGTCGCTCACGGCGAACGTCGGCTTCTGGGCCACGCTGTCGCTTAACATCCCCGATTTTAGCCGCTACGCGTACTCGCAGCGCGACCAGGTAATGGGCCAGGCGCTCGGGCTGCCGACGACGATGGCGCTGTTCTCGTTCATCGGCGTCGCGGTGACGAGCGCTACCGCCGTCATCTACGGCGAAACGATTTGGGATCCGGTCGTGGTGCTCAGCGAATTCACCAACCCATTCGTGCTCTTTGTGGCGATGCTCTCGCTCTGCATCGCCACCCTGGCCACGAACATTGCCGCCAACGTGGTGAGCCCCGCGAACGACTTTGCCCACCTCGCACCGCGGTGGGT
>JANNTD010000382.1:0-4243 GCA_031403315.1 Planctomycetota bacterium
GTCTCCGAGATCTCCGAGATGAAGCGCGAGCCGACGTGGATGCGCGACTTCCGGCTGCGGTCGCTGAAGATTTTCGAATCGAAGCCGATGCCACGGTGGGGTGGGGATATCGGCATCAATTTCCAGGACATTTTCTACTACTTGAAGCCGACCGAACACCAGGGCAAGACCTGGGACGATGTCCCCTCGGAAATCAAAGACACGTTTGAAAAACTCGGCATTCCCGAGGCGGAGAAGAAGTATCTCGCCGGCGTGAAGGCTCAGTTCGAGAGCGAAGTCGTCTACGGTTCGTTGCAGGAAGACCTCGCCAAGAAGGGCGTGATTTTCACCGACACCGACACGGCTGTCCGCGAGCACGGCGACTTGTTGAAGGAGTACTTCGGCACGATCATTCCGCCGGAGGACAACAAGTTTGCGGCGCTCAACTCGGCCGTCTGGTCGGGCGGGTCGTTCATCTACGTGCCGAAGGGCGTCAAGATCGAGTTTCCGCTACAGGCCTATTTCCGCATCAACGCGGAACAGATGGGACAATTCGAGCGGACTCTGATCCTCGTCGACGAAGGGGCCGAAGTGCACTACGTCGAGGGTTGCACCGCGCCGATGTACACGACGGAGAGTTTGCACTCGGCGGTGGTGGAAGTGGTCGTTCGCCGCGGCGCCCGCTGCCGGTACACGACGATTCAGAACTGGGCGAACAACATCTACAACCTGGTGACCAAGCGGGCCGTCGCCTATCAGGATTCGCTGATGGAGTGGATCGACGGCAACCTGGGCAGCCGGCTGACGATGAAATACCCGGCCGTCTACATGATGGAGCCGGGCGCCCGCGGCGAGATTCTCTCGATCGCGTTTTCATCGAAGGGCCAGCATCAGGACGCGGGGGCGAAGGTCGTCCACTGTGCCCCACACACGAAGAGCCGAATCATCTCGAAGAGCATCAGCAAGAACGGCGGCCGCTCGAGCTACCGCGGTTTGTGCAAGGTGCAGGACGGTGCGGTCGGCTCGAAGAGCAGCGTCGTCTGCGATGCCTTGATCCTCGATCCGCAGAGCCGTAGCGACACGTACCCGTACATCGAAGTCGAAGAGCAGGACGTGCAGGTCGAGCACGAGGCGAGCGTCTCGCGGATCGGCGAGGAGCAACTGTTCTACCTGCAAAGCCGCGGCCTGACCGACGCCGAAGCCAGCTCGATGATCGTGAGCGGCTTCATCGAGCCGCTAATCAAAGAGCTGCCGATGGAATACGCCGTCGAAATGAACCGGCTGATTGAATTGCAGATGGAAGGGAGCGTCGGGTAAGACGCACTTTCGTCAGGAGGCGAATTGCCATGAGCACCATAACGGGCATAGCGACCGAACAGTTGATCGCCGAACTCTGCACGACCGATGGTAAAGCAGAGATTGTGGACGGGAGGATTAGAATCATGAGTCCCACCGGAGGGCGGCCGGGCCGAGCTGGAATGGTTATTTGCCACGCCCTAATGTCGTATGAATCGCGCGCCGGCGGATATGTTTATCCGGACAACGTCGCTTTCATCGTGGATTTACCGAATCGTAAGAGCTTTTCTCCCGATGCCGCGTTTAGTAAGTCGGCGCCCGACATGCGGTTTGTCAGCGGTGCTCCCGACTTTGCTGCCGAAATTCGCAGTGAAGGCGATTATGGAACTGCTGCGGAGAAAGAAATGGCCGCGAAGCGAGCGGATTATTTCGCGGCGGGTACGAAAGTGGTTTGGGATGTTGATTTGTTGAGTGATGACGTCGTACGAAAGTACCTCGCCGATTCGCCAGAGACGCCGGCCGTCTTCCGTCGCAGGGAACAGGCCGAAGCCGAGCCAGCCGTGCCTGGTTGGCGGTTTGCCGTCGATGAATTGTTCGATTGAGGACTGAAAGACATTTGGAGATCAATGGCCACTGCGATTGCTTCGACGGGGTTCACACAACAAGCGTTTGACGCATTTCTCGCCGCGCGCGACGAGCCAGCCTGGCTGACCGAGATCCGCCGCAAGGCGTGGCGGCAGTTCGTCGAACTGCCGATGCCCAGCAGTCACGACGAAGAGTGGATGCGGACCGACATTCGGCTGTTCAAGCTCGATCGGTTTCACGTTCCCGATCCGACGCCGCACGAGAGTCCGGAGTATCCGCACGCGCTGTTGGCGGCCGGAATCGAGTTGGGCGGGCGGACGGTGAGTGTCGACAGTCGCTCGGTGTTGGGCGAGCTCGCACCCGAGTTGTCCAAGAAGGGCGTGTTGTTTGGCAGCCTGGGGCGGTTGGTTTCCGAACACGGCGAATTGCTGCGGCCGTTCTTCGAGCGACATGTCGTCGATCCCTTCAAAGACAAGTTTTCGGCCTTGAATGCGGCCTGTTGGTCAGGCGGACCGCTGCTCTACGTGCCCAAGGGCGTGCGCGTCGACGAGCCGCTGCATTCGTTGGCCGCACTCGCCACCGGCGGCGTCGATCTGGCAAAGGTGCTGGTGATTCTCGAGCCCGGCGCCGAAGCGACGCTGCTTTCAGAAACCGCCAGTATAGATGCCAACGGCGGTGGGCTGCACTGCGGCTCGATTGAATTGATCGTCGAGCAGGGGGCCCGCCTGCGATATGTCAATCTGCAGAATTGGGGCCACGAGGTCTGGCACTTTGCCCATCAAAAGGCCCACGTCGGCCGCGAGGGACGATTGCAGTGGACCATCGGTGCGCTCGGCGCGAAGCTCGCCAAGGTGAATCAGCACGTGGCGCTGGTCGGGCCGGATGCCGAGGTGCAAGTCAACGGCGTGATGTTCACCGAAGGTCGGCAGCATCTCTCGTACAACACGCATCAACATCACATGGCGCCCTATTGTCGCAGCGATCTGCTCTACAAATCGGCATTGCAGGATCGCTCGCGGACCGTTTGGCGGGGCATGATCAAAGTCGACAAAGTGGCCCAGCGGACCGACGCTTACCAGCGGAACGATAACCTCATGCTCTCGCGCGACGCGCGGGCCGATTCGATCCCCGGACTCGAGATCGAAGCCGACGACGTCCGCTGCACGCACGGCAGCACTTCGGGCCGGGTGGATGAGGGCCAAGTGTTTTACGCCATGGCCCGCGGCTATACGCGGCGCGAGGCGGTGCGGATGATCGTCGCTGGCTTCTTTCAGCAGGTGTTCGATCGGATCACGATCGAGAGCGTACGTCATGCGTTGGGCGAAGCGATTGGCCGCCGCGTGAGCGATATCCAGGAGTTCGGGGCGGTATGACAGCCTGGGGAGTCGTCGCCGTGATGTTGCGGCTCGTCGGTCTCGCGTGCATCCTGCCGGGGTTGTTCCTCGCGGCCAATGGAGTGCGGACGGTCGTTTCTGGCCGGATCGACGAGCGGAAGAGTTCGGCGAGTGCTTTGCGATTGGGATTGCCGCTCCTTGTGGTGGGCGTGCTGTTGTTGTTCGGTGGCTCGTGGCTGGCAAATTGGGCGATACGATAATGGCGGAATTTGTTCCCGTGGCGAAAGTGACGGACGTGCCTGACCCCGGCAAGACGCTAGTCGAGGTGGGCGAGCGGCTGGTGGTGCTAATCCACGCGGCCGGCCACTGGTACGCGCTCGACGACGTCTGCACGCACGACGGCGGCCCGCTGAGCGACGGGCCGCTCGATCCCGAGGCCGGCACGATCGCCTGTCCGCGGCACGGAGCGAAATTTGCCATTAAGACCGGCGCGGCCGTCACAATGCCGGCCACCAAGCCGACCAAGGTCCACGAAGTGAAAATCGACGGCGACCGCGTGCTGGTGCGTCTGTCCGACGACTAGCCGGCGCGGTTGCTCCAGGCGTAAAATAGCGCGAGAGGTGAACATCATGCCAATTGCCGAAGACAAAGTCCGCGAAGCCCTCAAGCAGGTGATCGACCCCGAATTGTTCGTCAACGTGGTCGACCTGGGGCTAATCTACGAAGTCAAAATCGACGAGCAGCCGGACGGCAAATCGAACGTCGGCATCAACATGACAATGACCAGCCCCGCCTGCCCCGCGGGACCACAGCTGCTGGGCCAGTCGAAGGATTTCGTGGGCCGACTCGAGGGCGTTGGCGAAGTCGACGTACGGCTGGTGATGGACCCACCTTGGACGCCCGACCGGATGACGGAAGACGCGCGGGACCAATTGGGCATCTTTTAGTCGCCCGTCGGAAACTTCTCGTCTCGATGGCCGCACGCTTGCGGTTTAGCTCCCCATGCACTTCTTCCTCTACGAATGGTGCAGCGGCGGTGGATTGGTCAA